>NZ_JALHBK010000034.1:0-106421 GCF_031570565.1 Nonomuraea sp. 3-1Str
GAGGCGGAGGCCCCCCAGGCGGCCCACGGCCCAGCGGGGCCGGGCGAGGCGGGCGGCGGTGATGGCCGGGTTCGGGGCGGGCAGCGCGCCCGCGTTCGCGCTGCTCGGGTACGTCCTGCGGCGCGTCTCGCACACCCGCGTGGCCCGCCTCGCCGGGGTGGTGGCGCTGGCCGCCGGGCTGTGGACGGCCGGGTCGGGGCTCAACCTGGGCGGCTGGCTGCCCGGCGCCACGCCTCCGGCCGGCGCCGTCACCGGCGAGGAGGCGCCCGGCACGGGCCCCGTCACGGTGTGGGCCACGCGCGACGGCTTCCGTCCCGGGCTCGTGACGGCCCGGGCGGGCGTACCCGTGGAGATCGTGTTCAGGCTGGCCGACCCCGGCGGCTGCACTCGTACCGTCACCATCGAGGGCCGTGACGTGCCCCTCCCGGCGACCGTGCGGCTGCCTCCGCGACCACCCGGAACCCTGCGCTACGTCTGCGCGATGGGGATGTACACAGGCTTCATCAACTTCTCCTAGTGCTCTCGGCGATTACACTCCGCACCGACTCGATCACGTGCCACCCTGTGCGCATGGCGTGGTGGCAAGGTGAGGTGGCGGCACCGGCCGTTCCGGCGCCCCGGGTCGGCGACGAGCCCGAGCTGCTCCAGGCCGCGCAGGCGGGCGACCCGCAGGCCGCGCACCGGCTCGGCCGGCTCTGCGCCCAGCGCGGCGACCGCTCGGCGGCCCGGCACTGGTGGGAGCGGGCCGCGGTGAGCGGCAACGTCGACAGCGCCTACAACCTGGGGATCTGGCACGAGAAGCACGGCAGCCTGGAGGAGGCCGTGTCCTGGTACGAGCGGGCGGCGGGCCGGGGCGACGTCGAGGCCGCGGTCAACCTGGCCCCCCTGCTGCTGGAGCAGCGCGGCGACCCGGACGCCGCCCGCGGCTGGTTCGAGCGGGCGGCCCGCTCCGGCTCCCGGGCCGCGGCCCGCCGGCTGGCGCTGATCTGCGAGGACGCGGGCGAGCTGCCCGCCGCCCGGCAGTGGCACCGCAGGGCGGCCGGCGAGGGCGACCACGCCTCCGCGCACGACCTGGGCTTCCTCGCCTACGCCTGCGGCGACGAGGCCGAGACGGCCCGCTGGTGGGAGCACGCCACCCGGGGCGGCCACGCCGACTCCGCCTACCACCTCGGGCTGCTCCTCCAGGCCCGCCGCGACCCGGAGAGCGCCGAGGCGTACTACCGCCTCGCCGCCACCAGCGACCACCCGGGCGCGGCCTCGCAGCTCGGCGGCATCGCGCTGTCGCGCGGCGACCTGCGCACGGCCCGCGCCTGGTACGAGCGGGCCGCCAACGCGGGGCGGCTGGGCGACCAGCGCATGGCCGGGTTCGTGTGCGTGGAGCTCGGCGACCCGGCGGGGGCCAGCCACTGGTTCGGCCGGGCGGCGGCCGCGGGCGACGCCGGCTCGGCGTTCGGCTTCGGGCTGCTGCTCATCGCCGAGTACGGCGACCTGGCCGCCGGGCGGCACTGGTTCCGGGTGGCGGCGCTGGCCGGGCACCACCACGCGGCCGTGGAGCTGGGCGGGCTGCTGTCGGCCGCCGGGGAGTTCGCCGAGGCGGAGCGCTGGCTGTCCCACCCGCCGCCGCCCGGCTGGGACCGGGTGACCGAGCCGGAGCTGGCGGCGCGGGCCGAGCTGGCCGCCGCCGCGACCGGCCGCCGGGGCGGCGTGGCGCTGGCCGTACACGAGTTGTCGGAGCTGCTCGGCACGTGGGACCTCGTGACCAGGCCGCTGCGCGACCACACCGACGTCGTGCGGTGGCTGGTCGAGCGCAGCGGCCTGCACGCGAGCGCGGTCGAACACTTCGCGTCGGTCCGCGGCACGCTGCTGCGGCCCGGCAGCTCGCCCTGGCCGAGCCAGGGCGAGGTCGAGCACGTGCTGGCCACCGCCCGCGACCTGCGGCGCCGTCTCGGCGTCCGCTGATCGCCCGGCGCCGCCGCCGGCGGCTCCTCCGGCGGCTTCCTAGGAGGCGAGGACCTCGGTCACCGGCGTGTACGGCAGCCGCAGCGCCTGCGCGACCGGCGCGTTGGTGAGCTTCCCGTCGTGCGTGTTGAGGCCCGCCGCCAGGGCCGGGTCCTGGGCCAGGGCGTCGCGCCAGCCGAGGTTGGCCAGCTTCACCGCGTACGGCAGCGTGGCGTTCGTCAGCGCGTACGTGGAGGTGTTGGCCACCGAGCCCGGCATGTTGGCCACGCAGTAGAACACCGAGCCGTGCACCGTGTACGTCGGGTCGGCGTGCGTGGTCGGGCGGGAGTCCTCGAAGCAGCCGCCCTGGTCGATGGCGATGTCCACCAGCACCGAGCCCGGCTTCATGCGCGAGACCAGGTCGTTCGAGACGAGCGTCGGCGCCTTGGCGCCGGGGATGAGGACCGCGCCGATGACCAGGTCGGCCTGCAGCACCTCCTGCTCGATGGCGTACGAGGTGGAGACGAGCGTCTTGAGCCGGCCCTGGTAGATGGCGTCGATCTGGCGCAGGCGGTCGACGTTCGTGTCGAGCACGGTCACGTCGGCGCCCATGCCGACGGCGATCTGCGCGGCGTTCAGGCCGGAGACGCCGCCGCCGATGACGACGACCTTCGCCGGGGCCACGCCCGGCACGCCGCCCGGCAGGACGCCGCGGCCGCCGTTGAAGCGCATCAGGTTGTACGCGCCGACCTGCGGGGCGAGCCGGCCGGCCACCTCCGACATCGGCGCCAGCAGCGGCAGCGCGTTGCCGACCTGCACGGTCTCGTACGCGACGCCGGTGGTCCGCGCCGACAGCAGCGCGTCGGTGCACGGCCGCGACGCCGCCAGGTGCAGGTACGTGAACAGCACCAGGCCCTCACGCAGCCGGTGGTACTCCTCGGCGATCGGCTCCTTGACCTTGAGCACCATGTCGGCCTCGGCCCAGACGTCGTCGGCGCTGTCGAGCATCTTCGCGCCGGCCGCGAGGTACTCCTCGTCGGTGATGTGCGAGCCGAGGCCCGCGCCGCGCTGCACGGTCACCTCGTGGCCGTTGCGCACCAGCTCGTGCACGCCCGCCGGCGTGGCGGCCACCCGGTATTCATGGTTCTTGACCTCGGCAGGCACGCCGATCTTCATCGCGCAATCCTTTCGGGACGTGCTCCGGCACGGCGCGGGGCCGTGCCGGAGAGGGGGGTGTCAGAGGCGAGACCACGCTTCGGTGAGCACCGAGCGGAGGATCGAGCCGATCTCGTCGAACTCCCGCGGCCCCGCGATGAGCGGGGGCGCGAGCTGGATGACCGGGTCGCCCCGGTCGTCGGCGCGGCAGTAGAGGCCCGCGTCGAAGAGTGCCTTGGACAGGAAGCCGCGCAGCAGCCGCTCCGACTCCTCCGCCGTGAACGTCTCCTTGGTGGTCTTGTCCTTGACCAGCTCGATGCCCCAGAAGTAGCCGGAGCCGCGCACGTCGCCGACGATCGGCAGGTCCTTCAGGCCGTCGAGCGTGGCCTGGAACAGCGGCTCGTTCCTGGTGACGTGGCCGAGCAGGTCCTCGCGCTCGAAGATGTCGAGGTTGGCCAGCGCGACGGCCGCGGAGACGGGGTGGCCGCCGAAGGTGTAGCCGTGGGCGAACATGTTGTCGCCGTCCTTGAACGGCTCGAACAGCCGCTCGTGCGCGATCATGGCGCCGATCGGCGAGTAGCCGGAGGTCATGCCCTTGGCGCAGGTGATGATGTCGGGCACGTAGTCGAACTTCTCGCCGCCGAACATCGTGCCGAGGCGGCCGAAGGCGCAGATGACCTCGTCGGAGACGAGCAGCACGTCGTACTCGTCGCAGATCTCGCGCAGGCGCTGCCAGTAGCCGGGAGGCGGCGGGAAGCAGCCGCCGGCGTTCTGCACCGGCTCGGCGAAGACGGCGGCGACCGTGTCCGGGCCCTCCATCTCGATGGCGCGGGCCACGCGATCGGCCGCCCACAGGCCGTACTCCTCGGGCGTCATGCCCTTGACGCCGCTGATCTCGTCGGCGCGGTAGTGGTTGGTGTTGGGCACGCGGACGGAGCCGGGGACCAGCGGCTCGAACATCTGCTTGAACGCCGGGATGCCGGTGATCGACAGAGCGCCCTGCGGGGTGCCGTGGTAGGCGATCTGGCGGCTGATGACCTTGTGCTTGAGCGGCTTGCCGGTGAGCTTGAAGTACTGCTTGGCGAGCTTCCACGCCGTCTCGACGGCCTCGCCGCCGCCGGTGGTGAAGAAGACGCGGTTCAGCTCGCCCGGCGCCAGGGCCGCGAGCCGCTCGGCCAGCTCGACCGCCTTCGGGTGCGCGTAGGACCACAGCGGGAAGAAGGCCAGCTCCTGGGCCTGCTTGGCGGCGGCCTCGGCCAGCTCGCTGCGGCCGTGGCCGGCCTGGACGACGAAGAGCCCGGCGAGCCCGTCGAGGTAGCGCTTGCCGTGGATGTCGTAGATGTACGAGCCCTCGCCCCGGACGATCGTCGGGATCTCGGCCTGCTGATAGGCGCTATGCCTGGTGAAGTGCAACCACAGGTGGTCTTGCGCGGCCTTGTTGATGTCGTTGTCCGGCTGCGTCATGGTTATCTTCCCTTGCCTCTGACCTCCCCACAGTCTGCATGTTCACTTGGGGTTTGCCAAGCGAAAGCGTCGCGACACTCTGCAAGAAAACCGAGATCCGCAGAAGCTCTATGTAACCGCTACGAAATCCGCAGGTAGATTTGCGCGCGGGTCATGCCCGTTTCCCGCGGTGCGGGAGCGTCTGTGATCCAATGAGATGTTGACTACCGAAACGACCCCGGGGGACCGTCCCGTGACTCCTGACCAGATCGAGAACGCCGTCGCCGCGGCGATGCCGCAGGCCGTCGAGGAGCTCCGACGGCTCGCCGCCATCCCGTCCGTCGCCTTCCCCGGGCATCCCGAGGAGCCCGTGTACGCGGCCGCGGCCTACACCGAGGAGCTGCTGCGCTCGGCCGGGCTGCCGCGCGTGCAGCAGATACCCGTCGAGGGCAGCTTCCCCGCCGTGTACGGCGAGGCGCCCGCCCCTCCCGGCGCGCCCACCGTCCTGCTGTACGCCCACTACGACGTGCAGCCCGCCGGCGACCCCGCCGCCTGGCGCACCCCGCCGTTCGAGCCCACGCTCATCGACGGGCAGCTGTACGGCCGGGGCACCGCCGACGACAAGTCCGGCGTCATCTCCCACGTGCTCGCCCTGCGTTCCTTCCAGGGCCGCTTCCCCGTCGGCGTGAAGGTCATCATCGAGGGCCAGGAGGAGTACGCCGGGGAGCGACTCGAAGCCTTCGTCGACCGCAACCCCGACCTGCTGCGGGCCGACGCCATCGTGGTCGCCGACACCGGCAACCCGCGCGTCGGCGACCCCGCCGTCACCACGTCGCTGCGCGGCATGGCGGCGTTCACCATGGAGGTCCGCACGCTGCGCGAGTCCGTGCACAGCGGCCAGTTCGGCGGCGCCGCTCCCGACGCGCTCGCCGCGCTCATGCGCATGGTCACCTCCCTGCACGACGACAACGGCGACATCCGCGTGCCCGGCCTGCCGCGCGGCACGTTCCTCGGGCAGGGGCCGTCGGAGGAGGAGTTCCGCCGGACGGCCGGGGTGGTCGACGGCGTCTCGCTCGTCGGCTCCGGCTCGCTCGCCGACCGGCTGTGGGCGTCGTACGCCATCACCGTGACCGGCCTCGACGTGCCCACGGTCTCCGGGGCCATCAACGCGGTCCAGCCGATGGCCCGGGCCCGCGTCACCGTCCGCGTCCCTCCGGCCGGCGACCCGAAGACCACGGTCAACGCCGTCGTCGACTTCCTGCGCCAGGTGGCGCCGTGGGGGGCGCAGGTGTCGTTCGGCGACTTCACCGTGGGGTCCGGCTTCCAGGCCGACTCCGGCGGCAAGGCCCGCGCCGCCCTCAACCGGGCCATGGAGCGCGCCTTCGGCCGCCCGCCCCGCGACGTCGGGGCCGGAGGCTCCATCCCGCTGGTCAACACGCTGCTCAAGCAGTTCCCGGCGGCGGAGATCCTGCTCTTCGGGGCGGAGGACGAGGAGGCGGCGGTGCACGCCCCGAACGAGCGGGTGGACCTGGAGGAGCTGCGCCGCGTCGCCACGGCCGAGGCCCTGTTCCTGGAGGAGCTCGGCTCCCCGTCTGCGCTGGGCGTCTGACCCCGGGGTTCCTCGACCGTGGCTTGTGGGGGGGCTCCGCGCCCCCCACTTCCCCCTTGGCCACGGCGGTGTCGTCGTGCGGGACCGTGTCCGCCGGCAGGCGGGCGGCGACCACGCCTCCGTGAGGACGTAGTGCAGAGCGTTCAAACGAGTGGATCACGCGGGCGGTCTCGTACGAGACTGGCGCGCATGAGCGAGGATGCGGGTCTGGTGACGGCGGCGGCGCTGGGCGAGGCCGAAACGGTGCGGCGGCTGCTCCAGGGCGGCGCGCTCCCGGACGAGCCCGACGAGAACGGCAGCACCGCCCTCTACCGGGCCGCCGTGCAGGGCCACGCGGAGATCGTACGCGTGCTGCTGGAAGCCGGCGCCGACCCCGGCCGCGAGGGTGGGGACGACCACGAAGGGCTGCCGCTGTGCGCCGCCGCGGCCTGGGGGCACCTCGACGCCGTCGAGGCCCTGCTCGACGCCGGGGCCGACCCCGACCGGCGGGAGGACGTCGAGCGGACCGGGATGACGGCGCTGCACTGGGCCGCCGCGAACGAGCACCTCGCTGTCGTGCGCGCCCTCCTCGCCAGGGGCGCCACACCTGACCTGGGCGACTCGGCCGGCCGCACCGCGCTGTCCCACGCCGCCGGACACGGCTCGACGGCCGTGGTCAGGGCGCTGCTCGACCACGGGGCGAGCCCCGCCCACCGCGACGGCCAGGGCCGGACCCCGGCCGACCACGCCCGCCCGTACGCCGGGCGCGACATCGAGGCGGAGCTCCTGGCGCAGGCCGGGGCGGGACCGGGACGCCGTGTCACGGTCCGCGACGAGCGGTCGGAGGGCGGCGACGTGCGGATCGTGGCGGAGGTACGCGACGAGACGGGCGCGCTCCGCTCCGAACGCCGGCTCGGCACAGGCCACGCCGAGATCCTCCACCTGCTGGAGCCCCGACCGACCCCCGCCGACGAGTAGGCGCCGACCTGGTCGGGCCGGCGGGCCGAGCAGCGCCCGGTCAGTCGAGCGCCGATCACACCGTGCGGCTCGACCGAGCCCCGTCGAGCCCCCAAGAGATGATCTTGCTGGGGGTGATCTTGATGATCTCCCGTGAGAAGTACGGAACCGGCGGCTCGTGATCGGTCAGGGCCACCGCCGAGCCCCGGATCTCGATGCCGCGCACCACCCACGGGTCCACCGAGGCCAGGTCGTCCACGACGAGAGACACGGTGCTGCCCTGCTGGACGTTCCTGAACTTCTTCGACACCCCCAGCGCGTGCCCGCCTATGGTGATCGTGCCCGAGGCGGCGTCCACGAAGAACCCCACGGGATTGTTCTGAACGTGACCGGCGGGAGAGACGGTGGCCAGGCGGCCAAGATGCTGTCCGGCCAGATAGTCGAGTTCCGCCTGCGTGAAGATCATGCGGCCAAGTATGGAACCTTGACACTGACGTCAGTCAACGCACCGGATGCGCGGTGGGAGGGTGGCGGGGTACGTTGCCGCCCATGGCAGACAACCGTGTTGACCCGCCGCTGGCCGCCGATGAGCGGGTCACTTTGAGCACGTTCCTCGACTGGCAGCGTGACACCCTGGCGCTCAAGTGCGAGGACCTGACCGATGAGCAGTTGCGGCTGCCGGCTGTGGAGCCGTCCGGCATGTCGCTGCTCGGGCTGGTACGGCACCTGGCGCACGTGGAGCGGGCGTGGTTCCGGCACGTGCTCTGCGACGAGGACGTGCCGCTCCTGTGGGGCAAGGAGACCAACCGGGACGCCGACTTCGAGAACGTGGACGACACGTCCGCCGAGGAGGCGTTCGCGGTCTGGCGGGCCGAGGTCGAGCACGCGCGGGAGGTGTCGGCCGGGCTGCCCCTCGACGCCCTGGGCAAGCGGCTTCGCCACGGCGAGAGGTTCTCCCACCGCTGGATCCTCGTGCACATGATCGAGGAGTACGCCCGCCACAACGGCCACGCCGACCTGCTGCGCGAGCGGATCGACGGCACCACCGGGGAGTGAGGAACGGGTCGATCGGTGGTGGCCGTGCGCTCACCGGGGGCGGGTCCGGCCGGCGCCCTGACCCCGGGGTCGAGTCGTCGGCGGAGCTGGCAGGATCTCCGGCATGTCCACCGAAGTCAGCGGGATGATCGAGTGCCGACCGGGCGCCCGTCTTTGGGGCCCCGACGACGAGGACTCCGTCTGGCACGCCGCCATCGACCTCTCCCTGCTCAATACGGGCAACGCCTACGACGCCCTCGCGTGCCTCTTCGGAATCCGCAACTCCTTCGGCTTCCACCCTCTCGCCGAGGGCCGCGGATTTCCAGGTGACGCGTCCGAGAGGCTGAGCAGCGATCACGCCGCTCACGGCGGGCCTGCTGACATCCACGGCACAACGTGGATCACCTGGTCCGAGCTGGTCTCCGCCAACTGGCAGGAAACGGACGGCTCCGGCACGCGACGCCGCGACGAAGTGGCGGGAGACGACACCCACTGGGGGCCTGTCTGGAGCGTGATGCGCACACTGGGCGGACTACACGGCGCGGAAAACGTGCGGCTCGTGGTCTGGTTCTCCTGAGCCCCCCGCCGGGCCGGACCCCGCCCGGCGGGATTCGGCCCGGCTGATCAGGCGCCTGCCCAGCCGCTGCGCCGGCAGTTCCACCCATCGCCAGGTCAGCGCGCACAGGCCGAGCAGCGCCGCGTACACCGCCGCCAGCAGCGTCATGCGCGCTGCCAGCGGCACGGCCGGCGGGTCCGGCAGGAAGAACTCCACGCTCTCCAGCAGCAGCGGGTGCAGCAGGTAGATCGAGTAGGACACCAGGCCCAGCCAGGTCAGCCATGACGGCATCGTGCGGTGGCGCAGTGCCGTCCCGGCGGCGAAGGTGAGCCAGGCCGCCGCGATCGCCACCTGCGTCCCGAGCTCGGCGCGGGCCAGCCACAGTCCCGCCAGCGGTATCAGCGCCACCCAGGCGATGTGCCGGCGGCCGAGCCCCCGTGTCTCGACGCGATACAGCGCGGTGCCGGCGAACATGGTCGCCAGGATGAACAGCCCTTGCCACGGCCCGGGGTAGCTCTGGTTGACCGCCAGCAGCAGGAGGATCGTGCCGGCGATGACCACCGCGCCCACCTGCCGTACCCGCCTGCCGCCGGACAACGTCGCGGCCAGGCCGGCGGCCAGCACGGCGGTCACCACGACCACGACGGTGAGCATCCGGCCGGCCCCACCGGCCGACAGGAGCGCCACCGGCAGCAGCCCGGCACCCAGCACCGCGGCCGCCCCGAACGCGAGCGCGGCCGCGGTGCTGCGCCGGTGTACGCCCAGGCTGAACATCGCCGTCAGCAGCAGGTAGAAGGCCATCTCGTAGGACAGTGTCCACAGCACATTGGCCAGGTTCGGCACGTACATCAGGTTCTGCAGCATGCCGGCGTGCGCCAGGGCCAGCGCCACCGGCCGGCTGCCCCACCAGGTGTGCAAGCTGTCCCAGCCGACCGCCGCCAGCAGCATCATGCCGGCCACGCACACGGCGAACAGCGGCCACAACCGGAAGAACCGCGAGATCCAAAAGGCCCGCACGCTGCCCCGGCGCTCCAGCGACGCCGGCACGATGTAGCCGCTGACCAGGAAGAACACCAGCACGCCGTACCAGCCGGGATCGAAGACGGCCTTGATCGGCGTCCGCGCCTCCGGCCACAGCGGTTCGAGCGCGTGCTCGAAGACCACCACGATCGCGGCCAGCCCGCGCAGCGCGTCCAACCAGGCCAGACGCCGGGTGTGCGGCGAAGCTGAGGCGGCGGCGGGGGCGGCGGAAAACATCCGGAGATCATAGTAAGAAACTTCTTTTGCGGTTCTTTGATCACCGGATTGCTGATACTCCAGCTTCAATCGGGGCGTCGCGATGAGTTTCCGGGCCGCGGCGGGTCCAACGAGGAGAAGCGTTCAGGAGGAGGGTGACATGGCGACGTTCGCGCTGATCCACGGTGGTGGCGGGAGTGGCCGCGACTGGCGGCTGGTCGTGCCGGAGCTGCGCCGCAGGGGGCACGAGGCGGTGGCGGTGGACCTGCCGGTCGAGGACGAGTCCGCGGGGCTTCGCGACTACGCCGACACGGTCGTGAAAGCGGTCGCCGGCTGCTCCGATCTGGTGGTGGTCGGCCATTCCTGGGGCGGGTTCGTCGCGCCCCTGGTCTGCGACCGGGTGCACGCGGAGCTGTTGGTGCTGGTTACGGCGATGATCCCGGCCCCGGGCGAGCGGCCGGCCGACTGGTGGCACAACACCGGCTGGCGGCAGGGGGACGGGGAGGGCGTGGACCTCTTCCTGCAGGACGTCGAGCCCGATCTGGCGGCGGAGATGATGGCCGGCTCCAGGCAGCACGCGGGCACGGCGGACGCGGAGCCGTGGCCGCTGGACAGGTGGCCCGACGTGCCGACGCGGTTCCTGTTGTGCCGCGACGACCGGTTCTTCACGCCCGCGTTCATGCGGGAGGTCGTCCGGGCGCGGCTCGGCGTCACGCCCGACGAGATCCCGGGCGGCCACTGCCCCATGCTCGCCCGTCCGGCGGAGCTGGCGGACCGGCTGGTGGGCTACCTCGCCTGACCTCCGCACCGCCTACGGGGCGGCAGAAGCTAGCGGATCGGGAGGTCGTACGTGCGGCGGATGCTGCTGCCCAGCTTGCCGATGTCGGCGCCGTACACGTGCAGCGACACCCCGACCTCGCCGCTGGTGTTGCGGACGCGGTGGATGTCGCCGGGCGGCGCGAAGCCGCTGGCGTCGCCGGGAAGGTTGTCGGCGCGGCCGATCTCGACGAGGTGGTCGCCCATGTCGCGGTACAGCGTCTCGTGCTCGATGCCGCTGATCACGCCGAACGCGCACCAGGAGACGTGGTCGTGGACGACGGTCTCGGCGTCGGGCTGCCAGACCACGGCGGTGATGGAGAAGTCCTGCTGGGCGTGCAGGACGTGGGAGACGTAGCCGCCGGGCACGCCGGCGCGCTCCTCGGGCGTCAGGATGTCGGGGCCGGGCAGGCCGGCGCGCAGCAGCGCCGCGACCTCGTGGGCGGTGCCGCGCAGGAGGAGCCCGCGTGCGGTGATCCGTCCGATGCCGGTGACCAGGTCGCTCAGGCCGGGCCGTTCGGTGATGGCCGTCATTTTCATGGTATCCCCCTAGGGAATGCAGATAATCCGCCTTCCCCTTCTACGGTGCTACAGACAGACCGATAGGTCCAACAGAAGTCTTCTGCGTGACCCATAGATATGATTGATGGATGTTGGACGTCGTACGGCTGCGCGTGCTCGACGCGGTGGCCCGCAAGGGCTCCTTGACGGCGGCGGCCCGGGAGCTGCACTACTCGCAGCCCTCGGTCAGCCACCACCTCGCGCGGCTGGAGGCCGAGACGGGCGCCCGGCTGATCCAGCGCGCCGGCCGGGGCATCCGGCTGACCGAGGCGGGCCGGCTGCTCGCCGCACGGGCGGCCGACATCCTCGCCCGGATCGACGCCACGGCCGAGGAGCTCGCGGCGCACGTCGGCCTCCGTTCCGGCCGGGTACGGCTGGCGGCGTTCCCGTCGGCGCTCGGCACGTTCGTCCCCGAGGCCGCGACGCGCCTCGCCCGCGACCATCCGGGGCTGAAGCTGCACCTGACCGAGACCGAGCCGCCCGAGGCGCTCAGGATGCTGCGCGCCGGGCGCGTCGACGTGGCGGTGGTCTTCCGCTACGACGACACCGCGCCCGAGGAGGCCGGGGTCACCATGATCCACCTGCTCGACGACCCCAGCCTGCTGGTCTCCACCGGTGAGCCCGGCGACCTGACCGCGTACGCGGACGCCGACTGGATCGCCGGCTGTGACCGGTGCCGCAGCCATCTGCTCGACATCTGCGCCAAGTCGGGGTTCGAGCCGCGGCTGTCGTTCACCAGCGACGACATCGTGGCCGTCCAGGCGCTCGTCGCGGCGGGCATGGGCGTGACCGTGCTGCCGGGGCTGGCCCTGCGCGCGCACCGCCACCCGGACGTCTCCGTGGCCGAGATCCCCGGCTCGACCAGGCACATCTACGCCGCCGTGTACGGCGAGCCGCCCCACCCGCCCGCCACCGAGGCCCTGCTGGGAGCCCTCCGCGCCGGCCTCTGAGAGTCCCGGCGGTCAGAACTCGAAACAGCGGGCGAAGGCGACGGAGAACGCCAGAACGCCACCGAGGAAGGCCGCCGCGACGACGCAGAGAAGGACCAGGACCGACGCCACCGCCCCGGGCCGGTAGCGGAGGACGAGCGCTCCTCCGAGGAGGCCCGTACCGGCGACGTACGCGGTCACCACGAGGGGGAAGAGCCCGAAGCTGTCGCATCGGCCGAGGAAGAGTCCCAGTGCCAGGGCGACCAGGCCGAGACCGAGCACGCCCCAGAGCATCGGCGTCCTTCGTCCCACCGGCACTCCCTCCTCGCCGAGCCGCCCGACCGGCGGCTCACCTGCACGGCCCGGGACGAAAAGGCGTTGACCGCGTACCTACGATGACCATATGCCCGATATTGCGACGCTCGCTGTGTTCTGCACCGCCACCCTGGCGCTGCTCCTGGTGCCGGGTCCCGCGGTCCTGTTCATCGTCACGCGCAGCGTGTCCCAGGGCCGCTCGGCCGGCCTGGTGTCGGTTCTCGGCGTGCACGCGGGCTCGCTGGTCCACGTGGCCGCCGCCGCGCTCGGCGTCAGCGCGCTGCTGGCGGCCTCCGCCACGGCGTTCACCGTGGTCAAGTACGCGGGCGTCGCCTACCTGGTCTGGCTCGGCCTGCGCAAGCTGCTGCACCGGGCCAAGGACGGGGAGGACGGGGCGGGCGTCGCGGCCGAGCCGCACAGCCGGCGGCGCATGTTCTGGGAGGGGTTCGTGGTCAACGTGCTGAACCCCAAGACCGCGATCTTCTTCCTGGCGTTCCTGCCCCAGTTCATCGACCGCGACGCGGGGCCGGTCGGGCCGCAGATCCTCGTGCTGGGCACGCTGTGGATCACGCTCGGTCTGCTCAGCGACGGCGCGTACGCGCTGCTGTCGTCGGGGCTGGCGGGCCGGATGAAGCGGTCAGCACGCGCCCGCCGGCGCCTCGACGTCGGCACCGGCCTCGTCTACCTGGGCCTGGCAGCCGTCCTCACCGGCGAGAAGGCCTAACCCGACGAGGCCGCCGCCTCCGCGGTCTCCCGCGCCCACCGGTAGTCGGCCTTGCCCGCCGGCGAGCGCACCATCTCCGCCACGAACGCGTACGTGCGCGGCACCTTGAAGCCCGACAGCCGCTCCCGGCAGTGCGCGTCCAGCTCGGCGGCGGTGACCTCGACGCCGGGGCGCGGCTCGACCACCGCCGCCACCCTGCTCCCCCACCGCTCGTCGGGCACCCCGGTGACCACCGCGTCGAAGACCGCCGGATGTCCCTTGAGCACGGCCTCCACCTCCTCGGGGAACACCTTCTCGCCGCCGGTGTTGACGCACTGCGAGCCCCGGCCGAGCACGTTGACCGTGCCGTCGGGGTCCACCGTGGCGAGGTCGCCGGTCAGCAGCCACCGCGTCCCGGCGTCGTCCGTGACGAACGTGCGGGCCGTCTTGTCCGGGTCGTTGTAGTAGCCGAACGCGATCCGCCCCGCCTTGGCCATGGTGCCGAGCTGTCCCGAGCCGGGCTCCACCGGCCGCAGCCGCTCGTCGAGCACCGCGACCCGGGCCGAGGCGTTCGGCCGGTAGCGCAGGCCCTTCTCCGGGGACGAGCCGGGCACACCGGAGGCGGTGAAGCCGGACTCGGTCGAGCCGAAGTTGTCCAGGATCATGACGTTCGGCAGCAACTCCTGGAGCCGGTCGCGGACGGCGCCGCTGAGGATCGCCGAGGTGGAGCTGATCACGCCGAGCGACGACAGGTCGTGGCCGCCGCGTTCGAGCTCCTCGGCGAGCGGCCTGGCCATCGCGTCGCCGGTGATGTTCATCGTGAACACCCTCTCGCGCTCGACCGCCCGCCACACCCCGGCCGCGTCGAACCTGCGCACGTACACGACGGTCGCGCCCATCCACCAGCCGATGAACGTGGCCATCTGCGCGGCCCCGTGCATGAGCGGCGCCGTGGCCATCATCACCAGGGGTCCGGACCCGGCGGCCCCGGCCACGACCTCCTGCGGCGTGGCGCGCGGCTCGCCGTACGGGTTGCCGCCGCCGAAGGCCATGAACATGTCCTCGACCCGCCACATGGCGCCCTTGGGCATGCCGGTCGTTCCGCCGGTGTAGATGATGTAGACGTCCTGCCCGGAGCGCGGTGCGAAGCCCCGCTCCGCCTTGCCGCTCTCCAGCGCCATCCAGTACGGCACGGCGTCGGCGATGACCGAGGGGCCGCCCACGGCGACGAGGTGGCGCAGCAGGGGCGCGTCCTTGACCACGGCCGCGACCCGGGAGTCGAACTCCACGTCGTAGAACAGGGCCCGGATGTCGGAGTCCCGGTACAGGTAGAGCAGCTCGGACTCCACGTACCGGTAGTTGACGTTGATCGGCACGGCCCGGATCTTCAGCACGGCCAGCAGCCCGGCGAGGTACTCGACGCCGTTGTAGAGGTGCAGCCCGACGTGCTGGCCGGGTTCGACGCCGCGCTCCAGCAGGAAGTGCGCCAGCCGGTTGGCCTCGGCGTCCAGCTCGGCGTAGGTGCGGCGCTCGTCCCCGCAGACGACGGCCACCCGGTCCCCGACGACGTCGGCGACGCCCTCGAACAGGTCGGCGTGGTTGAACTCCATCAGGGCCGCTCCCGTCCGACGATCCACATCGCGAAGAACTGGGCGCCGCCGCCGTAGGCGTGGCCGAGCGCCAGCCGGGCGCCGTCCACCTGGTGCTCGCCGGCCATGCCGCGCACCTGGAGCGCGGCCTCGGCGAACCTGATCAGCCCGGACGCGCCGATCGGGTTGCTGGACAGGACGCCGCCGGAGGCGTTCCACGGGATGTCGCCGTCGAGGGCGGTGGCGCCGGACTCGGTGAGCTTCCAGCCCTCGCCCTCGGCGGCGAATCCCAGGTTCTCCAGCCACATCGGCTCGTACCAGGAGAACGGCACGTACACCTCGGCCACGTCGATCTGCCGGCGCGGGTCGCCGACGCCGGCCTGCCGGTAGACGTCGGCGGCGCAGTCCTTGCCGCCCTGCGGGTTCACGGTGTCGCGGCCGGCCCGGAAGATCGGCTCCGAGCGCATCGCGGTGCCGTGGACCCAGGCGGGCGTCCCGGTGACCGCGGACTCCGAGGCCAGCACCATCGCACAGGCGCCGTCGCTGGACGGGCACGTCTCCAGGTAGCGGATCGGCTCCCACAGCATGGGCGTCGACTCCACCATGGCCCGGTCGATGCCGGGGATCTTCAGGTGGGCGTACGGGTTCTTCAACGCGTTGAGCCGGTCCTTGACCGCGACGAGCGTGCCGATGTGCTCCGGCGCGCCGGTCCTGCGCATGTACTCCCTGATGTGCGGGGCGAAGTAGCCGCCCGCGCCGACCACCAGCGACGCGTTGAACGGCAGGTGCGTCGACAGGGCCCAGGTGGCGTTGGACTCCGACTGCTTCTCGAAGGCCACCACCAGCACCCGGTCGTGGACGCCGCCCTGCACCAGGCTCGCGCCGACCAGCGCGGTGGAGCCGCCGACGCTGCCCGCGGTGTGGA
The DNA here is from genome assembly GCF_031570565.1 of Nonomuraea sp. 3-1Str. Lineage (NCBI taxonomy): Bacteria > Bacillati > Actinomycetota > Actinomycetes > Streptosporangiales > Streptosporangiaceae > Nonomuraea > Nonomuraea sp. 3-1Str. The sequence goes on from NZ_JALHBK010000034.1 coordinate 15,747, forward strand.
CGCGCATCATCGGCTTCCCGGCCGCGCCGAGCGCGTCGGCGAGGTACGCCTCGGGCATCATCACGCCCTCGAACAGGTCGGGCGCCTTGCCGACGACGACGGCGTCGATGTCCTTGAACGTCAGGCCGGCGTCCTCCAGCGCACGCAGCGCGGCCTCGCGCACCAACCCGGCGATCGACACGTCCCGGCGCTTGGTCGTGTAGTGCGTCTGGCCGACGCCGATCACGGCGCAGCGGTTTCCCATGTCATGCCTCCAGGACCGTGACGAGGTTGTGCTGCAGGCAGGGGCCGCCGGCGGCGTGGCCGACCGTGCGCGACGCGGTGCCGTCGTGGATGCGCCCGGCCGCCTCGCCGATCCTGATGAGGCCGGCGGCCATGACGGGGTTGGCGGCCAGCGGGCCGCCGGACGGGTTGACCACCGTGTCGGCGGGCAGCTCCAGGGCCCGGCGCAGGACGATCTCCTCGTGGGCGAACTGGGTGTGCAGCTCGGCCACCTCGACGGGGCCCTTGCCGACCCCCGCGGCCCGTGCGGCGTCGGCCGCGGAGGCCGACCGGGTGAGGTCGCGCATACCCAGGTAGTGCGGCTCGATGCGATGCGCGATGCCCCTGATGTAGGCGGGACGCGAGCACAGGTCCGCGACGGCGTCGCCGGCCGCGAGCACCACCGCCGCCGCGCCGTCCGTGACGGGCGCGATGTCGCAGGTCCGCAGCGGCTCGACGGCCGTCTCGCCGGGGATCTCCTCCGGCAGGTCCAGCGCGTACGGGTTGTCCCGGCCGGCGGCGCGGCTGCGCCGGACGATCGCGTCCAGCTCCGCCCGGTCCGCATCGACGGCGGCGGCCTGGAGCGCGGCGACGGACACCTGGTCGAGGCCGAGCGGCGCCAGGTAGTACGGGTCGAGCTGGAGCGTCATGATCGAGCGCAGGTCGCCGAGCGAGGACTTGCCGAAGCCGTACACCAGCGCGGTGTCGACGTCGCCGTGCTGGAGCCGCACCCACGCCTCGTACAGCGCCCAGGCGCCGTCCATCTCGACGTGGCTCTCGGAGATGGGCGGCCAGGCGCCGAGCGCGTCGAGCGCGGAGACGAACGAGAACGGCGCGCCCGCGAGGTAGTCGCAGCTCCCGGAGCAGGTGAAGCCGAACCTCCTGAGCCCGGTCCGCCCCTTCACCTCCTCGATCACCGGCAGGATCAGCTCGGGCTCCGACACGCCGGTGTCGTGGTCGGTGTGCCGGGTCTGGGCGAAGGCGACGATGGCCACGTCTCTCATCGAAACTCCCTCAGCGTGGACACGCCCTTCAGGCGTGGATGGAAAAGCAGAGCCGCGCCACGGGATCGAACGTTTGCACGACATCCAGCTGATGGCGCGGCAGAATATGAGGGGTGACGCAAACCGTGAAGCGGGCCTACAAGTACCGCTTCCACCCGACCCCGGAGCAGATGGAAGAGCTTGCCCGGACGTTCGGCTGCGTCCGCCTCGTCTACAACAAGGCCCTGGAAGAACGCACTCGCGCCTACAGGCTGGAAGGCCGCCGCATCTCCTACGTCGAGTCCTCGGCTGCGCTGACAGCGTGGAAAGGTAGTGGTGACTACGCATTCCTGTCGGACGTGTCCAGCGTCCCCTTGCAGCAGGCGCTGCGCCACTTGCAATCGGCGTTCACGAACTTCTTCGCCAAACGAGCCAAGTATCCAACATTTAAGTCCCGCAAGAAGTCGCGCCTCTCGGCCGAGTACACCCGCAGCGCTTTCCGCTGGCGCCAGGGGCAGTTGACGCTGGCGAAAATGGACGCGCCACTGAACATCGTGTGGTCCCGTCCGCTGCCGAACGGCGCCGAGCCGTCCACGGTTACCGTGTCGAAGGACGCGGCTGGACGCTGGTTCGTGTCCATCCTGGTTGACGAGAACATCACGCCGCTCGTGCCGGTCGAGCAGACGATCGGTGTGGACGCGGGCATCACGACGCTGGTCACTCTCTCGACCGGCGAAAAGATCGCCAATCCCCAACATGCGCGGGCCGACCGCCGGAGGCTGGCCAAGGCACAGCGGGCGCTCTCCCGCAAAGCCATGGGCTCGAACAACCGCGCCGCGGCCCGGCTGCGGGTTGCCCGTATATATGCCCGGATCGCTGACCGACGCCGAGATTTCCTGCACAAACTGTCCACACGGCTCATTCGCGAGAACCAAGTGATCGTCGTGGAAGACCTGGCCATCCGCAACATGGTCAAGAACGGCAAACTGGCTCGCGCCATCTCCGACGCAGCCTGGCGGGACCTGCGGATCATGCTGGAGTACAAGGCGCAGTGGTACGGCCGCGAGGTGATCGTGGTGGACCGCTGGTTCCCATCGTCCAAGCTGTGTTCGGCATGTGGAACCCTGCACGACATGATGCCGCTGAACGTCCGGACCTGGCGGTGCGTCTGCGGCGCAGTCCACGACCGGGACGCCAACGCGGCGAGGAACATCTTGGCCGCCGGGCTGGCGGACAAGGAAAACGCCTGTGGAGCTGATGTGAGACCTCAAGAGGAGTCCTCCTCGGCAGGCAGTCGGCGGTGAATCAGGAATTCCCTCCCTTTACTTCAGGGAGGGAGCAGTCAAGTCAGCTCCGCGTCTTCCTCGCCGGTGGGGGTGAACCACCGGACGTTCGCCATGGACAGCGTCCGCTCGCTCTCCGGGACCCATTCGGCGCGGACCCGCATGCCCTGGCGCACCTCGTGCGCGGGCACGCCGCCGACGAGCGCGATCATGGGGATGTCCGCGCCGTCGAGCAGGATGTACGCCGAGACGAACGGCACCTCGGGGGCCCGCGGGTCGGGCAGGTTGTTGATGGCGAACGTGGTGATGGTGCCGGTGTCGGGCAGCTCGACCCGCTCCTCGATGCGGCTGCCGCACTCGGGGCAGGAGGCGCGGAACGGCACGTACACCTTCTCGCAGGTGGCGCACCGGCCGCCGAGGAAGACGCCGCGCCGGACGCCTTCGAGGAAGACCCGCAGCGCGCCGCCGGCCTGGATGCGGTACTCGGGGCGGACCGGCGAGACGATCCGGGACACCTCCGGTGCGAAGTGGGAGATGTCGGTGATGTGGCCGGTGCGCTCCGGCCGCCAGATCGGCCACACGCGGGTGCCGGGGGTCAGCGCCTTGGGGCTGCCGGCGTCCACGGCGTGGACGAGCGCGGTGTCGGCGCCGTCCAGCCTGATCAGCGCCCAGGCGAACGGCCGGTCGAGCGGGTGCTCGGGCCGGGGCTCCTGGACCCAGGCCGCGGCCGTCACCGTGCCGGCCGGACCCACCTCGACGTACTCGTCCGCGACGGCGTCGCCGGTCGCCGGGTCGTACTCCAGGGGCGGCACCAGCACCCGGCCCTCGGCGGTCCTGACCCCGACGATCCGGCCGGCGCGCAGCTCCGTGAGGAAGCGCCCGATCACCGGCCCTGTGGTCCGCGTGTACCCGCCGGGGAACTCCAGCACATGCCGGGCGACCAGCGGCTCGCTCGTCTCCACACGCCCTCCGCTCTGTGTTGTCGGATCATGCTCGGATGGCGCCCTCAGATGGCGCGGTCGCGCCCCTCCCAGTACGGCGCGCGGAGCTTGCGCTTCAGCAGCTTGCCGTTGGGCTCGCGGGGCATCTCCTCGATGAAGTCGATCGACCGGGGCCACTTCATCCGGGCCAGCCGCCCCTCCAGCGAGTCGAGGATCTCGGCGGCCAGCTCCGGCCCGGGCGCGGCTCCGGGCGCGGGCTCGATGACGGCCTTGATCTGCTCGCCCCACTCCTCGTCCGGGATGCCGAAGACGGCCACGTCGGCCACCTTGGGGTGGATCATCAGCTCGTTCTCGATCTCGGCCGGGTAGATGTTGGCCCCGCCGGAGATGATCAGGTCGGACTTGCGGTCGCACAGGTAGAGGTAGCCGTCGTCGTCGAGGTAGCCGATGTCGCCGACGGTGAAGTAGTCCTGGAGCCGGCTCTCCTCGGTCTTGGCCGGGTCGCCCTTGTACTCGAACCGGGCGCCGAGCATCTTCATGTAGATCGTGCCGGGGGTGCCGGTCGGCAGGGGCTGCCCGTCGTCGTCGACGATGAGCAGCTCGCTGATCGGCCACGCCTTGCCGACGGTGCCCGGGTGGGACTTCCAGCCCTCGGGTGTGGCCAGGGTGCCGCCGCCCTCGGTGGCCGCGTAGTACTCGTAGACGCAGTCGCCCCACCACGCGAACATGGCCTGCTTGACCGGGACCGGGCAGGGGGCGGCGGCGTGGATCATCCACTTCAGGGAGGACAGGTCGTAGCGGCGCCGGGTCTCCTCGGGCAGCGCGAGCAGCCGCTTGAAGTGGGTCGGGACCATGTGGGAGTTGGTGATCCGGTGGCGCTCGCAGAGCCGCAGCGTCTCCTCGGCGTCCCACTTGTCCATGTAGACAAGGGTGTGGCCCATGTGCAGGGCCGTGCCGCCGAACTGGGTGACGGCCGTGTGGTAGTTCGGTGAGGTGACCAGGTGCGCGTTCGGCCGGCCCGCCGTGATGCCGAACAGGCCGAGCAGGAACGTCATCATCTCGGCGGCGTCGTCGGGGTCGAGCCCGTTGAGCGGCCGCCGCACGCCCTTCGGCTTGCCGGTGGTGCCCGAGGTGTAGTGCATGGTGAGCCCGGCCGTGCGGCCGGCGGGCAGGGTGTCCGGCTGCCCCGCGATCAGGTCCGTCAACGGCCGGAAGCCGGGGACGGCCTCCCCCTCGGGCAGGGCGAAGCGGCGCTCGGGCGCGATGGCCTCGGCGCCCCGTACGCCCTCGGCGGCGTAGCGGGTGTGCACGAAGAACGCCTTGGCCTCGCTGTCGGCCACGATGTAGGCGATCTCGGGACCGGTCAGGTGCCAGTTGACGGGCGTGTAGTACCAGCCGGCCTGCAGCGCGGCCAGGTAGAGGACCAGCCCGTCGGCGCCGTTGGGCACCAGGCCGCAGATGCCGTCGCCCGGCCGCAGGCCCAGCTCGCGCAGGCCGTGGACGAGGCGGTTGGAGCGGGCGAGCAGGTCGCCCGCGCGGTGCTCCGTGCCGTCGGGGTCGACGGCGGCGATCCAGCCGGGATCCGCCTGCGCCAGCCTCCAGAATCCGAGCGTGCCCATGGGTACTCCTCGTCAGTGGTCGAGGCGCCGGGTGCCCGGAGGATCGCCACAGGACTCCGGCCTGCCAGGCGGAAACGAGAACTTGTTCTCGTTTGCCAGGGCAGCGTAACCCGGCCGGAGAGAGCAGAGCAAGCGCTTGATCGTAGGACGACGCCGGCGGGCGGAGGTCGTCGTCGGACGGGCCGCGCCGGGGTAGGATCACTGCCTACCAAGCGCTTGATACAAGCATCCTGGAGGCGTCCGTGGAGCTCCTGCCGATCAGCACCCCGCACTGCCGTGTCGAACGCGACGGCCACGTCGTGGTCGTCACCATGAACCGCCCCGAGGCCCGCAACGCGCTCTCCTCGGACATGCTGGTCGGCCTCGCCTCCGCGTGGGCGTACGTGTCGGAGGAGACGGGGGTCCGCGTCGCGGTCCTGACCGGCGCCGAGGGCACGTTCTGCGCGGGCGCGGACCTCAAGGCGATGGGCACGCCGTCCACGGACCCCGACGTGCAGGCGCGGGCCGCGCGCATCCCCAACTTCCACTGGAAGGGCCTGCTGCGCGAGGAGCTGCCCACCAAGCCGATCGTCTGCGCCGTGGAGGGGTACGCGGTGGCCGGCGGGACCGAGCTGCTGGTGGGGACGGACCTGCGGATCGTCGCCGAGTCGGCCACGCTGGGGCTGTTCGAGGCCAAGCGGGCGCTGTTCCCCATGGGCGGCAGCGCGGTACGGCTGCCGCGCCAGATCCCGTACTGCCACGCCATGGACCTGCTGCTCACGGGACGCGCGGTCACGGCCGCCGAGGCGCTGTCGATGGGCCTGGTCAACCGGGTGGTCCCGGACGGGCGGGCGCTGGAGACGGCCCTGGAGGTGGCGGCCGACGTCGCCGCCTCCGGCCCGCTCGCCGTCCAGGCCATCCTGCGCACCTACCGCGACACGCTCGGCATGCCGGAGGCCGAGGCGCTGAAGGTGTCGGACGACCTGGGTTGGCCGGTGATCGGCTCCGCCGACGCCCGCGAGGGCACCCGAGCCTTCAAGGAGAAGCGCCCGGCCACCTACGAGGGCCGGTGAGACCGCGTAGCCCCACGTGCTGCGCCGGGCAACAATGGGCTCCATGAAGCACACCGCCCTCAGCGCCGAGGAACTCATCGCCAAGCATCGCGGGCCGGCACGCGTCGATCACCACACGATGCGACATGAGGCGGATGAGTTCTTCGGCGACGAGGATCGCGTGGAAGGCGGTCCTCGCGAGGGTCACGACGCCTGACCACCGTGCCGGTGTCAGCGATCAGTCCCCGGTGATGCGGTCCAGCCGTTCCAGGGCCTCGCTGTACTCCTCCATCAGGGAGTACATGACGTCCCGGGTGGAGCGCACCTGGTTGGTCAGGCCGATGACCTGGCCCGCGGGGAAGGTGGCCAGCTCCGAGGCGTCGGAGCGGCCGATCCGGCGCAGCGCGTCCGAGACCAGCATGAACTGCAGCGGCATCGGCAGCGTCCCCGGCGACTCCTGCGACTCCCAGGCGTCGGTCCACTCGTTCCGCAGCAGCCGGGCCGGCTTGCCCGTCCAGCTCCGCGAGCGGACCGTGTCGCGTGAGGTGGCCTGGAGGATGCGCTGCTTGGCCATCTCGGGCGTGTCGGCCTCCTCCACGGTCAGCCACAGCGAGCCGGTCCAGACGCCCTCGGCGCCCAGCGCCATGCCCGCGGCCATCTGACGGCCGTTGCCGATCCCGCCCGCGGCCAGCACCGGCACGTCCACCGCGTCCACGACCTGCGGGATCAGCACCATGGTGGATATCTCGCCCGTGTGGCCGCCGGCCTCGGTGCCCTGCGCGACCACCACGTCCACGCCGACCTCGACCTGCTTGAGCGCGTGGCGCGGGGTGGAGGCGAGCGCGGCGACCTTGACGCCGTGGGAGTGGGCGAGCTCGACCACGTCGGCCGGGGGCGGGCCGAGGGCGTTGGCCAGCAGGGCGATCGGGTGCCGCAGCGCGACCTCGACCTGCGGCCGGGCGGTGGCGTCGGTCCAGCCGAGCAGCACCTTGCCGGCCTCGGCGTCGGCCGACAGCGCCGGCACCCCGTGGGAGGACAGCAGGTTCTCCACGAACGACCGGTGGCCTTCGGGGATCATCGACTGGAGCCGGCCGACCAGCTCCTCGGCCGGGAAGTCGGCCCCCTCGTAGGAGGCCGGCATGACGACGTCCACCCCGTACGGCTTGCCGTCGACGTGGTCGTCGATCCACTTGAGCTCCATCTCGAGCTCTTCGGGAGTGAAGTAGAGGGCGCCGAGGACGCCCATCCCGCCGGCGCGGCTGACCGCGGCGACGACGTCCCGGCAGTGGCTGAACGCGAAGATCGGCAGCTCGATTCCGAACATGTCCGTTACACGTGTCCGCATGGCCCGACAATACGACCGCATAACGGTCAACTGCAACGTGTTCTACTCTAGAACCTTTTGTCGGTACCCGCCAGTAACATCATATGAGAACGTGTTCTAGTAACACGTCGTGACGGCCACCGGGGACGGCCGGTTCGGAGGCCGGATGGCAAAAGGCCCGCGCCGGCGGCGCGGGCCTTTTCCGGGAGGCGGGTCAGGCGCCGGCCTCGGGAGTGCGGCGGCCGAGCAGGACGCCGGCTCCCACCAGCGCGACGCCCACGATGAGCAGCACCAGCGGGATGATGTTCCGCAGCAGGTTCATCTTCGACTTGCCGTCCTTGGCCTGCGCGACCAGGTCGCCCACCGTGCGGTCGGTCATCTTGACGTCCGCCACGAAGGCGGGCGATCGCTCGACGCCGTCCTGGGTCTTGAGCACCTCGTGCCGCTGCTGGTCCTGCCGGACCGGGCTGCCGGTGGTGGGCTCGACGTAGTACGTCACCTTGCCGTCGTACCAGCGGTCCACCTGCACCATCGCGGTCCCGGTCATGCCGAGCACGTTGGCGGGGGCGCTGCGGGTCTCGGTCTTGGTCGGCGGGACGGTCTGCTCGAAGACGTAGACGGGCAGGCCGTCGACGGTGTCCTCGCGGACGAACTGGGCGTCGAACGCCTTGCCCGCGGTGGAGTTGAAGGCCCGGTAGGTCTTCTTCTCCGTGTCGAACGGGAACTTGTAGATCTGGCCCTCCAGCGTCACCGGGGTCTTGCTGATGTTGACGCCGCAGCAGTTCATGCCCACGCCGGTGTACTTGTCGAAGGCGCTGCGCCGGTCGCTGATGACGATCTGCGGCCGGTGGTTGGTGACGTCGTTGACGACGGTGGCCTCGTCCCAGACGACCCGGTCGGAGTCGGCCTCCTTCACGTCGCCGCGCGTGGTGACGATGACGTCGAGGTCGGCCGTGAGCACCTTGAGGTCCTGGGTGGAGAAGTACTGGGCGCCCTTGGCCTCCAGCCGCGTGACGCCCCACTGGTTCGCCGGGGCGGAAATGATCTTACCCGCCGCCCAGAACTTCATGAGGGGCGCGAGGGCGATGAAGAAGGCACCGACCCCGATGAGGACGAGCGTGGAGATGCGACCCATCAAAGGCCTCCGCGATCCTAGAACCTGTTGTCGTCTTGCCGAAACATCCGGCATCAAAGTATGACAGTGAGTGACATACGTCACTGGCCGGTACGGAGCCGCAATCAAATTGATAGAAACAGGTTCTATCGTGGTTCTCCCTATGAAAGCGGCAAATATGCCCATGCGCGCTGACTTGGCGCGGTCCATCCGGCTCTTCCGGGCGTTCCGCACCGAGCAGGGCGACCAGCAGGGCTACTACACCACGCTCGCGGCCGACACGGCCGGGCTCCTGCTCCGGTACGTGGACCTGCGCGACCGGCTGGTGCTGGACGTGGGCGGCGGTCCGGGCTTCTTCGCCTCGGAGTTCCGCGGCCACGGCGCCCGCTGCGTCTGCGTGGACGTGGACGCCGGCGAGCTGGCCGGCCAGGGCGCGCCCAGCGGCGGCGTCCTCGGCAGCGCGCTCGACCTGCCGCTGCGCACCTCCTCGGTGGACGTCTGCTTCTCCTCCAACGTGCTGGAGCACGTGCCGGAGCCGTGGCGGATGGCCTCCGAGATGGTCAGGGTGACCCGGCCCGGCGGGCTGGTCTTCCTCGCCTACACCAACTGGCTCTCCCCGTGGGGCGGTCACGAGACCTCGCCCTGGCACTACCTGGGCGGCCACCGCGCCGCCCAGAAATATCAGGAAAAGTACGGCAAGCCGCCCAAAAACCACTTTGGCCGGAGCCTCTACCCCGTCTCCGTCGCCCACGGCCTGCGCTGGGCCCGCGGCGACCGGCGGGTCGAGCTCGTCGACGCGTTCCCCCGCTACCTGCCCTGGTGGTACCGCCCGATGCTCAAGGTCCCGATCGTCAGGGAGTTCGCCACGTGGAATCTGGTCCTGGTCCTGAGAAAGCGCCCGTAACGACACCCGCCGCCCCGAACGCCGGAGAGGCCCCTGCCGCCGCGGAGACCGCCGCCCCGGCGGGCGCGGAGGGACGGCCTCCGGGGCCGCCCGGAGAGCTGCGTGTGGCGCCGCTCGACGCCCCCGCCCGTCGCGACACCGCCCTCGACGGCATCCGCGCGCTGGCGGCCCTCGGCGTGTGGGTGCTGCACGTGGCCGGCAACACCGGCGTCATGTACCGCGACGGCATGTTCGCCTGGATGACGACCCGGCTGGGCATCGCGGTCCCGATCTTCTTCCTGCTGTCCGGCCTGCTCCTGTACCGGCCGTGGGCCCGCGCCGTGCTGGAGGACACGCCCGCGCCCGGCGCCGGCGGCTACCTGTGGCGGCGCGTGTTACGCGTCATGCCCGCGTACTGGGTGGTGACGACGCTCGCCCTGCTCGCGTGGAGCTCCCTGGACTTCGGCGGCTGGGCGAAGTGGCTGCTCCTGCTGCAGAACTACACCGAGCAGACCCGCGCCCCCGACGGCCTGTACCAGATGTGGACGATGCCGATCGAGATGGCCTTCTACCTGGTGCTGCCGGTCCTGGCCTGGCTGCTGCACCGCTGGGCGCGGCACGGCAACCGGCCCGTGCGGCTGCTCGGCGGCATCGCCGTGCTCCCGCTGGTGTCCTTCGGCAGCGCGGTGGCGGCCCACGTCTTCGACCAGCCGCAGCTCGCCCTGTGGCTGCCGCACCACCTCATCTACTTCGCCGCCGGCATGGCCATGGCCGTGCTCTCGGTGTGGATCAGGGAGAGCCGGGTCGTGGACGCGCTCGCGCCGCAGCTCCTCGTCCTCGCGCTGCTGCTGTACGTGGTGCTGAGCACCGAGGTGGCCGGCCCGCGCACGCTCGACCTGCCGAGCCTTTCGCAGTCGCTCTGGCGGATGATCCTGGAGGCCGCGGTGGCCGTGCTGGTCGTCGCGCCGTTCGCGCTGGCGGCCCGGCGCGACTCGCTCAGGCACCGCGTGCTCGGCAACCCGGTCACCGCGTACCTGGGCCGGATCTCCTACAGCTTCTTCCTCTGGCACGCGCCCGTCATCACCCTGTACTACAAGGTGACCGACACCCAGCCGTTCAGCGGCGACTTCGTCAAGGTGGGCATCCTGACGTTCGTCGGCTCACTCCTCGTGAGCGTGGCCAGCTACCACCTCATCGAGGAGCGGGCGCTCAAGCTGACCGGGCGCCGGTCAGCATCGGCTCCTCCGCCGGAAGCTCCGGCGGAGCGTCAGGCGGAGCCGGTTCGCTGACGAGCCGGCCGAACAGCACGCCCATGGCCGCGCAGGCCACGAGCTGCGGCACGTGGTCGGCGAGCAGGTCCACGTCGGCGCCGTAGTCGCGCAGCGCCATCGCCGCGGCCAGCGACGCCGTCGCCAGGGAGAACAGCAGCGCCGCCGCCCAGTGCGGGGCCGGCCACCACCTCGGCAGCGACCGCCGCGCCGGGGCCCAGAGGACCGCGACGACCGCGGCGAGGACCACGAGCATGCCGGCCCAGCCCGCCACCCAGGCGCCGAACGCCAGCCCCGCGGCGACGGCGTACGGCATGCGCCAGCCGGACAGCCGCGAGCGAGCGGCGGCGGCGGTCTCCAGCACGTGCTCGGGGCGCGGGCCGCGCATCACCAGGGCGAGCAGCGCGAGCACGGCGATGCCGCCCAGGCCGAGCGCGAGCGCCAGCCAGTACGCCCGGTCGGGCCCGTACTCCAGGCGCACGGTCCCCGAGGTGCCGGCGGGCAGCTCCCACGCCTGCTTCCAGCCGTCGATGCGGACCGGCCGCAGCGTCTGGCCGTCGAGGCTCGCCCGCCAGCCGGCGTTGTAGTTCTCGTTGACGACCAGGAACGAGTCCTTGGGCGCCGTCACGCGCACCTCGCGCTCCGACTGCGTCCAGGTGCCGGGGGCCGCGGCGCCCTCGACCGGGAGCGGCTGCTCGGGCAGTGAGCCGATCACCAGGTCGTCGACCGCGAACGGGTCCCAGCCGGCGGCCCGCACCCGGTTGTCGCCCGCCGACAGCGCCGCCCTCGCGCAGCCGGTGAAACGGAGGGGCCGCTGTTCGAGCAGGTCGGCGTAGGTGCCGGTGACGCGGGTCTGGATGACCTTGCCGTTGACCCGCAGCTCGGGGCCCTGGCCGCAGGGCAGCCGGAACGGGATGCCCTCGGGCCGGCTGGCCGGGGCGACGCCGGGGATGATCAGCTCGGTCACCTGGAGACGCCGGGACACGGGGAAGAAGCGCAGCTTGAGCTGGGTCGTGGTGAGCGGCTTGATCTTCAGGACGCCGCCCGCGTCCACGCGCCCGCTGCGGACCACGCCCTTGTCGCCGACGACGACCATGTCGAGCGGCTGTTTGTCGCCGCCGGGCCGGGCGACCTGGAGGCGGGAGATCGTGCGCTTCCCGTTCCAGCGCAGCGTGAGCGTGGGCTCGGCGTCGTTGGGCGAGGGCACCCACGTGGTCGCGGCGTCGGCGTCGAACGCGGACCTCGGCGCGACCACGGGGTCCTTGCTGACCTGCGAGGTGCCCTGGACGCGGGTGAGGTCGCCGCTGAGGCGGCTGTAGCGGTCGGCGAGCCCGGAGTCGCGCAGGACGGCGGTGCCCTGGACGGTGGCGGAGTGCTTGCGCTCGGCGGAGAAGGTGCGGTCGAACCCGGCGCCCTCCTCCCCCGGCCGGGCGAGCAGCGGGTTGCAGACCCACCGGTCGCGGTTGCGCATGCACTCCGGGCGCGCGTCGAGCCCGCGGTCCATCACGTACGCGTCGCCGCTCTCGCCGGGCAGCCTGATCGTGCGGCCCGGCAGCACGCCGGGGATCGTCATCTCGGTGATGCCGACCCGCTGCACGAAGCTCCAGTCGCTGTCGTACGTCGCGAGGATCGTGATCCGCAGCCACGTCGTCGTCCCGGGCGGGGCGCGCAGCGTCTGCGGCTCGTTGGTCTGCCGCACGTCCTGGACGAGCCGGCCGCCCTCGGTCTCCACGGCCACCCGCCTGATCGACTGGCCGAGCAGCACGTTGTTGGTGAAGGTCACCTTGAGGCTCGGGATCTCGCGGGGCTGGGGCAGGTCGACGCGCAGCCACTCGCCCTGCGGCCGGTGCCAGCCACCGCTCTCCCAGCCGGTCTCGTAGTCGCCGTCCATGGCGGCCCACGGGCCGCGGCCGGGGGTGCTCAGGCCGGAGATGGCGTCGGCGTCGGCCACGGAGGAGGAGGCGGTGATCGACGAGATGCCGTCGTACTCGGCGGTCGCTGTCTCCTCCAGCCAGCCGTCCTCCAGCAGGTCGAGCGCCCGTACGCCGGTGAAGTCGGCGCGCCGGTCGGCGGTCAGCGTGGGTGTCCAGTTCGTACGGATCTCGCCGAACTGCCGCTCGCGCAGCCGCAGCGCGTCGCTGACCACGGTCGGCACCTCGTACGTGCTCGCGTCGTCGTTCACCAGCACCGGGCCGGTGCCGAGCAGCCCGAGGTCGCCCATCGTGAGCAGCGAGTCGGGGCCGCCGCGCACGCGCACCGCGTCACCCGCGGACTCCACGCCGACCAGCTCGGAGCCGCCCGCCACCTCGTACAGCTCCAGGGCCGGCGAGGGCCAGTCGACGGAGTCGACCGCGTCGTCGGTGAAGCCGTCGCCCACCTCGCCGCCGAACGAGCGGATGCGGCTGATGCCGGGCGACTCGCGCAGCGTCTCCTGGATGCGGGCCGGCCAGGCGCCCTGGAGGTTGGCGCGCATCAGGTCGTTGCGGACGAGCAGGTAGTGGACGCCGAGCCGGCGCAGCACCTCGGTGAGCCCGGCCGAGCCCTCTCCGGAGGTGAGGCGCTGGTCGATGACGTCCAGCAGCCGGGTCAGGCCGACGGAGCCGGCGGCCGTGACCTGCCGGGTGGTCCAGCGGGCCTTGAACAGCGGCTGCATGGGGTCGTCCACCGGCCGGCCCCACAGGTACTCGCCGAACTTGGCGCCGGGGACGACCAGGACGCCGTCGTCGCCCGCGTTCTCGTTGATCCAGGCCGCCGCCTGCCGCCAGTAGAGCGGCACCTCCTTGAACGCGCCGGGCATGGCGAGCCCCTGGTTGAAGACGGGCAGCACGAGCCCGGCCAGGGCGACCAGGGCGACCACGCGCACCGGCAGGCGGACGTTCGCCCGCGGGCGCGCGACCGGCGCCGGACCGGGCACGGCCGACGGGGCGGCGGGTTCGGCGGGTTCGGCCGACGGGGCGGACGGGGTGACGGCGCGGGCGCGCTGGTAGCTGACGGCGAGCAGGTGGGCCAGGCCGAACGCGATCGGCAGCCGCACCAGCGGGTCGAACTTGCGCAGGTTGCGGAGCGGCGCGAGCGGTCCGTCGAGCAGCCACCGCACCGGCTCGGCGACGATCGGCTCCAGCGCGCTCGTGTGCCCGGCGACCAGCGCGATGACGCCGACCAGGAACAGCGTGACCACGAACCCCCTGGCGGGCAGGTCGCGCCGCACCAGGCCGGCCAGGCCGAGCGCGGCCAGCACGCCGGTGACGACGACCATCGCGGCCGAGGTGGCGATGGCGTAGCCGGGCGGCTGCTGGTCCACCCCGTTCACGGTCAGGAAGCGCACCCAGTCGGAGGTGCCGCGCAGCACGTTCGTCAGCGACGTGACCTGCGTCGTCGTGGACGCCGTCTCGGTGTACGGCAGGAACGAGAACGCGTACCGGCCGACGAGCAGCAGCGGCGCCCACCAGAACAGCGTGGCCACGGTGACCGCGCCGGTCCACCAGCCGAGCATCCGCCAGCGCGGCACCGGCCGGGGCCGGGTCAGGATGTACACGACGGGGGCGACGAGCACGGCCAGCACGGCGACGGCGTTCACGCCGCCGCACAGCGCCACGGCCAGCCCGGACCTGATCGCGCCCCGGGCCCGCTGCCCGGTCTCCGACGCGGTGAGCAGCGGGATGAGGATCCACGGGAGCATCGCGGCGGGCAACCACTCGATCGAGATCTCGCCGAGGATGGACAGCGCGCGGGGCGCGAGCGCGTAGGCCAGGGCGCCGGCGATCCGGGTGCCGGGCGTGCCGATGCCGAGCTGCCGGGACAGCCGCTCCACGCCGAGGAACGCCACGCTGAGCAGCAGCGTCAGCCAGAGCCGCTGCGTCACCCACGGCTCGACGCCGGTGATCTTCCCGAGGGCGAAGAAGGGGCCCATCGGGAAGAGGTAGCCGGCGGCCTGGTTCTGGAGCTGGCCGAAGTGCTGGAGGTCCCACAGGTGGGCGGCGCGCTCCAGCCAGCCGAGGGGGTTGAGCGCCAGGTCGATCTTGGTGTCGCCGATGATGCTGCCGGGCCTGGTGGTGAACGACAGCACCGCGAAGCCGAGGCAGCAGAGCAGCAGCCACAGGCGGTGCCGGACCGTGTCGCTCACCATCGCTCCTCCCCCAGGGGCGCAGGGGCGGTCCACAGGGGGACGGCCGCGGGACTGCCGCGCATGAGCGCGGCCATGCGCTCGGCGCTGCTCTGCCAGGAGAACCGGTCGGCCCACGCGCGGCACCGCGCCGCGTAGCCGTCGCTCCGGCCGCCGGCCAGCTCGTCGAGCGCGGCGGCGACGCCCTTGGCCAGACTTGTGCCCTCGGGCAGCAGCCAGCCGGTCTCGCCGTGCCGTACGGCGTCGCGCAGCCCGTCCACGTCGAAGGCGACCGTGGGGACGCCGAGCGCGGCGGCCTCCAGCACGCACAGCCCCCAGCCCTCGCCCTGGGAGGCGTTGACCTGGAGCCACGCTGAGGCGATGAGCCGTTCCTTGTCCGCTTCGGACAGGTATCCGTGCATGGTGACGCCCTCCGGCAGCCGGGCGCGCAGGCGCGCCTCCTCGGGGCCCCGGCCGACGAGGTCCACGGTCAGGCCGGGCCAGCGCTCCCTCAGCTCGGTCACCGCGTCGAGGAGCAGGTCCACGCGCTTGTGCGCGACGAGCCGGCCGACGCAGACGAGCCGGGGGGCGGCGCTCTTACGGATGTCCGCGGGCGTGCTGACGCTCACGCCGTTCGGGATGATCTGGATGGGCCCGGTCCAGCCGAGCCGCTCGCGCATGGCGTTCACCGTCGACGGCGACACGGCCACGCTCTGACGCCGGCGGTAGGTCCACCGGGAGACCGGCCCCTCCAGGAGGCGCCCGACCGCGGCGAGCCAGCGCGGCAGGTGGACGCCGAACTGCCGGTCGTGGACGTGGTGGACCACGCACAGCACGGTGGTGCGGCGGGGCAGCACCCACGGGGTGAAGAACGGGATGCCGTTCTGGCAGTCGAGCACCACGTCGAACCACGACCGGCGCGGCAGCAGCCAGGCCAGCACCCGGGGATAGACGGAGAACGGACCGCCCATGCGGACCAGCCGTACCCCGTCGATCTCCTCCCGGGCGGGCTGCCCGGGAGCGCGCGCGGTCACGAAGTGAACGCGGTGGCCCGCCGCCGCGAGGCGGCGGGCCATCTCCCACGCGTACGTCTCGGCGCCACCGGCGGCCGGGTGCCACGGATCCCGCCAGTTGACGACGGCGATGTTCACGGATATCCGACGGGGTCGAGCGGCGGCTCCCAGGCGGGCGCGGCGGAGGCGCGCGGCTCCAGGTGGAGCGTCAGCCAGATCCGGCCGAGCTCCACCAGGATGCCGGCGCTGTGCCGGGCCGGTGAGAACCGCGAGCCCGGCATGTCGCGCCACTGGACGGGGATCTCCAGCACGGTCGCGCCCTTCTCCGCGCACCGGGCGAGCAACTCGACGTCGAAGGCGAAGCCGGGTGTGCGCAGCCGCGGGGCGACCTCGCGGACGAGTGCGCCGTCGAAGAACTTGAAACCGCACTGGGTGTCGCTCACCCCGCGCACCAGCACCCTGGCCAGCGAGCGGAAGCCGACGGCGCCCAGCTCGCGGACCCGGCTGTGCCGGTTCTCCACGTCGGAGAAGGCGTGGGCGCGCGAGCCCACGACCACCCGCTCACCGGAGAGCAGCAGGCCGAACGCGACGTCGAGGGCGCGCAGGTCGGTGGCCATGTCCGCGTCGCAGAACCCCACGAACGGGGCGCGAGTCTGGAGCAGGCCGGCGCGGACGGCGGCCCCCTTGCCCGGGGTCGCGCACCGGGTCAGCCGGACCGGGACCTTCCCCCGCGGCCAGGTGCTGACGATCTCCGCGGTGGAGTCCGTGCTGTTGTTGTCGACCACGATGACGGCGGTCGGGAACGGCATGCGGGCAAGCTTCGCGCACAGCTGCAGGAGCCCCCCGGGGAGTCGCCCTTCCTCGTTGTAGGCGGGAATGACGATCTCGAGCAGTGGTGGTCGGCTCGCCCGCTCGTCCCCTTGACGGGAGGGCGGCATGGCGGTGGTGTCTACCGGTCGCCGTAGTTGTAGAGCGGCTGGTTCACGGGCGTCGCGGTGGCGCCGGTGAAGGAGACCGTCGTGACGGTCGCGACGAGGGCGGCCACGGCGATGCCGATGATCGCTGCTAAGAGGATCTTGATCACTGGGGGGTTCCTCCTGGGGCGCGGCACATTGGGGGACCGTCACCAACCTAGAACCAATTCTTGCTACTCGGAAGTAGCTAAACGAAATCTTAATAAAGCCACTGATCAATAGGCCTATTCGGACGAACCTTGAGCAATCGGTCCACCCAAACGGTACAGCCGCAGGTCGGAAGCGTCCACGAGCAGCTTCGCGCCCCTCAGCCACCGGTCGAACCCGGCCCGCTCGGCCGGGGTTCCCGCGTCCACGACCACGTACCGAAACCCCGCCCGGAGCAGGTCTGGCGACGGCATTTCTAGTACGTGTTCTAGATTTTGCGCCCGCTGGTCCTCGCTCGGGACGACCAGGTCGCCGACGCGCACGGTGTCGTTGGCGACCACCTCCCGCCCCCCGCCGCCGAAGAAGCGCTGCGCCGGGTCCAGCACCGCCCGTCCGCCGTTCCAGGCGAAGCGCCGGTACGACTCGAACGGCAGGACGAGCACGTCGCCCGGCTCGGGGTCGCGCCGGATCAGCTCGCGGGCGGCCGTCCAGCTCTCCGGGTACGGCACCGCGCGCAGTGCCCCGGTCGCGCCCCACGCCATCGTGGGCAGCACGGCGACCGGCACCAGGGCCAGGACCGCCACGGCCCACCGGCCACCGCCGGCGAGCGCCCTGGCCGCGGCCGCGGCGGCCAGTCCCAGCCCGACGGCCTCCAGCAGCGCCAGCGGGGCGACGAACTGCTGGGCGTCCCGGAGCACCGCGAACCCGCCCCACAGGTGGACCAGCCAGGTGAGCGCCGCCCTGCCCGGGGCCGTCACGCCGAGGCACGCCACCCCGAACCCGGCCACGGCCGCCACCACCAGGCCCCATCGCCACCCGAGGCCCCCCGCAGGCCCGGCGCCCGAGGCGGCCCGCCCGCGCCGGGCGAAGCCGGCGAGCGCGGCGAACCCCGCGATGCCGGCCAGGGACAGCAGCAGGCGGGCCACCGCGCCGAGCGGCGTGCCGTACCCGGCGGGCACCGCGTGCGCGTTCCAGATCCCACCCAGCGACAGCAGGCTCCCCACGGCGCCGAACGGCCCGTCCGCCCGCGCCGCGAACGCCTCCACCCCGACCCCGTCCCCGGTCACCCCCGCGGGCCGCAGCAGCGCCGGCACCAGCCACGGCAGGCTGAACACCACGAGCACGACGGCCACCGGCACCACCCGGCGCCACCGCCCGGCCGTCACCGAGCGGTCCGGGCTCAGCAGCGCCACGGGAAGGGCGGTCAGCGCGGTCACCGTCATGGCGGCGAACCCGCCCACCGCCGCGGGCAGCATCGCCACCGCCGGCCGCCACGCGGACCCCCTCCTGGCGGGCTCCCGGGCCACGGCGCCCACCACCCACGGCAGCCCGGCGTACCCAAGCAGCAGCGCCCACTGCCCCATCAGCAGCCGCTCGGCCACGTACGGGTTCCACACGTAGAACGCCCCCGCCACCAGCCGGGGCCCGAGCCCGTCCGACGGCACCAGCCGCGCCGCGCCCGAGCAGCCGAGCACGAAGACGCCCAGCAGGACGGCCTTCTGCACCAGCTCCCCCTGCAGCGCCGCCGACAGGGCCGTGACGACCGCGTCGCTCGGCACCACCCGCGGCGCGCCCCCCGAGAGCCCGAACGTGAAGCGCGAGAACTCGGGGTCCGGCACGAACACCATGTCCTGCACCAGCACGAACCCCCACCCCAGAGCGGGCCCGAGCGCGAGGCAGCCCAGCGCGAGGCCGAGCAGGGCAGCGGCCGGGGTCCGGGGCATTCCGCTATGACATCACAACCACACAACGGGCATTCCGCCTGAATCTGCTCCTGGATACGCTTCGCCAGACCGGGGGGACCGGGGGACCGGGAGGACTGGGTGACCAGCGAGTCGGGGGCGGCGGCCCGTACGAGCCCGCCCAGAGATGGGCGGGCCAGAGATGGGCGGCCCGGTGGTGGGCTGCACGTTGATGGGCAGCACGGTGATGGGCGGCACGGCGACATCGTGCTGGCCGCGGCCATCGCCCTGATCGCCGTCCAGCTCGTCTGGAGGTTCGACTTCGTCCGCCGCACGTACTTCCGCCAGGACGACTTCACCTTCATCGCCCGCGGCCTGGAGCACGACCTGACGTGGGACTACCTCATGCGGGTCGACTACGGGCACCTGGTGCCGGGGCCGTTCGCGATCCACTGGGCGATGGGCCGGCTCGGCGTCTACAACGAGGTGCTGGCCCACGCCGTCACGATGGGCCTGCTGGCCGCCGCCGGGTTCGCGCTGCTGCGGCTGCTGCGGCTGCTGTTCGGGACCCGGCCGGCGATCCTGGTGCCGCTCGGGTTCTACCTGCTGACGCCGCTGACCGTCTCGTCGCTGTCGTGGTGGGCCGTGGTCGTCGAGACGCTGCCGTTCCAGGTGGCGCTGGCGATGGCGCTGGGCTCCCAGGTCCGCTACGCCAGGACCGGGCGGTTCCGGCACGCGGTGGCCGTGGCGGGCTGGGCGGTGCTCGCCATGGTGTTCTTCGTCAAGGCGCCGTTCATCCTCGTGCTGGCGTTCGTGCTGACGATCGGCTGGTTCCCGCCGGCCAGGCGGCGCGCCGCCTGGCTGCTCTACCTCGCCGTCGTCGCCGGGTACGCGGCGGTGTTCTTCCGGCAGCTGTTCACCTCGGTGCAGCTCACCAACGACACGATCCGGCCGGCGCTCCCCGACCCGGCCGTGGCCGTGAGCTTCGCGTGGAAGCTGCTCACCGGCTCCCTGGTGCCGGGGACGCTGGGCGGGCCGTGGCAGTGGTACCCGATCAGCGAGGACTACGCCATCGCCGCCGCCCCCCGGCCGCTCATGTGGGCCGCCCTCGGCGTCGCGCTCCTGGCCGTGGGCGTGTCGCTGTGGCACCGCAGGCGGGCCTGGCTGGCGTGGCTGACGCTGCTCGGCTACTTCGCGCTGGCCGACGTGGTCCCCGTCATGATCGGGCGGGTCGTGCAGCTCGGCCCGGACCTCGGCGGGCAGGAGCTGAGGTACGTCTCCTCCACCGCGATGGTGCTGGCCGTCGTGATCGGCCTCGCGTTCGTCCCCGTACGGGGCGAGGTGGATCCCTGGCGGCGCCCCGCCCCCGGGCCCCGGCGGCTGCGGCGCCTGCGCGCCGGGCTCCGGTACGCCTGGGTCCCGGTGGCCGCCGCGTTCGCCGCCGGCTCGGTCTGGTCGGCCGCCGGGTACGCGCGGATGCCGCTCGGCGAGCACGTCAGGAGCTACGTCGAGACCGGCCGGACGGCCCTCGCGCGGGCCCCGCACGGCGCGGTCGTCCTCGACACGCACGTGCCCGCCAAGGTCGTGCTCCCACTGTTCTTCCGCGACTACGCGCTGACCTCCCGGGTGCTCGGCCCGATCGCGCCGAACCCGGTGACCTGGACGCGGACCCTGACCGGGCCGGTGCCCAACCCGCTGGCCTTCGACGACGCCGGCCGGCTGCGCCCGGTCGAGATCCAGGGCATGACCATCCCCCAGCGCGGCGGCTGCACCCCGGTCACGGGGCGGGAAAGACGCTTCGAGCTGCCCGCTTCCCTGCCGGACGGCGAATGGACCGTCCAGGTCGGCTACCTCAACCCCGTGCCGGCCACGATCGCGGTGCGGCTCGGCGGGGCCGTCACGACGGTCCCAGCGGGCAAGGACTTCGGCTGGACGTTCGCCACGGTCAAGGGCGGGGGCACCGACCTGGCCGTCCGCGCGCTGGACGGCCGTACGGTCTGCGTGGGCGAGATCAAGGTCGGCGTGCCGCGCCCCGCCGCCAACGGCACCCCGACCCCGCTCCAGCCCGTCAGCCCGTGAACCCCCGTAGGGGGCCGGTCGGCGGCCGGCCCCCACCTCTACGCGGCCCCCGCGGTCAGTGGCCGGGCTCGGGGTCCCGGGGCAGGCCGAGCATGCGCTCGCCGATGATGTTGAGCTGCACCTCCGTCGTCCCGCCGTAGATCGTCATGGCGCGCGTGGCGAGCACCGCCCGGTTCCAGTAGCCCGCGTCGCCGAGCGTCATGTCGGCCGCCACCACGGCCGCCGAGCCCAGCAGCGAGACCGCGGTCTCCGACACGTGCTGGGCGTGCGAGGTGGACAGCAGCTTGCGCACCGACGCGTCCGCGCCCGGCTCGGAGCCGGCGAGCTGCTTGAGCGTCACGCGCAGCGACAGCGCGTTGATCGAGTGCCCCTCGCAGATCACCTCGGCCACCTGGTGCGCCTCGACCGGGGTGAGCTCCCGGCCGAGCCGGCCGGCCAGCCCGACGAGGTCGGGCACGGACGCGCCGGTGCCGCCCGAGCCGGAGGAGAGCGAGACGCGCTCGTTGGACAGCGTGTTGCGCGCCACCCGCCAGCCGTCGCCCACCTCACCGACCACCAGGTCGTCGGGCACGAACACGTCGTCGAGGAACACCTCGTTGAACAGGTTCTCGCCGGTCATCTCGGTCAGCGGCCGGACCGTCACGCCGGGCGCCTTCATGTCGACCAGGAAGTACGTGATGCCCTCGTGCTTGGAGCCGGCCGAGGAGTTGCGGGCGATGCAGATGCCCCACTCGGCGACGTGCGCGACGGAGGTCCAGATCTTCTGGCCGTTGAGCCGCCAGCCGCCTTCGACCTTCTCCGCCTTCATCTGCAGCGAGGCCAGGTCGGAGCCCGCCCCCGGCTCGGAGAAGAGCTGGCACCAGATCGTCTCGCCGCTGAGCGTCCTGGGCAGGAAGCGCTCCTGCTGCTCCTGCGTGCCGTACGAGACGATCGACGGCACCACCCACGCACCGATGATCATGGCGGGGAGCCGCACCCGGGCGGCCTTCAGCTCCTGGGCGATCAGCACCTGCTCCAGCGGCGAGGCCGCGCGGCCCCACGGCTTGGGCAGGTGCGGCATGACGAACCCGCGCTCGGCCAGCGCCCGCCTCTGCTCCACGCCCTCCAGCGCCTTGATCTCGGCGATCTCGGCGCGGATCGACTCGCGCAGCCGCTCGGCGCCCTCGGGCAGGTCGATCTCCATCTCCCGGGACACGCCGCCCATGGCCAGGTCCGTGACCGTGGCCGCCCAGCCGGCCGACGCGCCGAGCAGCGCGCGCAGCGTCAGGGCGCGCCGGTAGTACAGGTGAGCCTCGTGCTCGAAGGTGTAGCCGATGCCGCCGAACGTCTGGATCGCGTCCTGCGCGCACCGCACGGCCGCGTCGGGCGCCATCACACCGGCGATCGCGGCGGCGTACTCCAGCTCGCCGCCCTCGGCGCGGGTGGCGTCCCAGACCGTCGCGCGGGCCTGCTCCAGCGCCACGAGCATCCGCGACAGCTTGTGCTTGATGCCCTGGAACTGGCCGATCGGGCGGCCGAACTGCACGCGTACCTTGGCGTAGTCGGAGGCGGCGCGCACGCACCACGCGGCCAGGCCCGCGGCCTCCGCCCCGAGCAGGACGGCGGCCAGGTTGCGCACGTCGAGCCCCTGCACGCCCTCCAGCACCCGGGCGGCGGGCACGGTGGCGTCCGCCACCTCCACCTTGGCCGACGACCTGGTCAGGTCCAGGGACTTGAGCGAGGTGACGCTCGCGTCCGAGGCGTCGAGCGCGATCCACACCTCGCCGCCGTCGGTGGACACGGGCAGGATCAGCACATCCGCGGACGCCCCGCCGAGCACCGGCTCGACGGAGCCGGACACGACCAGCGACCCGTCGGCGGCCCGCGTCCCCGTCAGCCTGCCGCCCGGACCCCCGACCGCGGCGCCTCCCGTGAGCGCCACCGCGCCCGTGAGGGTGCCGTCGGCCAGGCCGGTGAGCAGGTCGTGCCGCTTGGAGGCGTGGACGACCGCGCTCGCGAGCACGGTCGGCACGTACGGTCCGGGCGCCATCCGCTCGGCCAGCGCCTCGACGGCGACCGCGGCCTCCAGCAGCCCGTAGCCGGAGCCGCCGGCCTCCTCGGGCAGGTGCAGCCCCAGCAGGCCCTGCTCGGCGAGCCCCGACCAGAACGGGGGACGCTCATCCGTCGCGGATCGCAGCAGCTCGGCGGGGATGTTCCGCTCCGCCCAGCCGCTCACCGACTCCCGGAGCGCCTCATGCTCCTCGTTCAACCCGATCGCCATCGCTCATCCTCCAGCCGAGGTCCCGGTCATGCCAGAACCATATTCTAGAGGATGCTTCTGGCCTAGATGGGGGCGATCCGGTCGGCGATCGTGTTGAGGTCACGCCAGCGGCTCTTGCCGCTCTCGGGGACGGAGGCGAACAGCATCGCGGGCTTCGCCCGGCCCGTGTCCACGACCGAGACGAGGCCCTGCGCCACGCGCTGCCCGCCGTCCGCGTCGTACGCGACCCTGAAGGCCAGCGTCCACCCCTTGCCCAGGGGCGTACGCTCCGAGCCCGTCCAGGTGAGCGTGGCCCCGGCCGGGTACTGCGCGCCCAGCGCCCACGTCGCGGCACGCGCGGCGAGCTTGCGGTAGTCGGAGTCCTTCACCGGGCGGGCCGCCGGGGTGGCGCCCGGCAGCGGCGCCGAGCCGATCAGGGCGCCCGGGACGGCCGCCTTGCCGGCGCGCTGAGCCACCGAGAACGGCGCTGACGTCGCGCTCTTCCACGGCAGGCCGAGCCGCGGGTACGACAGGCCCGCCTTCGGGTCGCTGACCAGGCCGATGACGACGCTGGCCGTGCCCGGCAGCACGGCGTACTCCTTGGCGGCGGGCACGGGCGGCAGCGCGACACCGGTGGACGACGGCGTGGACGACGGCACGGCCGACCGGGCGAGCGTGGCGGCGGGCTCCTTCGCGGCTCCGGCGGGCGGGGGCGCGATCGAGCCCCCCTGCGGCAGGCTCTGGTCCTTGGGCACGTCACCCGAGAAGACGGCGAAGATCAGCAGCACGGCCACCACCGTGGCGATGATCGCGCCGACGAGGTACACAACCCGGATGGGGATGTCGCCGATGCGGCTCATCAGCCCGGACCCGGGCGGCGGGGGCGGCACGACCGGGGGCATGGGG
Organism: Nonomuraea sp. 3-1Str; assembly: GCF_031570565.1. Lineage (NCBI taxonomy): Bacteria > Bacillati > Actinomycetota > Actinomycetes > Streptosporangiales > Streptosporangiaceae > Nonomuraea > Nonomuraea sp. 3-1Str. The sequence continues at coordinate 39,596 of NZ_JALHBK010000034.1, forward strand.
TACTGCTGCGACGCGGGGCCCGGCCCGTGCCCCAGCCGCGTCGCGGCCCCGGCACCCGCCTGCGCTCCGCCCGTCTGCGCCCCGGAACCGTTCCCGGCCAGTGAATCCGCGTGCGGCACGGACGGCGGGACGGCTTGGGGCCCCGACTCGCGACCGGGACGGGCACCGTACGGCGGGGTGGTCAGCGGCCCGGACCGGGGCGTGGTCTGCGGCCCGGACTGCGGCGCGGCCCGTGGTCCGGACTGCGGCGTGGCCTTCGGTCCGGACTGCGGCGTGGCGGGAGGCTCGGAGGGCTGAGGGCCGGACGGCTGCGGGCCGGACGGCGGGCCCGGTCGGGGCCGGGCATGCGGCGGCGAGCCCTGCGGCGAACGCGACGGCGGCCCCGCGGTGCCGCCAGAGGGCTGAGGGCCGGAGGGCCGGGAACCGGGCGGCCGGGGGATCACGACCGTCTCGTCCGCGGGCACGACGATCTTCCGGAACGGGGTCGTGGGAGCATCGTGATTGGGCTGCTGGTCACCGACGTCCGCCATGACCTTGAGGTTACGTCACTTCAGACCGGGATATTTCCGCCATGTCCTGGCCAGAATATTGTTCTGGAACCCCTGGCCCCCACCCCCGTACCCCGCCATATCCTCAAACCCCTGCACACCCGCGCCGACCAGGACAAATGGTGAAAAAACGTATCTTTCACCGGTGGCAGGGAAGGTACCACCCCATGAGGAAGATCGTCGCGGGATTCGTCCTGACCGTCCTGCTGACCGGCTGCTCGGCGATCCAGTCCGCCACGACGACCGGCTCTTCGACGTCCGGTGCCTCAGCCTCCGGCGCCACGGCCACCTCGACGGCCGGCTCCCCGGCCGGCACGGCCACCGCGCCCGCCCGCCCGCCCGCGAGTCCCCCCGTCGTCCCCACGTCGCCCCAGTCCCTGGAGACGGCCTACGAGCAGGTCATCAAGGAGGTCCTCCCGTCGATCGTGCAGATCACCACCAAGGTGGGCCTCGGCTCCGGGATCGTGTACGACTCCGCGGGGCACATCCTCACCAACGCGCACGTGGTCGGCGAGGCCACGCAGATGCAGGTGACCCTGGCCACCGGCGGCGCCGGCCGGTCCGCCCGGCTGGTCAGGTCGTTCCCCGCCGGCGACCTCGCGGTGATCAAGGTGGACGACCCCAGAGGGCTGAGGCCGGCCCGGTTCGGCGACTCCGCCAGGCTGCGGGTCGGCCAGCTCGTGCTCGCCATGGGCAACCCGCTGGGCCTGTCGGGCAGCGTGACCGACGGCATCGTCTCGGCGCTCGGCCGCACGGTCAGCGAGCCGCAGGATCCCGGCTCCCCCGGCGCGACGATCGCCAACGCCATCCAGACCTCGGCCTCCATCAACCCCGGCAACAGCGGCGGCGCCCTGGTGGACCTGTCCGGCCAGGTCATCGGCATCCCGACCCTCGCCGCGACGGACCCGAACCTGGGCGGCGGCGCGGCCCCCGGCATCGGCTTCGCCATCCCGAGCAACACCGCCACGGACATCGCCGCGCAGATCGTCCGCGACGGCAAGGTCACCAACACGCACCGCGCCGCCCTCGGCATCAGGGGCAGCACGGTCGTCGGCGACAACGGCCAGACGACGGGGGTCGGGGTGGTCGGCGTCGAGCCGGGCAGCGGCGCCGAGAAGGCGGGCATCCGGCCCGGCGACGTGATCGTCTCCGTCAACGGCACCGAGACGCCCACGATGTCCGCCCTGTCCGAGATCCTGACCACCCTCAAGCCGGGCGACCAGGTCAAGGTCGGCCTCATCCGCGCGGACGGCACGCGGACCACGGTCACGGCGACCCTGGGCGAGCTGCCAGGCGACTGACCGGGCGTCCATCCCGCGGCTCACTGACGGGCGTCGAAGACGATCTCCACCCGGCGGTTCTTGGCCCGGTTGCGCTCCACCGGCTTGCCGTCGACGAGGTTGGGCAGCCTGGGCCGGGTCTCGCCGTACCCCTGCGCCTGGAGCGTGACGCCGGCGTCCCCGAGCAGCCCGCGCAGGCCCCGCTCGACGGCCTGGGCGCGCCGCTGGGAGAGGCGCAGGTTGTAGGAGTCGGAGCCCTGATCGTCCGTGTGCCCCTGCACCTTGACCACGCCGCCCGCCGCCTCGGCCCTGACCTTCTCCGCGACGCCCTGGAGCCGCTTCCTGGCGGCGCCGGTCAAGGCCCACTTGTCCACGGCGAACAGCACGTCGCTGGTGAGCGCGACCGTGACCTGGGCGCCCTGCTTCGTCTCGCTCTGGGTGCCGTCGAGCGACTCGACCTCGCCGACGATGTCCTCGACGGGCAGCACGAGGTCCTCCACGACCGCGTTCGCGTCCGACGGGACGGGCGGGGTGGTCGGACCGGCCGGCGGGTTCGCCGGCACCAGCAGCCCGGCGGCGACGCCCAGGGCGGCGACGCTAAGAGATCGGAACATCGGTGAGCACGCCGATCATCGGCATCTCCACGTTGACCTGCGTGACGTCCGCGGGCGGGGCCGCGAAGACGGCGTAGAGCGAGCTCGTCTGGCCCCCCTCCAGGAACTGCCCCTGGGTACGGGAGCAGACGCACTCGCTGTCGGCGGTCGCGCCGTTGCGGGCCACGCGGTAGCGCTTGGCGTTGACCGGGTCGATCAGGGAGACGGCCGAGACCGAGTAGTCCAGCGTCCCGGTGCTCATGCCGTTGTGCATGTTGACCTTGCCGTCGAGGGCGGTGACGGTCCAGTTGAGGGTGACGGTCCTGCCCTGCCGCTTCAGGCCGGTGATGTCGACCCGCGCCTTGCCGTTCTGGCCGCCGCTCGAGGTGCTCGCCTGCCGGCTCGCGATCGCCGCGGTGGCCTCGGCCGCCTTGGTCGCCTCGGTCTGCTGGGGCGCCGGGGCGGCGGTCGTGGTCTCGGCGCGGGCCGCGGTCTGCTGGGCCTGCCCGTCCCCGGCGCCGCCGGCCTGCCGGCCTGGAAGCACTCCGCAGCCGGCCAGCGCGACGGCCGCCACGGCCAACGCGATCGTCTTGCGCATGATCCTGGATCACCTTTCGAGAACGTCGCCGGAGTCCGCATCGGAAGCCGGGTCACTCCCCCGACAGACTCCCACAACCAGAACAAATGCCTCAACTTTCACCGTCGTCACAGGTCAGCGCTCGTCAAGAGCCTCGCAACCGGCACGTCCCAATAATCAAGGGCCAACCAGGCGAATCCACACACTCGGCCGCCAGACGAGGACACGACCATGCGACGCCTACCCAGCGTGATCACACCCGCACTCGCCGGCCTGCTCATCGCCGGCCTCACGGCCACCGCCCAGCCCGCGCGGGCCGCGGAGGCGGCACCGGCACCCGGCCGGCCAGCCGCGCTCGGCGCCCTCTACGGCCAGCGGCTGTCGTGGATCGCCTGCGGCGGCGGCTACCAGTGCGCCAAGCTGAAGGTGCCGCTGGACTACGCCAAGCCGGGCGGCGACCGGATCGACATCGCGGTGATCCGCCTGCCCGCCACCGGCCGGCGTGCCGGGGCGGTCGTCGTCAACCCGGGCGGTCCCGGCGAGTCGGGCGTCCAGGCGGCCAGGCAGGCCGACGCGTTCCTCTCCCCCGCCGTCCGCGCCCGGTTCGACCTGGTCGGGTTCGACCCCCGGGGCGTGGGCGCCTCCACCGCGGTGCGCTGCTTCACCGACGCCCAGCTCGACGGCTACTACGCCATCGACAGGTCGCCGGACACGGCCTTCGAGGTCAAGAACCTCGACCTGGCGCAGAAGCAGTTCGCCCAGGCGTGTCAGGCCCGCTCCGGCAAGCTGCTGCCCCACCTGGCCACCACCGACGCGGCCCGCGACATGGACGTGCTGCGCTCCGCCCTCGGCGAGTCCCGCCTGACGTATGTGGGCTACTCGTACGGCACCTTCCTCGGCGCCACGTACGCCGACCTGTTCCCCGGGAAGGTGCGGGCGCTGGTGCTCGACGGCGCCATGGACCCCACGCGAACCGGCGACGAGCTCGGCACCGGGCAGTCCGGCGGCTTCGACGTGGCCTTCGAGTCGTTCCTGCGCGACTGCTTCAAGGCCAAGGACTGCCCGTTCCCGACGCACCGGCTGGGCGCGGCGAACAAGAAGGTCGAAGCCCTGCTGACGCGGGTGGACAGGGCTCCGCTGCGCAACGTGTACGACGGCCGGCAGGTCAGCCAGGCGATCGCGGTGACGGGCGTCCTGTCGGCCCTCTACAGCGAGTCCGCCTGGCCCATGCTGCGGCAGGCGCTGGCCGACGCGTTCCAGGGGGACGGGACGAGGCTGCTGCTGCTCGCGGACCTCTACAACGAGCGCCGGGCGGACGGCACGTACACCAACAGCTTCGCCGCGCACGAGGCCATCGACTGCCTGGACCACCCGCCCACCCGCAAGGCCACGGCCAGGACCGGGACGACGCCGTGCGACTACTGGCCGGTCAGGAGGAAGAGGTCGATCCGGCCGCTGCGGGCCGACGGCGCTCCGCCCATCCTGGTGATCGGCACGCTGCGCGACCCCGCCACGCCGTACAAGTGGGCGCAGGCGCTGGCCTCGCAGCTCTCGTCGGGTGTGCTGCTGACCTTCGACGGCGACGGGCACACCGCCTACCGCAAGGGCTCGGCGTGCGTGGACCGGCTCGTGGACCGGTACCTGACGACACTGGCCGCCCCCTCGAACGGCACGAACTGCCCGAAGGTCAAGCCCGTCGGGGCATCCCGCCAATAGCCCCGTCCGCTCAGCCCTCGATCGCGTACGCGACCGCCCGGTCCAGTCCCATCCGCTCGCCGCTGTGGAACGCCGCCGTGTAGGCCCGCGCCCCCAGCGCCTCGCGCGCCCGTGCCACGCAGTGCTCGTGGTCGCGCATGTGCGGCCAGAGCCGGGACGGCGAGGCTCCCATCGCCTGCCAGAGCGCGTTCGCCACCCCCAGCATGCGGGCGGCGCGCTCGTGGCGGCCCTGCGCCCCGGCGATCCAGGCCAGGACCTCGACGCACTCCGCGAGCCCCCATCTGTCGCTGATGGCCCGCCTGACGGCCACCGCCTCCCGCAGCGTCTCCTCGGCCCGCTGCGGGTGGCCCCGGTGCCAGGCGGTGATGCCGACGGCGAACAGCGCGTACCCGCGCGAGGGCTCCGCGCGCCGCTTCACGCACAGCGTCAGGAACTCCTGGGCCAGGTCCCCGGCCCGTTCGGGATCCTCGCCCGCGCCGAACGAGACGTCGTAGAACAGGTTGATGGCCAGGGCGCTGAGGTCGCCGCGGTCCTGGTGACCGGCCCGCGCCTTCTCCATGAGGGTCATCCCGCTCCGCGCGTCACCGGCCGAGAAGGCGACCATGGCGGAGACCTGAGTCGCGAACGCCCGCGTCTCCTCGTCGCCCGCCTCACGGGCCAGCCGGTGCGACTCCTCCAGCATGTCCTCCACCTCGGCGCGGTCGCCCTGGAGCAGGGCGAGCATCGCCGACACCCACAGCGCGGTACGGCGGGCCCGGAAGCCGGGGGTCACCAGGCCCAGCCCGCGGTCCAGCCAGAGGCGGCCCTCCGTGACGGAGCCCGCGAGGATCCAGTAGCCCCACATCGCGGAGACCATGTCGAGCCCGCCCGCCGCCTCTTCCGGCCGGGAGTACAACGCGTCGAGCGCGACGCGGATGTTGGGCAGCTCCGTCGCCAGCAGCAGGTAACGGTCGAGCTGCTCGGGCACCAGCCGGTCCACCCGCTGCTCGGCGACGAGGCGCCGGTAGTGGTCGCAGTAGCGCCGCCGCAGCGCGTCCTCCTCGCCGCTCTCCGCGAGCTTCTCCCGGCCGTACGAGCGGATGCTGTCGAGCATGTGGTACCGGACGCGGTCCTTCTGGTGGTCGGCGACCAGGATGGACTTGTCCACGAGCCCCGCCAGCAGGTCGAACACGTCCCCACGGTCGATGCCGCAGCCGTGGCAGACCTCCTCGGCCGTGTCCACGTCCATGCCGCCCGCGAACATCGACAGCCGGCTCCACAGCCGCTGCTCCGCCCGCGTGCACAGGCCGAAGCTCCAGTCCACGGCCGCGTGCATCGTCTGGTGGCGGGGCGGCACGTTCCCGGCGCCTTCGGCGTTCAGCACCTCGAACCGCTCGTCGAGCCGGCGCTCCAGCTCCTCGACCGGCATGGAGTGCAGCCGTCCCGCCGCGAGCTCGATGGCCAGCGGGATGCCGTCGAGCCGGCGGCAGAGCCGGGCGACCAGCGCGGCGTCCGTGCGGTCCACGGTGAAGCCGGGACGCACCCGCGCCACCCGGTCGACGAACATCCGCACGGCCTCGCTACGCGCGATGTCGCGGGGCGCGGCGGCCTGGTCCGGCACGGACAACGAGGGCACCACGAGCACCTGCTCGCCCACCACACCGAGCGTCTGCCTGCTGGTGGCCAGCACCCGCAGGCGGCCCGCGCCGCGCAGCAGCCCGTCGACCAGCTTCGCGCACGCGTCGAGCAGGTGCTCACAGTTGTCGAGGACGAGCAGCAGGTGCTGGCCGGAGAGGTAGTCGGCGAGCACGGTCATGGGGGACGCCCCCGCGTCGCGGACGCCGAGCGCCGTCGCGACGGCCGGCACCAGCAGGTCCGGGTCCTCCAGAGAGGTCAGCTCGACGATCTCCACCCCGTCGTCGAACGCCGGTCGCAGCGTCTCGGCCACGCGCAGCGCCAGCCGCGTCTTGCCGACCCCGCCGGCACCGGTCAGGGTCAGCAGGCGTCCATGGGCCAGCAGCCGCCGGGCAGCCGCCACCTCGCCGCGGCGCCCGATGAAGCTGGACGTCTGAGCAGACGTCATCACTGGATTTAGCACGGCCCGTGCACGCTCTCGCCGCCCCCTGCCGGCTCCCCTTGCCGGTATTGCGGCCACCCGACCACCGGCGACCGCGGCCGGTGCCGCGGTCATTCGACCACGGCGACCGCTCCTCCAGGTTAAGCGCAGACCGTGAAGAGCGCACCCGTGAAGCGGGTGCGCTCTTGCCGTCCACTCGGTCGCCGGCGTGGCGGGCGCCCGCCCGCCACGCCGGCGACCGACCTCACCACCAGTACCGCCGCCCACCGACGGGACGCCCGACCGATCCGAGGACGAGGAAGACGACGCCGATGAGCAGCAGGATGCCGCCGATCGTGTAGAGAATCGAGATGCCGAGCAGCCACCCCAGCACCACAAGAATCAGACCGAGAATGATCACATTGCCCTCCATGGACAACCGGGACTGACCCGGACTCGGCTCTTCCACTTCCCCACCACCGATCTCTAATCACCCTCGTTCCAGATAAGTCTTCGACCTGGGCTTTCATCGATGAATCCGGCGGAACCCCCGCGCCGGCACGCCCTCCGCGGCGGAAGATCCGCCCAGAACGAAACCATGTGAGCCATAAGTCCGGCACCGGCTAGATTGCCGGAATGCGCGAAGTGATCACCGTGGACGGCCGCACGCTGGCCGTCGAGGAGTGGGGCGTGCCCGACGGGACGCCGGTCATCTATCTGCACGGCAGCCCGATGAGCCGGCTGGCCCGCCACCCCGACGACTCCCTGTTCACCGGCCTCGGCATCCGCCTGATCACCTTCGACCGCCCCGGTTTCGGTGGCTCCACCCCCCTGCCCGGTCGGCGCGTGGTGGACGGGGCCGACGACGTCGCCGCCGTCGCCGACGCCCTCGGGCTCGACCGCTTCGCCGTGTACGGCGTCTCCGGGGGCGGGCCGCACGCCCTGGCGTTCGCCGCCCGCCATTCCGGCCGCGCCCTGCGCGTCGCCTCGATGGCCGGACTCGCGCCGCGCGACGCCGGGGGGCTCGACTGGACGGCCGGCATGATGGACGGCAACGTCCGCAGCGCAGGGGTCGCCCTGCGGGACCGGGCCGCCATGGTGGCGTACCTCGCCGCGGAGAGCTCCGGCTCATCGGGGCCTCCGCGGCTCCCGGCCACCGAGGCCGCCGTCCTCGGCCGCCCCGAGATCGGCTCCATGCTCGCCGCCGCGTACGCCGAGGCGGTCCGTCCCGGCCTCGACGGCTGGGTGGACGACGTGTTGGCGCTGTTCGGCCGCCCGTGGGGCTTCGACCCGGCCGCCATCACCGTGCCGGTGCTGCTCTGGCACGGGGAGCTGGACCCGGTCGTACCGGTCGCCCATGCGCGCTGGCTCGCCTCCCGCATCCCCACCGCGACGCTCACGGTGCAGCCGGACGCGGGCCACGCCGGCCACTTCGACGCCACCCCGGCCACGCTCGCCTGGCTCGCCGGAGGCGGATGAGCCCGGCCGGTGCCGCCGCTAGCGGTTGATGGCCCGGTCAGCGTGAGGGCGCGCACAGGGCGGCGTCGAAGGCGTCGAAGAGGTGGTCGTCGCTCTTCGGGGTGCCCGTGACGTACACGGTCGCGGCCCGGCCCGCGCGGTCGCGCCCGCTCAGCACCCGCACGCCCGGCAGACCGCCGTCGTGCATCCAGACCGAGCCGCAGCTCAGCCGGTAGGCGTAGACGCCCAGGCCGTAGCGAGCTCCCTCGGGGTCGTCGGCGCGGACCGCCCCGGCGAGCATGGTCCGCAGGGTGCTCTCCGGAACCGACTGCCAGAACCGGTTCAGGTCTTCCGGGGTGGAGACGAGACCGCCGCCCGCGCCGAACACGTACCCCGGCAGCAGCGTGAGGTCCTTCTCCCCGGCCTTCGGCGCGGTGGGGTCGACGCCGTACGTGTGCGCGTGCCCACCCCGGATGCCCAGCTCGCCGCTCTTCGGCCAGTACGTGTCGCGCAGGCCCTTCAACACACCGTCCGCGGTGACCTCGCGGAAGTCGTCTCCGGTCACCTTCTCGATGAGCATGCCCGCGACCAGGTAGTTGGTGTTGGAGTAGAACCAGCGCTTCCCCGGCTTCGCGACGGGCTTGCGCGTCAGGGCCAGCGCGAGCTGGTCGGCGGGCGTGGCTGGCTTGGTCCAGTCGATCAGGTCGACGTACTCGGGGAGGCCGCTGGTGTGCTGCAGCACCTGGCGGACCGTGATCGGGGCGCCCCGCAGCGCGCCCGGCAGGTAGTGCTCGACCCGTTCGTCCAGCTCCACCTTCCCGTCGCGGGCCAGCTCCATCATCGTCACGGCGACGACGGACTTGGTGACACTGGCCGCGCGGAAGCGGCCGTCATCGCCGACCATCGGCTCACGGGTGCCACGGCGGGCGGTCCCCGAGGTCCAGGTGGTCGTACGGCCGCTCGTGTCGCGCACCGAGAGCACCGCACCGGCCAGGCCGTCGCGCGTGGTGAGCCGGTCGAGCCGGGACTGCACGGTCTCGCGTGGGGTCACGGTGGCCAGGGCGGGCGAGGCAGCGCCCAGCAGGACGACGGCGGCGGTGGCGGTGGCGAGGCACTTACCCAACATGTTGGACATCTCCATCTATAAGGGGTGATGTCCTTATCTTTGACTCTCAGGCCTTCATGATCAGTCATGCGGTCAGGCCTCTTGCAGGGGGGCCAGCACCACCATCGCCACGCCCCGGCGTGTTGCACCCGGGCGCCCCGGAACCACACGGACAACGCAAAAACGGCGGTGCCCGTGAGGACACCGCCGTTGCTGACACCACGACGCCGCAGCGGCGTCGTACACAGGTGGAGGTGGCGGGAATCGAACCCGCGTCCTTCAACCCCAAGACAGGGCTTCTCCGGGCGCAGCCTGCTGTGCTTTTCTCAGCCCCGGCGATCACGCAGGCGAGTCGCCGACGGGCTCAGCCACTGTGAGATTTCCCGATCGCCCCCGTGGCCGGGTTGATCGGTTGAGCCTTCTAACGATGTCAGACACCGGGCCGAAGGCGCTCCCGGGCTGACAGAGGTTTCGCTACTTAGGCAGCGAGAGCCAGGGAACCCTGGCCGACCTCAGTGCGCTTGGAATTGGCACTTGTTGTTTGCGGTCACAGGATTAACGAGGTTATGTCCGCAGTCCTCGGCCCGCTTCACCTGACTTGCAAAGTCGAAGTCGAAGCCAGTCACCCCCTGTGCAGTTGTCAACACGATCCCCGCTCTCGCGGCGACCGCGCAACATGAAGATACCCTTGATAACGGCTCCGATGCCAACTTGATTCCCGGAGTCCGCCGCGTGTTCACCGCCGAAAGCGCGTGACACCCGCCCGAAGGCGCGCGAAACCCCCGGGGGCGCGGCCTGAAGCGCACGCCCCCGGGGGCCGACCGGCAGGGTCGAGCCGGTCCGACGGCAGGACTTCCCCCGAGATGAAGTCCTGGTCTCATCGCGATGACTGGAACCGCAACCCCCCGAGCGGCCCAGTCACTCTGTAAGACGCCACCGGAGGCCCGCCGGGTTGCTCCCTCGTGTCAGCGTTGCGCCAGCACCTGGTCACGGAACGACATGAGCGCCCTCACCGGGGCGGGCGATCAGGTCTGCTCGCGCAGGGCGCCGAAGAACTCGCCCGCGATGGCCGCCGGGTCGTAGCTCTTGGCCAGGACGGCGATCGCCAGGTCGCCCTGCCAGCCGACGAACCACCGCTGCCGGCTCTCCTCCTCGCCCGCGGGCGCGGTCACGCCGTACACGGTGCCGTCGCCCGCCTGCGCGGGCGTGCCGGCCGCGCCGGCCCGCATCATCGCGGTCAGCGCCGTGCGGACCTTCGGGTCGAGCGGCACCGGCCGCGGCGCGGGTACGGGCGTGATCTCGCCGGCCGGGTCGGGCGAGACAGGGTCGGTGACGAGCACCGGCGGCCGCCATGTGCCGGAGGCCACGGCCCCCGCGACGAGCGCCATGGACAGCGGGCTGACCTGCACGTTCTGCCCCGCGATGGCCCTGGCCTTGTCGGCGTCGCTGCTGAGCTCCCCCAGCGAGCCGCTGAACGACTTGAGCGGGAGCTGCCACGGCTGCCCGATGCCGAACGCCTGGGCGCTGCGCGCGAGCGCTTCGGCGTCGACGCGGCGGGCGAGGGAGGCCAGCGCGGTGACGCAGCCCTTGGCGAAGTTCTCCTGGAACGTCGGCGCCGCCTCTGACACGCCGCTCACCTGGCCGGTCTCGACGAACCGGGCGCCCCCGACCGTGCGCTCGGCCGGGCACGCCAGCCGCAGCCTGGTGCTCACGCCCGCCTTGACGAGGGCGTCGGAGGCCACGATGGAGAACGCGGTGCCTGCCGGGTACTTGCCGGCCAGCGCGTCCTTCTCCTGGTTCATCCCGCTCGTGGCGACGGCCCGGATCTCCCCCGTCGACTTGTCCACCGCGACGAGGGCGCCCGCCTCGCCCCCGGAGAGCGCCCGGTCGGCGGCCTCCTGGACGGAGCTGTCGATGGTGGTCTTGACCGGCTGGTTCTTGCGGCCGGGCCACTCCTTGAGCAGCGTGACCTCCTTGCCGGTCCTGGAGTCGAGGATGACCACGCGGGTCTGGGTGGAGCCGGTCAGGTAGTCCTGGTACGCCTTCTGCAGGCCGCTCTGGCCGACGGAGTCGCCGGCGCGCTGCGGCCCGCCGAGCTTCTGCTCGGTCTGGGGCGTGAGCGCGCTGACCTTGCCCACGATGTCCTTGGGCTCCTTGGGCGCGAACGGCTGCTCCTGCGGCTGGACCGTGAGCTGCGCGATCTGCCCGAGCCTGTCCTTCAGCTGCTGGTAGCGCTTGCTGCCGAAGTGGGCGAGCGGCACGAACTCGTTGGGCGGCGACGACCGGATGCGGTTGAGCAGCCGGTCGTGGGCGAACCCCGTCTCCTTCGACAGCTGCTGGACGACCTCCTCGGCCCGCGCGCCGAGCTGCGACGGGCGCACCCCGGCCACGTACACCACCTGGGAGGTCTGCAGCGACTGACCGGTGCGGTCGTCGATCGGCTTGCGCTGGATGGCCTGCGGGTCCACCGCGAACCGCTGCCCCTCCTTGAGCTGCGGGTGGATGACCGAGGGCGACCAGCGCACCTTCCACACGCCGTCGACCAGGTGCAGCGGCAGCCTGCCGTCGTAGACCCAGAGCGGGCTGTTCTCGCCCAGGTCGACCTCGGCCCGGAAGTCGGCCTGCGACTCGTCGCCGTTCAGGCTGACACGCTTGATCTTGAAGCGGAAGGACGCGGCGTCCAGCTCCACCTTCACGTCCGAGAGCGTCTTGCGCACCGCCGCCTCGTCGCCGTCGGTACGGCGGGCGGCGAGCGTGTAGTCACCCGTCTGCCAGCCGACGAGGAAGTCGCGCAGCGCGTCATGCGGCGACGACTCGTCGAGGCACCCGGTCAGGGTGGTGGACGCGGCCGCGACGGCGAGCGTCGCGGACAGCGTACGGCGAAGACGGGAACGGCTCATCGGTTGCGGTGGCGCAGTGCCCTGGCCATCTCCCGCTTGGCCTGCTGCTCGGCCAGCGACTGCCGCTTGTCCCAGTCCTTCTTGCCCCGGGCCACGCCGATCTCGACCTTGGCCCGGCCGTCCTTGAAGTACAGGGAGAGCGGCACGATCGTCAGGCCGCCCTCCTTGGTCTTGGCGGCCAGCTTGGCGATCTCCTTGCGGTGGAGCAGCAGCTTGCGCTTGCGGCGCGCGGCGTGGTTGGTCCACGTCCCCTGGGTGTACTCGGGGATGTGGACGTTGAGCAGCCACGCCTCTCCGTCGTCGATGCTGGCGTAACCGTCGACGAGCGAGGCGCGTCCTTCGCGCAGGGACTTGACCTCGGTGCCCTGCAGCACCAGACCCGCCTCGAAGGTGTCCTCGACATGGTAGTCGTGCCGAGCACGCTTGTTCTGGGCGATGACCTTCCGCCCCGTCTCACGTGGCATGCCTCGACCTTACCGGCGTCCGGAGCGACGAGCAGGACCGCAGAGAGCGAGCCTGCGATGCCAACGGAGGTCCGTCGGGAGTGCGACCATGAACACGGCTCAGACCCTGAGATAGCGGCGGAGCGTCACGAAGGAGGCCAGCACACAGATCACCACGCCGATCACCATGGTCAGCGTGATGGCCTGCGCCACCTGGTCCCAGCCCAGCTCGGCGCCGATGGCGACGAACCGGCTCAGCTCCTCGAACATGAAGACCTTCGCCACGATGAGCATGACCGCGGCCAGCACGCCGCCGATCAGGCCGGCGATCATGCCTTCCATCACGAACGGGAGCTGGATGTACAGGTTCGAGGCGCCGACCAGGCGCATGATCCCGGTCTCGCGGCGGCGGTTGAAGGCCGACAGCCGCACCGTGTTGCCGATCAGCAGGGCGGCGGCGAGCACCAGGATGATGGCCACCGTGAGGGCGCCGGATCTGAGCGTGTCCAGCATGCCGAAGAACTTGCCGATCAGCTCTTTCTGGTTGATCACCTGAGAGACGCCCTGCTGTCCCTGCATCGCCTGGATGACAGGTTGGTAGATGTCGGGGTCCTTCAGCTTCACCCGGAACGAGGTCGGCATGTCCTTGACCGTCGTGGCCGCGAGCAGCGCCTTGTTGGAGGCGTAGGTCTGCTTGAAGTTCTCGTAGGCCTGCGTCTGGTCCTCGTAGATGACATCGGCGACGCCGGTGGTCTTGAGGAGCTTGTCCTTGAGCGCCGCGGTCTGCTGCGGAGTGATGGCCTTGCCGCCGCACGACTCGGCGGGCGAGGTCTTGTCACAGAGGAAGACCGAGATCTCGACCTTGTCGTACCAGAAGTCCTTCATCATGCCGACCTGGGCGTTGATCATCAAGCCGACGCCCAGCATCGCCATGCCGACCGCCACGGTGATCACCACCGCGATCGTCATGGTCAGGTTGCGACGGAGGCCGATCCAGACCTCGGAGAAGATGAAATTCGCCCGCATGGTTTGCCTGCTGCTCCCTGTCAGTACGCCTGGCCGTAAACGCCACGCGACTGGTCGCGGACGATCTTGCCGTCCTCCAGCTCCACGACACGCTTGCGCATGGAGTCGACGATGGCCGCGTCGTGCGTGGCCATGACGACAGTAGTGCCGGTCCGGTTGATCCGGTCGAGCACCTTCATGATGCCGATGCTCGTCGCCGGGTCGATGTTGCCCGTCGGCTCGTCGGCCAGCAGGATCATCGGCCGGTTGACGAACGCGCGGGCCATGGCGACGCGCTGCTGCTCGCCGCCGGACAGCTCGTCGGGCATCCGGTGCGCCTTGCCCTCCAGGCCGACCAGCTCGATGACCTCGGGCACCACCTTGCGGATGAACCGCCGCGGCTTGCCGATGACCTCGAGCGCGAACGCCACGTTCTCGTAGACGTTCTTGTTCGGGAGCAGGCGGAAGTCCTGGAACACGCAGCCGATGCGGCGGCGCAGGTGCGGCACCTTGAAGTTGGAGAGGCGGCCCAGGTCCTTGCCGGCGACGTGGATGGCGCCGGAGTTGGGTCGCTCCTCCTTGAGTACCAAGCGCAGGAACGTGGACTTGCCTGATCCCGAGGGACCGACGAGGAACACGAACTCGCCCTTGTCCACGTCAACCGAGACGTGGTCGAGCGCGGGCCGGTTCTGGTTCGCGTAGACCTTGGTGACATTATCGAAATGGATCACGAGAGCATCACGGCATGCCAGTCTAGGGGTCAGGACGGAAGCGAGGGTGGCACATGCCCACTTCCCGCCGCGCGGCTATCGGGGACGCCAGGTTTTACCAATGATCGACGTTCCGATTGGCCAGAGGACAGTCTAGGGGGAAGACTGGCATGGAACGTCCATAACGGAAACAAAACGATTGTGCGGCTACACTTGGGGCTGACATGAGTTGCCAACACCTCGTCTGCGCGCAGTGCGCCCACCCCGTCATCGAGGGGCGCTGTGCCTTGTGCCGCGCCAATCGCGAGCGGCTGCACAACCACGGCTTCGCCGGGCTGTCACCCGCTCTCATCGTCGGGCTGCTGCTCGCGCTGCTGCTCCTGACCCTGGTGCTCGAGCACCTGAGCCGTCTCTAGGCGGTCTCCGACTCCTGCCGGCGCATCCACCGGATCTCCGACTCGATGAACCCGTCGAGGTCGCCGTCCAGGACCGCCGTCGGGTTGCCCGCCTCCGTGCCCGTGCGCAGGTCCTTCACGATCTGGTACGGGTGCAGCACGTAGTTGCGGATCTGCGTGCCCCATGACGTGGTGGTGGCGCCGCGCAGCTCCGACATCTTCTCCGCCTCCTCCTGGCGCTTGCGCTCCAGCAGCTTGGCCTGGAGCACGACCATGGCCGTCGCGCGGTTCTGGAGCTGGGAGCGCTCGTTCTGGCAGGAGACGACGATGTTGGTCGGCAGGTGGGTGATGCGGACCGCCGAGTCGGTCGTGTTGACGCCCTGGCCGCCGGGGCCGGAGGAGCGGTAGACGTCGACGCGGATCTCGTCCTCGTTGATGTCGATGTGGTCGGTCTGCTCGACGACCGGCACGATGTCCACGCCGGCGAACGAGGTCTGCCGGCGGCCCTGGTTGTCGAACGGGCTGATGCGCACCAGGCGGTGGGTGCCGTGCTCGCCGCGCAGCGTGCCGTAGGCGTAGGGGGACTTGACCGTGAACGTGGCCGACTTGATGCCGGCCTCCTCCGCGTAGGAGGTCTCGTAGACCTCGGTCGGGTAGCCCTTGCGCTCGGCCCAGCGCAGGTACATGCGCAGCAGCATCTCGGCCCAGTCGGCGGCGTCGACGCCACCGGCCTGGGAGTTGATCGTGACGAGCGCCTCGCGCGCGTCGTACTCGCCCGACAGCAGGGTGCGGACCTCGAGCGCGCCGATGTCGGAGCGCAGCGTGGCCAGCTCCTTGTCGGCCTCGGCCCGCGTGTCGTCGTCGGCCTCCTCGGCGGCCAGCTCGTAGAGGACGGTCAGGTCGTCCATCCGGCGCGCCAGCCCGTCCACCCGGTTGAGCTCGCTCTGCAGGTGGGACAGCTTGCTGGTGACCTTCTGGGCCTGCTCCGGGTCGTCCCACAGGTCGGGGGCGGCCACCTGCTGCTCCAGCTCCTCGATCTGCTTGCGCATCCCGTCGAGGTCGAGGACGTCCTGGATGCTCCGGAGCGTGCCCGCGAGCTCGTTGATCTCTTCTGCCGGATCGATGACTGCCACGTCTCCCAAGGGTACGCGACCCTCGCGCGCCCGAATAACATGGCGAGGTGCGTGCATACGGTCGGCTGAAGGCGCTGGCGCTCGCCGGCGGGCTGCTGGCCGGTGCGGTCGCCTGTTCGAGCGGTCCGGCCGCGCCCATGCCGGCCCTCACGGGCGCGGCTGTCACGTCCTCGGCGTCCGCCGCGCCGGCGCTGCCGCTGCCGGCCGTCACGCCCGCGCAGGCCGGCGAGGTGTTCTCCACGCTGACGGCCACCGACGACGTGCTGCGGGCCGCCGCGCCCAAGCTGCGCGACGGCACGCTGCGCGACGCGCTCGACCTCACCCGCGACGCCGAGGCCCAGCTCACCACCGCCGCCTACCAGTCCACCGGCTTCCGCCCGCGGCGCTACGAATGGGGCTCGCCCGTCCTGTACGTTCCGCGCTTCCCGACCGGCCCGGGGGCGCCGGCGCCGTGGTTCACGGCGCTGGTGGCCCGCGACGGCCATCCGACCCTGGTGACCTTCGCCAAGGGCGCCGAGTGGCAGATCAGCGCGGTCACCCGGCTGCTCGACGGGCAGGACCCGCCGCCGGTCCAGCTCGACGCCGAGGGCTACGCGACGGCGCTGGCCCTGGGCGACAAGAGCGTCACCATCAGCCCGCAGTACATGGGCCCGCTGCACGCGACCGTGGCCGAGGCGGGCGCCACCGGCGTGACGGCCGGCCTGATCGCGCCCGGCCCTTACACCACCGACCTCGCCGAGGAGATCAGCCATGAGCGCGAGCAGGCCAAGGGGTCCGGCTTGAGCTACGACTCGATCTTCAGCGGCAACGACTACCCGGTCTACGCGCTGCGCACCCGCGACGGCGGCGCGCTGATCCAGTACTCCCTGTCGCGCAACACGACCACGACGACGCGGACGGACGAGAAGGGCCCCGGCATCCCGGTGCCCGACGACGCCGAGTGGGCGGTCGACACCAAGACGGTCCGGCGCACGCTGAAGCTGACCGAGACCCACCAGTACGCCACGGTCGTCCCCCCGGCTTCAGCTCCGGCCGCGGCCCGGGTCATCGCCCATGAGGGCTCACTCACCCGCGCCTCGGGCGAGTGAGCCGGGGCGGTCGAGGCGGTACGGCCCGCCCGCGGCGGGACGGGCCGTACCGGTGAGTCAGGACTCGGCGTGCGGGAGGTTGCTGGTGGCGACCAGCGTGCGGACGGCACGCAGCGCGACCGAGAGCGTGGCCAGGTCGAAGTTGTCGCTCTCCCAGATCTCCGACAGCGTCTGCCTGGCGCGGCTGACGGCGGCCGAGTTGGCCTCCGTCCACAGGGCCAGCCGCTCCTCCGGCGACAGGCCGGATGTGCTGTGGGCCAGGACGTCGCGGGTGAGCGAGGCGTGCGCGGCGTAGAGGTCGTCGCGCAGCGCCGAGCGGGCCATCGCGTTCCACCGGTTGTCACGCGGCAGGGTGATGACGCGCTCCCGGAGCCGGGCGAGCTGGAGCCGGTCGGCCAGGTCGAAGTAGACCTCGGCCACCTCGTTGGCCGGCCGCTCCGTCACCGCGGAGACCTCCACCAGGTCGAACGTGGAGTAGGCCGGCACCATCGCCGCGACCCGCTCGGCCAGGTCCACGGGCACGTCCCGGGCCACGAAGGAGTCGCGGCGCTCCTCGAAGGCCGCCAGGTCGGGGCCGGTGAGCAGCTTGGGGATGTGCGCGAGCAGGCCGTTGACGCCCTTGAGGAAGAAGCCGGCCGAGCCCGCGAGGTCGAGCGGCGGGCGGCGGTTGGTGAGCAGCCAGCGGGTGCCGCGCTCGGCCAGCTTGCGGGCCTCCAGCAGCATGGCGATCTGCGTGCTCGTGTCGACGACGTTGTCCAGCTCCTCCACCTGGCGGTAGAAGCTGGGCAGGTCGAAGACCTCGCGGGCGACCAGGTAGGCGCGCACGATGTCGGGCGTCGAGGCGCCGGTCTCCTCCGCGAAGCGGAACATGAACGTGGTGCCCATGGAGTTGACCAGCTCGTTCACCACGCAGGTCGTGATGATCTCGCGGCGCAGCGGGTGGGCGTCCATGTACTCCCGGAACCGCTCGCGCAGCGCCGACGGGAAGTACGACACGAGCCAGGACGCGAGGTACGGATCGTCGGGCAGGTCGGAGGCGAGCAGCTCGGCGTCCACCACCAGCTTGGTGTAGGCGAGCAGGACCGAGAACTCGGGCGCGGTGAGCCCGAGCCGGGCCTGGCGGCGCTCGGCCAGCGTCTTGTCCGACGGCAGGAACTCCAGCTCCCGGTTGACCAGCCCCTCGCGTTCGAGCCGCCGCAGGTAGCGGGCGTGGATGTGGAGCATCTCCACGGCCTGGGCGCGGGCGGCGGCGAGCACCACGTTCTGCGCGTGGTTGTCGCGCAGGACGAGGTGCGCGACCTCGTCGGTCATCGAGGTGAAGACCTCGTTGCGCTGCGTGTCGGTGAGCCGGCCGTCGCGGACGACCTGGTCGAGCAGGATCTTGATGTTCACCTCGTGGTCGGAGGTGTCGACGCCCGCGGAGTTGTCGATGAAGTCGGTGTTGACCAGGCCGCCGTTGAGCGCGAACTCGATGCGGGCGAGCTGGGTGAAGCCGAGGTTGCCGCCCTCGCCGATGACCTTGCAGCGCAGGTCGGCGGCGTCGACGCGGAGCGGGTCGTTGGCCTTGTCGCCGACGTCGGCGTTGGACTCGGCGCTCGCCTTGACGTAGGTGCCGATGCCGCCGTTCCACAGCAGGTCGACCGGGGCCTTGAGGATGGCGCTGATCAGGTCGTTGGGCGCCAGGGAGTTGACGCCGGCGGGCAGGGCGAGCGCCTCGCGCATCTGCGGGGTGATAGAGATCGACTTGGCGGTGCGCGGGAAGACGCCGCCGCCGGGGGAGATCAGCTCGGGCGCGTAGTCGGCCCAGGAGCTGCGGGGCAGCTCGAACAGGCGCTGCCGCTCGGCGAAGGAGGCCGCGGCGTCGGGCGTGGGGTCGATGAAGATGTGGCGGTGGTCGAACGCGGCTACCAGGCGGATGTGCCGTGACAGCAGCATGCCGTTGCCGAACACGTCCCCGGACATGTCGCCGACGCCCGCCACGGTGAAGTCGGTGCTCTGGACATCCACCCCCATGGTGCGGAAGTGGTACTTGACCGACTCCCAGGCGCCGCGGGCGGTGATGCCCATGACCTTGTGGTCGTAGCCGATGGAGCCGCCGGAGGCGAAGGCGTCGCCCAGCCAGAAGCCGTACTCCTTGGCCACGCCGTTGGCGATGTCGGAGAACGTCGCGGTGCCCTTGTCGGCGGCCACGACCAGGTAGGGGTCGTCGCCGTCGTGCCGGACGACGTCGGCCGGCGGCACGACCTTGCCGTCGACGAGGTTGTCGGTGACGTCGAGCAGGCCGGAGATGAACATCCGGTAGCAGGCCACGCCCTCGGCCAGCACCTCCTCGCGGGAGCCGGACGCCGGGGGCCGCTTGACGACGAACCCGCCCTTGGAGCCGGTCGGCACGATGACGGTGTTCTTCACCATCTGAGCCTTGACCAGGCCGAGGACCTCCGTCCGGAAGTCCTCCATCCGGTCCGACCAGCGCAGGCCGCCCCGGGCCACCTTGCCGAAACGCAGGTGGACGCCCTCGACGCGCGGCGAGTACACGAAGATCTCGTACTTGGGCCGCGGCAGCGGCAGCGCGCTGATCGCCTGCGAGTCGAACTTCAGTGAGATGTACGGCTTGCGACGCCCGTCGACCGTCTGGAAGTAGTTGGTGCGCAGCGTCGCCCGCATCATCTCCAGGTACGCCCGCAGGATCCGGTCCTCGTCGAGCGAGGCGACCTCGTCGAGCGCGCCCAGGATCTCCTCCTCCAGGGCGCCGGCCAGGTCGGCGCGCGCGTCCTCGGAGCGCCGCGGGTCGAGCCGGGCCTCGAACAGCCGCACCAGCAGGCGCGACAGCCGGACGTTGCCGGTCAGCACCCGCTCCATGTACCGCTCGGAGTAGGCGCTGCCCGCCTGGCGCAGGTACTTGGCGTAGACCCGCAGGATCTCGACCTGCTCCCAGGTCAGGCCGGCGCGCAGGATCAGCGCGTTGAAGTTGTCGGCCTGGATCCGGCCGCTCCACAGCGCGACGAGGCCGTCCTCGAACAGGCGCTTGACGTCGTCGCCGGCGGCCTCCTCCGAGGCGGTGAAGCGCAGGCCGAAGTCGTAGATCCAGCAGTTGCGGACGTCCTCGCCGGGCCCCCCGGAGTTCTCCTCCAGGGTGACGCCGGTGGCGGAGTCGGGGACGGCCGTCCGGTACGTGTCGATCTCGTACGGGCGCTCGTCCACGACCTCGACGCCGAGCCGCTGGATGAGCGGCAGCGCCTTGGACAGCGAGATCGGGCGGCCGACCTTGTAGATCTTCAGCCGCCGCTCGCCCTCCTCGGCGTCGTCCGGCACGTACAGGTCGATGTCGATGGCGTCGTCGTCGCCGGCGGCCAGCCGCTCCAGCCGGCGCACGTCGGCGACGGCCGTCTCGGGCGAGAAGTCCGCTTTGTACCCCTCGGGGAACGCCTGCTGGTAGCGCCTGACCAGGCGGGGCGCCTCCTCCTCGGAGGACGTCTCGGTCAGCGCCACGGCCAGGTCGTCGGGCCAGGAGCGGGTGATCGCGGCCAGCCGCGCCTCCAGCTCCTCGACGTCCACCTCGGGCTGCGGCAGCTGCTTGCCCCGCTCGCCGCGCACGACGACGTGCAGCCGGGCCAGGGCCGACTCGCCGATCATCGCGCTGTAGTCGAGCGACCTGCCGCCGAGCGCCTTCAGCAGCACCTCCTGCATCTTCAGCCGTACCTGCGTGGTGTAGCGGTCACGCGGCAGGTAGATGAGGCAGGAGATGTAGCGGCCGTAGTCGTCGCGGCGCAGGAACAGCTTGACCTGCTTGCGCTCGCGCAGCCGCAGCACGCCCAGCGCGATCGGCAGGAGCTGGTCGATCGAGGTCTGGAACAGCTCGTCGCGCGGGAACGTCTCCAGGATCTCGATGAGGTCCTTGCCGTCGTGGCTGTCGGCGGTGAACCCGGCGCGCTCCAGGACCGCGCCCAGCTTGCGCCGCAGCACGGGGATCCGGGAGATCGACTCGTTGTAGGCCACGTGGGTGAACAGGCCGAGGAAGCGGCGCTCGCCGATGACCTCGCCCTCGGGCGAGAACAGCTTCACCCCGATGTAGTCGAGGTAGGCGGCCCGGTGGACGGTGGCGCGGGAGTTGGCCTTGGTGATGATGAGGAGCTGCTTCTCGCGGGCCTTCGCGCGCACCTCGGGCGGCAGCACGGAGAAGCTGGTGGAGCCGATCTTGTCGTCGCGCAGGATGCCGAACGCCGTGCCGGGCAGCGCGCGCAGCGCGTCGCCCTCGTCGGTGCTCTCCAGGCGGTACTCGCGGTAGCCGAGGAACGTGAAGTGCCCGTCGGCGAGCCAGCGCAGCAGGTCGAGGCTGTCCTCGACCTCGGCCGGCTCCAGCGGCGGCGGGTTCATCGACAGGTCCTCGGCGGTCTGCACGGCCAGGGCCCGCATCTTCGAGAAGTCCTCGACCGCGTGCCGGACGTCGGCCAGCACCCGCTGGAGGTCGCCCTCCAGCCGCTTGAGCGCCTCGGGGTCGGTCTGCCGGTCGATCTCCAGGTGCATCCACGACTCGACCATGAGCTGGCCGGTGACGTCCTCCTGGCCGCGGCCGAGCATGCGGCCCGTCATGTCGCGGCGCACCCTCATCTGGGGGTGGACGAGCAGGTGGATGCCGATGTCGTGCCGGTCGAGCTCCATCGTGACGGAGTCGACCAGGAACGGCATGTCGTCGGTGACCACCTCCACCACCGAGCGGCCGGGGTCCCAGCCGTGCTCGGCCACCGTGGGGGTGTAGACCCGGACCGTCGCGCGGCCCTGCGGGCGCACCGCGGCCAGCCGTCGCTGGGACATGGCCGGGCCGTACACCTCGACGGGGCCGCGGTCGAGCAGGTCCTCCGGCGCCACGTGCCGGTAGTACACCCGCAGCAGGGCCAGTGCCTCCTCGGGACTCATGTGGTCGCTCACGGCCGCGTACCTCTGCGCGGCTCGCTGGAGCAACTCGTCCTTGGCCTCGTCGAGCTTGGCCTCGTCGAGCGGCATGTCGCTCTCACTCCTTTGTGAGGGTTTGCCATACATGTTCATAGCCAGGCCTCTGGTTCCCACGGGGGCGGGAAGTAGTACGCGCGCGTCATCGCCCGCGAACGGCAAGGGCCCTTCGGACCGCCCGTGCCCGGACCTTCTGTGTCCGGCACGGCGCCGGTCCGCATGCGGGGGCCGCCGCGGTGAAGCGGCAGGCCACGCTGGGAAAAGGCGGTGCCACCAGCATCCCACAAGGCGGGCGCGCCCGCCTTGGAGAAGGGAGTGACGTGCCGACGCGGCGGAGCGCCGCGGGATGGCGGGCCGTCTTCTTCGCCGGCCCATCCGTACGGGAGGATGGGCGCAGCCGTGTCGGGCCCCACCGAACACCTCCCCCAGATCGCCCGGCCTTCGGCCGGCCGGACGCATGCCTTGCCGTACCGATATCACCCGAAAAGGGCGAAGACGTCAACGTGACATCGACATGGGGGGATCGTCCTCGGAGGCGGAGGGGTGGTGCTTCAAGTCGTCGAGCTGGTCGGGGAGCGTGGCCAGCTCCTTGAGCTCCTCCTGGCATGACGCGCACGCGTCGAGGTGACGCTCGAACGCCTCCAGCTCCTCTTCGTCGAGGACGCCAAGGACGTAAGCGGCCACCTCTTCGTGCATCAGCCGGCTACCCCCTTGTCCCGCAGAAGCTCGCGCAGAGCGCGGATCCCGTAATACAGCCTTGACTTCACCGTACCCGGTGGGATCCCCAGTATCTCCGCCGCCTCGCTTATCGTACGGTCCCGGAGATAGGTCTGCTCGATGACTTCGCGGTGCTCCTCCGACAGGCTCCGCAGCGCGTCGGCGACGACGATCGCCGACAACGCCCGCTCGGACCCGTCGGGGACCGCCAACATGTCGACTTCGGGGGGTTCGACCTCATGGGGCCGGACGCTCTTGCGCCGGCGACCGTCGATCACGATGCGGCGGGCCACGGTCAGCAGCCACGCCCAGATGAGACTCGGTTCCCATTGCAGTCTTGCCGAGTTACGCCAGGCCCTGACGAGCGTCTCCTGTACGACGTCCTCAGCCCATTGAAGATCGTTACCGGTCGACTTGCGTATGTGGCGCAGCAGAGGGCCGCCGAACTCCTGGTAGAGCACCGCTATGCGATGCTCCGCCTCGGCATCCGCACTCTCGAACCTGCCGTCGAGGTGACTTAGCACGGGGCACATCTTTACACCTTCGTTATGCGTCCGGTAGCCACTCCGATAACTCCAGTCATTTCTGACTATTCGCCGCTATGAGTGAACCGGTCCTGGAGGCTCCGCGTACCTCCGGTCATGCACAGGCTTCTACGCGGTGAGGTCCTCATGTTCGGCGGCTTCGCCGTGGCCGCGGTGGCGACGATTTTCCTGGTCATGCCATCGTCGGCCGCGCCCGTGTCCGCCGAGTGGACGGTGCTGCCCTCCGGCCCGCTGGGGCCGGCCGACCGCGACCTCCTGGTCAAGGTACGGCAGGCAGGGCTCTGGGAGATACCCGTCGGACGGTACGCGCAGGAACGCGCGGGGTCCGATCGGGTCAAGGACGTCGGCATGCATCTGGTGGAGGACCACACCAAGCTGGACGTGGTCACCCGCCGGCTCGCGGCCAAGCTGGGCGTGCCGCTGCCCGACCAGCCCAATCCCGACCAGCAGAGCTGGATGGCTCAACTGGCGGCCGAGAACGGCCCCGCCTTCGACCGGGACTTCGCCAACCTGCTGCGCGCGGCGCACGGGAAGGTCTTCACCGTCGTGGCGGGCGTCCGATCCGGGACCCGGAACGGCGAGGTACGCAAGTTCGCCCAGCAGGCGGTGAACGTGGTCATGAAGCACATGACGCTGCTGGAGTCCACCGGCCTGGTCGACTTCGACGAGCTGCCCGAGCCCCCGACCCCCTCGGCCACTCCACCCGCCCCCGCGGCGGTCGAAACGAGGAGACAACCATGAGTAAGTCGAGACGCATGGCCGCGGCCATGTCCGCCCTGGCCGTGGTGGCCGGCGGTCTGGTGTCCGCGGCCGTCTTCAGCGTCAGCCCGGCGCTCGCCGACCACTGCGACCCCGCAGAGCAGGGCCACCAGGAGCAGACGACGACGAGGGCCCAGCGCCAGGGCCAGCCCACGCAGGCGCCGGACGGCCAGGACCAGGACAACCAGGACCAAGGCCAGCAGGACCAAGGCCAGCAGGACCAAGGCCAGCAGGACCAGGGTCAGGACCAGAACAACCAGAACCAGGACCAGGACCAGGCCAACCAGCCCCCCGACGGCCGGCAGCAGAACACGAACCAGCGCAACGGCGACCAGCAGCAGCAGAACACCGACCAGCAGGGCGACGGCGGCGGTGCGCTCTCCCCGGCGCCCGACCCGAACGGCCAGGACCAGGACGGCCAGGACCAGGGCGACCAGCAGGCGGCCCAGCCCACCCAGTCGGCGAACCCGCTGTTCCGCCGGCGCGGCCGGGGCAACCAGCAGCAGCCGACCCGGCGGCCCACCGCCACGCCGTCCCCCACGGCCACCGGCGGCGGCGAGGCGGAGTGCGCCGACCTGGGCCCGTTCCTGACCGACTTCGTCGACATCCGCCAGGTCCAGCAGACCTCGATCGACCCGCCTCGTGGCGGCCGGGGCGGTTCGCGTGGCACGTTCGTCTCCGCGTGCGGCACCAACCGCAACGGGCACAACAACCCGGACAACTTCATCGTCGCGCCGGGCGTGTCGAACGGCGCCCACCACCTGCACGACTACGTGGGCAACCTGTCCACGAACGGGTTCTCGACCGACGAGAGCCTCTCGGCGGCGGGAACGACGTGCCGGTTCGGCGACAAGTCGACGTACTTCTGGCCGGTGCTCCGCGACCGCAAGGTGGACGTGAACGTCAACGACCCGGACGGCAACGTCGGCCAGGTGCTGCGTGCCCGCTCGGTGACGCTCCAGTTCCGCGGCAACCCGGCGTCCCGGGTGACGGCCATGCCGCGGTTCCTGCGACTGATCACCGGTGACGCCAAGGCGGCCACGAACGGCGGGGCCAACGCCCGCGCGGCCTGGAGCTGCACCGGCTTCCAGAACCGAATCACCACGAAATATCCGCTTTGCCCGCGGGGTAGTCAGGTGCTGCGTATTCTGAACTTCCCGAGTTGCTGGGACGGGCAGAACACCGACAGCGCCAACCACCGCACGCACGTGGTCTTCCCTGACCAGAGCGGTGCCTGCCCCGGAGGTATGAAGGCTGTTCCGCAGCTGCGGATGACCCTCTCCTACAGCGTTCCGCAGGGTCCCTCGTTCGCCGTGGACGCCTTCCCCGAACAGCAGCACAACCCCATCACCGACCACGCGGACTTCGCCAACGTCATGTCCGACCGGCTGATGTCCTTCGTGGTCGACTGCATCAACCGGGGCCGCCGCTGCTGACCTGATCACGCGCCATCCACCGGGTCGCCCGCCGGCCCCGCCACCCGACACCGCCCTCCCGCCGTACCGCGCACGAGCCCGCCATCCCGGGCCGGGCGCGGCGGCAAGCCGGAGCGGCGGTCACGGGCCGGCGGGCGCCGGACGGGCGATCTGGGTGGACGGCGAAAGATCAGAACGGCCCGGACCCTCCCGAGGCGCACCCTCAACTGACCTTGGAGGGAAAGAATGCTCCACAGACGACACCCCCGGCACGCGCCGGCCAAGCTGGACACCAGGAACGTCCGGCTCGGCTTGAGCGCGGCCATCATGGCGCTGGCCCTGTCGGCCTTCGCCCTGACCAGGACCGACCGCGGCATGTCCGTGTTCGGCCAGGGGGTGAGCTTCCTCGAGTTCTACGCCGGGGTCTTCGCCCTGGTGCTGCTGACCGCCACCGTCGGGCTCGGCCTGCTCACGACCGAGCGCGTCTTCCTCTCCCCGTCGAACCGCGTCAGGGCCCAGCTCGCACACCGGGCCACCGCCGCGATCGGCATGGGTTACATGGTCACCCACATCGGCCTCATGGTCAGCCTCGGCCACGTCCCGCCGGCCGCGGCCGTGATCCCCGTGGCCGGTGTCTGGGTGGGCTTCGGCGCCCTCGCCTCCAACCTCATGATCGCGGTCGTGGTGACGGGCGTCATCCGGGGACGCTTCGCGGTGACGGGCAAGCCGTGGATGTGGCGGACGATGCACGCCGGCGCCTACCTGGCCTGGCCGGTGGCCATCCTGCACGGGCTGACCGCCGGCCGCAACGCCGCGGCCTGGGTCACCTGGTCGTACTCGGCCTGCCTGGCGGCGGTCGGGTCGGCACTGCTCGTCCGGGTGCTGGCCACGGTCCTGCGCCCGGCGGTACGGCCGGAGCTCGTGCCCACTCCCGCGGTCTCCGACGCGCCCGCGGCTCGCCGCCTGAAGGAGGTCGACGCCCCGGTCAGCCTGGCCGCCGCACGGCGGAAGTACAGGGAGGCGGGATGATCCCGCCCCGCGCCTCCCAGGAGACCCCCGCTCCCACGGGGCTCCCCGTCTTTCCGGAGACCCCCGCTCCCGGGGACCTCCGCATCACCAAGGAGATCTCTCTCCTCGCCCCCCAGGAGACGACCATCCAGGAGACGTTGTGATCCCGCACCGAGCACCGGATGTGCTGCGGCTGGGCCCCGCCCGGCTGACCGCCGGGCTGGACCACACCAGGCGGCTCGACCTGCCGGCGCACCGCACGCTGCACGGCGAGCCCGCCCCCCGCGACGTGGAGACCCTCATCGCGGAGGTGAACGAGGTCGACATGCGCGGCCGGGGCGGCGCCGCCTTCCCCTTCGGCCGCAAGCTGCGCGCCGTCGCCGACGCCGCCGGCTCCCGCGAGAGCGTGGTGCTGGTCAACGGCGCCGAGGGCGAGCCGGCCAGCTCGAAGGACGCGATGCTGCTCATCCGCGCCCCCCATCTCGTCCTCGACGGCGCCGTGCTGGCCGCCGAGGCGCTGAACGCCCGCGAGGTGATCGTCGCCACCGCCCGCGGCGAGGTGGCCGAGTCCTCCATCGCCGCCGCCGTGGCCGAGCGGCGCGCCGCCAAGGTCGCGGGCGCGACCGAGAGCCACATCCCGATCCGCGTGGTCGGGATCGAGGAGCGGTTCATCTCCGGCGAGGGCGGGGCACTCGTCCGCGCCGTGAACGGCCTGGAGGGCATCCCGCCGGGCCGCAAGAAGCGAGCCGCGACGAGCGGCGTGGACGGCCTGCCTACCCTGCTGTCCAACACCGAGACCTTCGCCCAGCTCGCCCTGCTCGCCGAGCTGGGCCCGGAGAAGTACGCCGAGGTGGGCACCAGCAAGGAGCCCGGGACCGTGCTGCTCACGGTCAGCGGCGGCGCCGCGACCAACGTGGTCATCGAGGCGCAGACGGGCACGCTGCTGGCCGACGTGCTCGACCTGTGCGACGCCGAGCCGGGCGAGGGCGTGCTGATGGGCGGCTACCACGGCGCCTTCCTGACGCCCCAGGCGGCCGTGTCGGCGGTCATCTCCCGCGAGGGCATGAAGCAGGCCGGCGCCGACCTCGGCGCGGGGATCATCGTGCCGCTGGGCGAGGCGACCTGCCCGCTGGGCGAGGCGGCCCGGGTGGCCGCCTACCTGGCCGCGCAGTCGGCCGGCCAGTGCGGCCCGTGCCGGCTGGGCCTGCCGGACGTCGCCCGGCAGCTCCTCGCGCTGGCGGACGGGACCGGCTCGACCGACGCCGTGCGCCGGGCGGTGCGGGCCGTCGAGCGGCGGGGCGCGTGCTTCCACCCGGACGGCACGGCCAAGTTCGTGCTGTCGGCGCTGGACGCGTTCGAGAGCGACATCGCGCTGCACCTGGAGTTCGGCTCGTGCGGCCGGCCGGTGCTCGGCGTGCTGCCGCTGCCGGAGCAGGAGGTGGAGCCGGAGTACCGGCTGGACGTGGACTGGACCCGCTGCCAGGGGCACGGGCTGTGCGCGCACCTGCTGCCGGAGTTCGTGGAGCTGGACGAGTACGGCTTCCCGTCGTTCCGGACCGTGCCGGGCTGGATGGCGAAGGAGGCGCGCCGCGCGGTCGACATGTGCCCCGCGCTGGCGCTGCGCCTGGCCGAGTCGTCGATGGCGCGCACGGGCTGAGCGGCCCGCGGGCCCGCCGGGAGGGGCTCCGGCGGGCCCGCGGGCTCCCCGCGTGCGCCTGCGACGGCGTGTCCTGCGCGCATACATCAGATCGTGATGAACCCGCACGTCCACGGCGGCATCTCACCGGATGTACCGACGATGACCGCTGGGAGCCGACCATGGACCGCCGCCACTTCCTCCGCGCCGCGGCGCTCGCCCCTGTGCTGGCTCCCGTGCTCTCCACCGGGCACACCCGGGCGCCGGACTGGGCGAAACTGCGGCGCGGCCTGTCGGGCACGCTGGTGCTGCCCAGCGACTCCGGCTACGGCTCGGCCCGCCGCCTGTTCAACCCGGTCTTCGACCGGATCAGGCCGCGCGGCGTCGCCTACTGCGCCGGCCCGGCCGACGTCGCGCGCTGCCTGGCGTTCGTCCGCGCGAACGGGCTGCCGGTCACGGCCCGCTCCGGCGGCCACTCCTACGCGGGCTGGTCCACCGGCACCGGCCTGGTCGTGGACGTCTCCCGGATGAACAAGGTCGGCTACGCGGACGGCCGGGCGACGGTCGGGGCCGGGGCCAAGCTGATCGACGTGTACTCCACGCTGGCCCGGCACGGGGTGAGCGTCCCGGCGGGCACCTGCCCCACGGTCGGGGTGGGCGGCCTCGCGCTGGGCGGCGGCATCGGCGTGCTGTCCAGGAAGTACGGCCTGACCTGCGACACGCTGGAGTCCGTACGGATCGTGACGGCCGACGGCCGGGTGCTGGACTGCGACGAGCGGAACCACCCCGACCTGTTCTGGGCGTGCCGGGGCGGTGGCGGCGGCAACTTCGGCGTCGCCGTGTCGTTCACGTTCCGCACCCACGCGACGAGCGACCTGAACGTGTTCTTCCTGCGCTGGACCTGGGCGAAGGCGGCGGCCGCGCTGGCGGCCTGGCAGGAGTGGGCGCCCGCCGCGCCCGACGAGCTGTGGTCCACGCTGCACCTCACGCGCGACCCGGGCGGGCCGGAGGTGCGGATCACCGGGGTGCACCTGGGCGGCAAGGCCGAGCTGGACCGGCTGCTCGCCCCCGTCGTGGCCCGGATCGGCCGCCCGGCGTCCCGCACCGTCTACCGGACCTCGTACCTCCAGGCGATGAAGGTGATGGGCGGGTGCTCGTCGCTGACCGTGGACCAGTGCCACCCCTCGCCGCACGGGCGGCTGGGCCGGGCCGCCTTCGCCGCCAAGTCGCACCTGGCCTACCGGCCGCTCACCCCGGACGGGGTGCGGGCGCTGGTGGCCGAGGTGAGCCGCCCCGGGCCGCACTCGGTGCTGTTCGACGCCATGGGCGGCGCCGTCGCCCGGGTACGGCCCGACGCGACGGCCTTCCCCCACCGGGCGGCGCTGTACAGCGTGCAGTACTACCAGGAGGGCAACGACCGCGCCTGGCTGCGCCGGATCCAGAGCGCCATGGCCCCGCACTTCGGCGAGCACGCCTACGTCAACTACATCGACCCGGACCTGAAGAACTGGCGTACCGCCTACTACGGGGCGAACGCCGCCCGCCTGGCCCAGGTCAAGGCCGCCTACGACCCGTCACGCCTGTTCCGGCTCCCTCAGGGGGTCTAGCCTGAAGTGCTCCAGGACCTCCGGGTTGGCCATGGCGTCGGGGTTGGCGGCCTGCTCGACGGGGGTGCCGAGGAGGATTCTGCGGACCGGCACCTCCAGCTTCTTGCCCGACAGGGTGCGCGGGATCCCGGGGACCGCCCGGATCTCGTTGGGCACGTGCCGGGGCGACAGCTCGTCGCGCAGCGCCACGCACAGGGCGCGCGTCAGCTCGTCGGTCAGCTCGGCCCCCTCGGCCAGGGTCACGTACAGCAGCAGCCTGCCCTCCTGGCCGAGCACGCCGGTGTCGATGACCAGGCTGTCGGCGATGTCCTCGAACCGCTCGACCACCCGGTAGAACTCGCTCGTGCCCATCCGGACGCCGCCCCGGTTGAGGGTGGAGTCGGAGCGGCCGTAGATGACGCAGCTCCCGTCGTCGTCGATCTTGATCCAGTCGCCGTGCCGCCAGACGCCGGGGTAGACGTCGAAGTAGCTCTCGCGGTAGCGCTCGCCCTCGGGGTCGTTCCAGAACATGACCGGCATCGACGGCATCGGCCGGGTGAGCACCAGCTCCCCCACCTCGCCGACGACCGGCCGGCCTTCGGGGTCGTAGGCGTCCACGGCGGCGCCCAGCGAGCGGCACGGGATGACGCCCGCCCGGATGGGGTGCAGCACGGTGGCGCCGACGAAGCCGGTGCACACGTCCGTGCCGCCCGAGAACGAGCCGATCGGCACGCCCGGCAGCTCCTCGTGCACCCAGGCGAAGCCCTCCGGCGGCAGCGGCGAGCCGGTCGAGCCGACGCCGCGCAGCCGCTCCAGCCCCTCGGGGTGGAGACCCGCCTTGAGGGAGGCCATGATGTACGGCGCGCCCACCCCGAAGTAGGTGACGCCCTCCGAGGCGGCGATCCGCCACAGGGTGGCGGGTGAGGGATGCGTGGCCGAGCCGTCGTACAGCACCGGGACGGCCCCCACCAGCAGGGCGCCGATGAGGTAGTTCCACATCATCCAGCCCGTGGTGGTGTACCAGAAGAACACGTCCCCCTCGCCGAGGTCCTGGTGGAAGGAGAGGGACTTCAGGTGCTCCAGCACCACGCCGCCGTGCCCGTGGACGATGGGCTTGGGCAGGCCGGTGGTGCCGCTGGAGTAGAGGATCCACAGCGGGTGGCCGAACGGCACCCGCTCGAACTCCAGCGGGCCGCGCTCCGAGCGCAGCCCCTCCCAGCCGATCACCTCGCCGTGCGGGAGGGACCGCGCCGGCCCGGGGGCGGGCTCGGCCTGCTGGGGCGGCAGGCCCTCGGCCGCCGCCGACAGGTACGGGATCCACACGGTGGCGCGCAGCGACGGCAGGGCGGCGGCGATCTCGTTCACCGCGGTCGAGCGGTCGTAGGCCTTGCCGTTGTAGCGGTAGCCGTCGACCGCGATCAGCACCTTGGGCTCGATCTGCTTGAACCGGTCGACGATGCTCGCCACCCCGAAGTCGGGCGAGCCGGCCGACCAGATCGCGCCGAGGGAGGCGGTGGCGAGGAAGGCGACGAGCGCCTGCGGGATGTTCGGCAGGTAGGCGGCGACGCGGTCGCCGCGGCCGACGCCGAGGCGCACCAGGCCGGCCCGGACGCGGGCGACCTCCTCGCGCAGCTCCTCGTGGCCGATCTCCTGGCGGGCGCCGTCCTCCGAGACGAACACCAGGGCCGTGCCCCCGGAGTGGCGCAGCGCGTTCTCCGCGTAGTTGAGGCTGCTTCCGGTGAACCATTCGGCGCCCGGCATCGTCCCGGAGATGACGGGCCCGTCACCACGCTCGCCGACGACCTCGAAGTGGTCCCAGATCGACGTCCAGAAGTCCTCCGGACGCTCGACGGACCACCGCCACACCTCCTCGTAGCCCGCCCCCGCCCGGCCGAGCCACTCCAGGTACCGGGTGAGCTTGGCCTGCTTGACGATCTCTTCGGTCGGCTCCCAGAGAAGTGCCCCTTCAACAACCATGTGCCCCATCCTGTCGCCCGTGTGGCCGGAAGTCATACCCGATCCGCCACACAACTAGCTAGCGCCTCAGGTGGTCCACCGCCATACGCGCGGCCGTGCCGATCACGGCGTCGGCGCGCGGCTGGTTGACCGCGGGGCTGAAGGACCGGGTGAACACCGCCACCGCGTACCGGCCGCCGTCGGGGTACTCGACCACGCCCGCCTCGCTGCGCAGCGTCGGCAGCGTGCCGGTCTTGCCGCTGACGTCCACGTCGTCGTACGGGAAGCCGGAGGCCAGCCGGTGCGGCCACACCTGCTTGTTCAGCACGGCCCGCATCCAGGCGCAGGAGGAGGGGGAGGCGGCCTCGTCCCGCCAGATGAGCCCGAACAGCGTGGCCATCTCGCGCGGCGTGCTGCGGTTGGTGCGCCGCGGGTCGAGCACGCGCAGCCGGTCGATCTCCTCCAGGTCGAGGTACGGCCAGTTGTGGCCGGCGTCCTCGGCCATGCTCGCGTAGAGGTCGGCCGCCTTCTGCCGGACCCGGGTGCCCGTCAGCCCGAACCCGGCCAGCATGGCGTTGATCGCCTCGAACCCCACCTGCTCCGACAGCACGTCCGCGGCGGTGTTGTCGCTGACCGCGATCATCAGGTAGGCGAGGTCCCGCAGCGACATCGTGACGTCGTCCAGCATGGCCGACAGCCCCGTGGGGCCGAAGACCCGCTCACCCGCCCGCACGGTCACCGGCGCGGCCGGGTCGAGCAGCCCGGCGTCGGCCTGCCGGCAGAAGGCGACCAGCAGCGGCACCTTGAACACCGACGCCGTCGGCACCGGGTCGTCGGAGCCGTGCCCCACCTGCCTGCCGGTGTCGATGTCGGTCGCGTGCAGCCAGCCGGTGACGCCCGCCGCGCGGAACACGCCGCCGAAGTCCGGCCCGCTCATGCCAGCACTCCCGGCCGCCGGCTGACCCGCCGCACGGGCGCCGCGCCCTCGTCCACCATCCCGGCGCGCTCCTTCAGGGTTCGTACGGCCATCGCGGAGAACGCGGCGACCGCTTCGCTCTCGGCCCGCCAGGCTGTGGAGACCCGACCGGCGATCGGCGAGCCTAGCAGCGGGCGCCAGGCCAGCCCCGGCAGCTCCGCCCGCGGCCCGAACGCGACGGCCGCGCCGGCGAGCACCAGGCCCAGCCCGGCGCCCTCGTGGACCTGCGGCGGCACGTACCCCTGGCGGCGGCATTCGGCCAGCACCTCCGCGTGGACGCCAGGCTCGCCCTCGCGGGGCGGCATCAGCAGCTCGCGGCCGGCCAGGTCGGCCAGGTGCAGCTCGCCGCCCCGGGCCAGCGAGTCCTCCTCGGCCAGCAGCACACCCTGCGGCTGCACCAGGGCCGGGCCGAACAGCAGGCCGGGCGCGGTGACGGGGTGGCGCACGATGCCGACGTCGATGGCGCCCTCGGCCAGCGCGGCGACCTGCTCGGCCGTCCAGATCTCGGCGGGCGCGAGCCGTATCCCGGGGTGGCTCTCCCGGAAGCCGGCGACGAGCCCGGCGATCACGGCGGGCGCGAGGTCGGGCGGGACGCCGACGCGCAGCACGGCGCCCTGGCCGTGGCGGGCCAGCTCACGCAGCCGGTCGACCCGGGCGACGATCTCGCGGGCCTCGCCGAGCAGCAGCCGGCCGGGCTCGGTGAGCCGGACCTGCCGGGCGGAGCGGTCGAACAGCCGCACGCCGAGCTCCTCCTCCAGGCGCTTGATCCGCTGGCTGAGCGGCGGCTGTGCCATGCCGAGCCGGATCGCGGCGTTGCCGAAGTGGAGTTCCTCCGCCACCACGATGAAGTAGCGAAGGTGCCGGACGAGGTCCATGAGCAGCAACTATATCTGAACTCATATGACTTCTTCGCCCATATCAGTATTGGACAGGGCGCAGGTCATTCTGGTCTTCTCACCTCATGGCACCACCAACGGGGACAATGTACGCCCATCTCAGGGAGGAGAGCCCACGGCCGCGCAGGCGGCGCAGGTGGCCGTGGATCACCGCGGCACTTCTCGTCCCGGCGCTCGCGGCCGGCGGCACGCTCTGGGCGCTGCGCACCGAGGGCTCGCCGGAGCGGACCGCCGACGCCTACCTGAACGCGTGGTCGGCACAGGACTACGCGGCGATGCGCCGTCTCGTCGCCGACCCGCCCGCCGACTTCGAGGACTGGCACCGGCGGTTCCTCACCGATCTCCAGGCCGAGCGCGCCTCCTTCCACCGCGACGTACCGAACGGGGTCTTCGCCCAGAGCGTGGGGGACGACGGGACCGTGTCCTTCGACGCCGGGCTCCAAGGAGTGAAGGACTGGGACTACGACGGTGAGCTCAAGCTCGTCGAGCGCGGCGGCACGTGGAAGATCGCCTGGAGCCCGGCCACCATCCACCGCCTGCTCGGGAAGGGCAGGTCGCTGCGGACGATCACCCGGCCGGGCGAGCCGGCGCACGTCCTCGCCGCCGGCGGCGAGCGCATCGACACCCCGGGCACGCCCGGCTCCGTGCAGCAGCTCGTCGAGGGCCTCAAGCAGACGTACCCCGACTGGTTCGCCCCGTACAAGGAGAGCACGATCGAGCTCTACGAGGGTGAGGAGCCGGTCGAGACCCTCGTCAAGGCCACGGGGAAGGAGTCGCTGAAGACCACGCTCGACCTCAAGGTGCACCGGGCGGGCGCCCGGGCGCTGGAGGGCGTGGACAAGCCGGCCTCGCTGGTCGCGCTGCGGCCCTCCACCGGCGAGATCCTCGCCGTGGTCAACAAGCCCGGCGGCTTCAACCGGGCGCTGCTCGGCAAGTACCCGCCCGGGTCGACGTTCAAGGTCGTCACCGCCTCCGCGCTGGTCGCGGACGGCGCGAAGCCCGACGCGCAGGTGAACTGCCCCGCCGAGCAGAACATCGGCGGCTTCCCCTTCCACAACGCCGGCTTCAAGGACTACGGCGCGCTGCCCTTCCGCGACGCCTTCGCCCACTCGTGCAACACCACCTTCGGCGCGATGACGGTGGACCGGCTCGGCGCCGACCGGCTCGCCAAGGTGGCCGCCGACTTCGGGTTCGGCGCGGCGATCACGCCGGGCGTGCCGGCCGTGAAGGCGGAGTTCCCGGCGCCGAAGGACGACACGGACCTCGCCTCCGCCGCCATCGGGCAGGGCCGGGTGCTGGCCAGCCCGCTCAACATGGCCTCCGTAGCCGCGGCCGTCGCCGCCGGCGCCTGGTGGCCGCCCCGGCTGGTCCCGGAGGAACGGATGCCGGACCACACGCTCCGGCCCCGGCCTCTGGAGCAGAACGTCGTGCGGGCGCTGCGCGACCTCATGCCGGCCGTCGTGACCGACGGCACGGCGCACGACGTCAGCTTCCCGGAGGGCACGGCCGGCAAGACCGGCACGGCGGAGTACGGCTCGGGCAAGGAGCCGCCCGCGCACTCGTGGTTCGTCGGCTACCGCGGCGACCTGGCGTTCGCGGTGATCGTGGAGGGCGCCGGAGCCGGGTCGGCCGTCGCCGCCCCGGTCGCGGCCCGCTTCCTCAAGGCGCTCGCCTGAGCGTCACGCCGGGGTGGTGAGGCGGGCGACGGCGGCCACCACCTCGGCGGCGTCGGACAGGTCGGGCAGCACGATGTCGGCCCCGGCCTCGCGCAGCTCGGCCGTGGTCGAGCGGCCCGAGGCCACCGCGATCATCGCCGCGCCGCCGATCCGGGCGGCCTGGACGTCGCGCGCCGAGTCGCCGATGACCACCGTGTTGGCGGCCGTGAACGGCGTGCCCAGCCGCTGCCTGGCCCGCCCCTGCGCGACCTGGAGCAGCGTCGCCTTCGGGTAGGCCTCCTCGCCGTAGCCGCCGAGGTCGAAGTCGATGTGCTTGTCCAGGCCGAACGCCTTCAGCTTCAGGACGGCGTTGCCCTTGATCGTGCCGGTCAGCACGGACTGGACCACGCCGTCGAGCCGGGCCACGGCCTTGAGCGCGTCCTTGGCCCCGGGCATCGCCCGGCCCTCCTTCGGCAGCCGGCCGCGCCGGTCGGCGAAGGCCGAGGCCAGCGCCGCGAGGAACTTGGGCAGGTGGGCGTCCTCGGCCACGACGCCGTTGACGGCGAGGGTCTCGAAGACGATCTCGGAGTCGGGGCGGCCCAGCGCCGGGGCGAGCTTGACGAGCGGGCGGCCGGTCACGGCGCGGAACGCCTCGGCGTAGGCGTCACGGGTGACGATGGCGACGTCGACCAGGGTCAGGTCGATGTTCCAGAGCACTAGGCGGTTGATGGCGGCCTCCTGGGGGGACCCTGCAAGGGTACGGCCGGGGGAACCGGCGTGGCTCCCGGACCCGCGGCCGTCAGATGTGGTCGAGGGCCTGGGCCAGGGTGTCGACGACCGGCAGGCCCGTGGCCTCCAGGTCCGCCCGCGAGGTCATGCCGCCCGTGTAGAGGACGGCCCGCGCCCCCACGTGGCGGGCGGCGATGCCGTCGTCGACGCTGTCGCCGATCACCAGCACCTGGCCCGGCTCCACGTCGAGCGCCTCGATGTGGGCCGCCATGTGCTCGGCCTTCTCGCCGCCGGTGACCCCGACCAGCCCGTCCACCCGGGTGAAGTGACCGGTGATGCCGAACGACTCGACGATCGGCACCAGGTGGGAGTGGGGGGCCATCGAGCACAGCGACTGCGTGCCCGTCCAGCTCGCCAGCGTGGCCAGCGCGCCCTCGGCCAGGCCGCAGGCCACGCTCAGCCGGAAGTAGTGCTCGTGGAAACCGGTGTCGAGCGTCTCCCACTCGCCCTCGGTCAGCGGGCGGCCCAGCAGCCGCTCGTAGGCCAGCCAGATGGGCCGGGTGTAGACGGCGCGGAAGCCGTCGGCGGTGAGAGGGGGCAGCTGGTAGGAGCTGAAGACCTCGTTGGTCGCTCCGACGACGGCGTCGATGTCGTGGAAGAGCGTGCCGTTCCAGTCCCAGATGATGTGCTTCGTCATGGCCGTTCCAGACTAGCGGCCGGCGGTGACATCCCGGTGGACGGACGGGCCGCGGCCCACTGGACCGCGGCTACGCCCGTACGGGGGCAGGCTGCTACTTGCAGGCCTGGCCGGTGCCGCCGGAACCGCGCTGGCCGCCCTGGCCGCTGCCCCACTTCACGCTGGCGCTGCCCCAGGCGCAGATGTTGTTGCCGTTCACCATGTTGCCCCAGTGGCGGCCGCCGTTGCCCTTCTTGAACTGGAAGGTGTCCACCGTGCCCCTGGCGTTCTGGACGGTGATCGAGCCGTAGCCGGCGGTGATCGTGCTGATCTCGACCCAGTTGGTCTTGCACCGGAACGAGTACTTGAGCATGACGGTGCCGATCTTGCCGTCAAGCTGGCTGTTGATATTCCCGGTGCGGACGGTGCGGGCAGAGTTGCCGCACCCGGTCTGGTAGGGGTCCTTGTGGTCGTACCCGCGGGCGGAGGCCGCCTGGGCGGGGGACGTCACGATGAGGGCCGTGGCCAGCGCGCCCACGGCGGTCACCACTGCTCGAAGCTTCACAGAAACCGACTCCTTCTGTCACGGACAAGTCCAGCCTGTGATCTTAGCCAGTCCGATCAAGAAAGGGGCAAGGCACTTTACCCGGTATTTAACATGTCCCTAATGATCGTCCCGGAGCAGGTGCGGGATCTCCTGCGTGGCGTACCACATGAGCTCGTGCGCCTCGGCGCCGTCCACGGTGAAGCGGGCGTCGTCGTCGCCCGCGTCGGAGGCGGGCAGCGCTTCGATGGCCGCCCCGATGTCGGGCACGGCGTACAGGTCGTCCACGTGCACCGCGGCGACCTTGGACATCGGCACCGGGCGGGTCAGCCGCACCGTGGCCCGCTCCTCCAGGTCGGCGCCGGCCTTCAGCGTGTCGTCGGGCACCTCGGCGGCCACCACCACCCGCCGCGGCGCCCACGCGTGGCCGTCCTCGTCCTTCTCGGGCCGCGGCTCGTCGCCTGCCGGCGGCTCGTCCCCGGGCTTCACGGGCTCGGCGGGGCGGTCCGCGGCCAGCAGCCTCAGGGAGGCGCGGGCGGCCTCGGTGAGCGCGACGTACTCGAGCTCCTCGGTGTCGCCCGAGGCGTACCACTCGGTCAGCGCGGGCGTCACCGCGTAACCGGTCAGCGGGGCCGGGCCCAGCTCGCCCGCCTCCACCGCGCGGGCGAGGGCGGGCAGCGTGCACGGCAGGTAGACGCGCATCAGGAACCTTTCAGAGCGTGCGGAAGCACCGGTCGGCAGGGTGCGAGGGCACCATCATGCCGGTCGGAGGGGGATCTGGAGGAGCGACTCGAGGGACGCGATGGTCGTCTCGGGGTCGCGGTGGTGGATGCCGTGGATGCCGAGGGCGCGGGCCGCGGCGATGTTGGCCTCGATGTCGTCGATGAACACGCACGACTCGCCCGGCAGCGCCAGCAGGTCGAGGGCGTGCCGGAAGATGCGGGGCTCCGGCTTGCGCATGCCGACCTCGCCGGAGATCACGACCGCGTCGAAGATCTCGTCCCAGTCGTCGCGCGGGTAGGTGTTGGACCACGAGTTGGACAGCAGGCACGTGCGCAGCCCGTGCCGCTTGACCGCGCGCAGCATGTCGTACATGGCCTCGGCGCGCTCGAAGCCGACGAACATCCGCTCCAGCAGGCCCTCCGCCTCCGGCGGCACCCCGTCGAGGGTCAGCAGCCGGGCGGCCAGGTCACGCTCGAAGACGGAGCCGTCCAGCTCGCCGCGCTCCAGCGCGTGGACGACCGTCTCCTCCTCCGCGTCGCCGTACGCCTGGTGCACCATCTCGCTCATGACCGCGTGATAGTGGGCGTGGTCGATGCGGTCGGCCGCGATCCACTTCGCGATGGAGTCGGACATGCTGGTGGTCAGCACCCCGCCCCAGTCGATCAGAACACCCGCTACCACACCGCCTCCTCGGACCGCTCCCGCTCCTGCTCCCGCTCCAAGCGTAGAGCGTCGCACGTGTGGCGATGATGGGCACTATTCCGGGATAAAGGATCACCGGATTACCTGGTTGAATCCTTCCAGGGGGTCGGCCAGCCGGCCGTGGCTCCCAGGGACGGTCACCCGCCCTCGCGGGCGACACGGGCGGCCAGGCGGCGGTGCTCGGCCGAGCGCAGCACGCCGGCCGCCTCGGCCGCCGAGGCCCGCGGCGCCGCGCGCAGGAAGCCACGGGCCTGCCGCAGGGTCAGCAGCCGCGTCACGGACTGGTCGAGCCGGGCGCGGCTGATCCGTCCCGACTTCACGGCGGACAGGACCGCGTCGTACGCCTTGGGCAGGTCGTTGGGCATGAGCAGCAGGTCGGCACCGGCCAGCACGGCGCGCACGGCCACCTCGCCGTCGCCGTACTTCTTGCGCACGCCCTCCATGTTGAGCGCGTCGGTGGAGATCACGCCCTTGAAGCCGAGCTTCTCCCGCAGCAGCCCGGTCAGGATGGGCTTGGACAGCGTCGCGGGGTCGCCCGACGGGTCGAGCTTCGGGAACACGATGTGCGCGCTCATCACCGCGTCCACCCCGGCCGCGATGGCCGCCCTGAACGGCGGCGCGTCGATCCGCTCCCACTGCGCGCGCGTGTGCTTGATCACCGGGAGCCCGGTGTGGCTGTCGACGTCGGTGTCGCCGTGGCCGGGGAAGTGCTTGGCGGTGGCGGCCACCCCGGCGTCGCCGAAGCCCTTGACCGCGGCCGAGACCATCGTGGCGACCTTCGCCGGCTCGTCGCCGTAGGCCCGCCGGCCGATGACGGGGTTGTCCGGGTTGACGTTGACGTCCGCGACGGGGGCGAAGTCCAGGTTGACGCCGACGGCGCGCAGTTCCTCGCCGGTCGCCTTGGCGACGGCCCGCGCCCGCGCCGGGTCCCGGGTGGCGCCCACGGTGGAGGCGCCCGGGAACGTCGTCATCAGCGCGCCCATCCGGGACACCAGGCCGTTCTCCTGGTCGGTGCCGATGATCAGCGGCACGCGCGGGGACGCGGCCTGCAGGCCGTTGGTGAGGGCGACGACCTGCGAGACGCTCTTGATGTTGGCGGGGAAGAGGATGACACCGCCGAGGTGGTACCTGGCGATGACCTTGGCCGGGGTCTGGGCGCCGTACCTGGCCTGGTTCTCGCCGGACACCGTGCCTGCGGCCGTGCCGTACAGGAGGGGCATGAAGAGCTGGCCGACCTTCTCCTCCGCGCTCATCCGGGCCAGCACCCGGCGCACGTCGCCGCTCGCGGCGGGGACACGGCTCGGCGCGGAGGCCCCGGACGTGCTCGCCGGGGTGTCCTCACCGGCCGGGGCGGTGGCCGTGGGGGAGGCCGCGGGGGAGGTGGGCGCGGCGGGTGGGGCGGCGGCGCGGGTGCCCGGTGTCGCCCCCGCCGTGCCGCCTCCCCCGCACGCCGTCAACGCGAACACGAGCAGCCCTGCCATGCCGATCCGTCCAGACATGCCTCCAACCGTATCCACGCCACGGCCCCCTCGGCGCCGCGCGCGGCTACCGGCCGCCCGCGGGGGACGGGCCCGGCGCGCCACCGCGAGTCACAAGCCGCAGGTCACGAGGCCGTCCGGTCACAGGCCGAGGGCGGTGAGGGCCGGGAGCTCGGCGCGGGCGGCGGTGCGGGCCTGAGCCGGGGTCATGGCCGCGCGTGCCGCCTCGGCCGCCCGCCGGCACTGGTCCAGCGTGTGCTCCCCCAGCCCCGCCCGCACGGCCGGCAGCGCGGCGGCCCCCATGGACAGCGACGTGACCCCGAGCCCCACCAGCACGCAGGCCAGGGCCGGATCGGCCGCCGCCTCCCCGCAGACGCCGCACGGCCGTCCCGCCCCCGACGCGCCGGCGGCGGTCAGGTGGACGAGGTCGAGCAGGGCGGGCTGCCACGGGTCCTGGAGGTCGCCCAGCGTGCCGAGCTCCCGGTCCGCGGCGAACGCGTACTGCGCGAGGTCGTTGGTGCCGATCGACAGGAAGTCCACCTCGGCGGCCAGGCTCGCGGCCCGCAGCGCCGCCGCCGGCACCTCGATCATCACTCCCGCCCGGGGCAGCCCCCTGGCCCGGCACGCCTCCGCGAACCACGCGGCCTCCTCGGCCGTGGCCACCATGGGCGCCATGACCTGGAGCTCGGCCGTCTCGGAGGCGGCGGCCCTGGCGAGCGCCCCGAGCTGGACGTCCAGGACGTCCCCGAACCTGCGCAGCAGCCGCAGGCCGCGCTCCCCCAGCGCCGGGTTCGGCTCCTCGGCGGGAGGCGGCAGGAAGGCCAGCGGCTTGTCGGCGCCGGCGTCGAGCGTGCGGGCCACCACCGTGCGGCCGGGGAAGGCCGCCAGCGCCGCCCGGTAGGCCCGCTCCTGCTCCTCGGCCGGCGGCGCCTGCCTCCTGCCCAGGAAGAGGAACTCGGTCCGGTAGAGACCCACGCCCTCCGCCCCGTGGTGCAGGGCGGCGTCCAGGTCGCCGGGGCCGCCGATGTTGGCGAGCAGCGGCACGGGGTGGCCGTCACGGGTCCGGCCGGCCTCGCCCGCCCGCTCCACGGCCGCCCGGCGGGCCCGGGCGGCGCCCGCGACCCTGGCCAGCTCCTCGCCGGTCGGGTCGGGCCGTACCTCGCCGGAGGTCCCGTCGACCAGGACGGTCGTGCCGGGCGGGATCGCGGTCGCGCCGGCGCAGCCGACGACGGCGGGCACGCCCATCGCGCGGGCGAGGATCGCGGTGTGGCTGGTCGGCCCGCCCTTCTCCGTGACGAACGCGGCGACGACGGCTCTCGACAGCAGCGCGGTGTCGGCGGGGGCGAGGTCGCGCGCGATCAGCACGTACGGCCGGGGCGCTCCGCCGGGCTCGGCGGGCGGGGCCGGCTCGCTGGGCAGGCCCGGCAGGGGGTGGCCGGTGAGCAGGGCGATCGCGCGGTCGCGGACGTCGTCGAGGTCCGCCACCCGCTCTCCCAGGTAGCCTCCGGCGCCCGCCAGCGCCGCCCGGTACTTCGCGAAGGCGGAGAAGATCGCCCGCGGCGCGGCGACCCCCTCGTCGACGAGCGCCTCCACCCCCACGGCCAGCCCGGGATCGGCGGCCATGAGCGCCTGCGCCCGCAGGATGTCGGCACCCTCGCGCCCTGGAGCGTCGGGGTCGGCCTCCAGCCGGTCCGCCCGCGACTCCAGCTCGCCTGCCACCTGGTGGAGGGCCGCCAGGGCGCGCTCCTTCTCGGCGTCCGCGTCGCCCGTGTGGGCGGAGTCCTCGGGGGGTTCCGGGACGGACGCCGTCAGGATGTACGCGGGCCCGTGTCCGGCGCCCGGGCTCACTCCCGCCCCCGCCAGGCTCATGGCGATCCGGCGATCTTCGCGAGCTCGTCCAGGACGGCGTCGGCGCCGTCGCCCTCGGCCTTGATCACGACTGTCTCGTCCTGCTGCACGTCCAGCGCGAGGATCTGCAGGATGCTCTTGGCGTTGACCGGGTCGCGGCCCGGCTTGGCGATCGAGACGTCCATGGGCGCCTTGACCGCCGCCCGCACGAACGTGGCCGCCGGGCGGGCGTGCAGTCCCACCTCCGCCACCACGGTGACCTTGCGTTCAGGCATGAAAAACTCCTTCTTCCTGTGCCGGTCCAGACCGTGCTGGACCTCCTACCATCATCGATGCCGGAAAAGGTGCGAAGCCACGCGGGTCATCACCGCCCGGTCAGACCAGACGGGTCAGAGCCAACGGAACAACTCCTCCCCTACCCGGACGGTTCCCGCCG
This sequence comes from Nonomuraea sp. 3-1Str, assembly GCF_031570565.1. Classification (NCBI taxonomy): domain Bacteria; kingdom Bacillati; phylum Actinomycetota; class Actinomycetes; order Streptosporangiales; family Streptosporangiaceae; genus Nonomuraea; species Nonomuraea sp. 3-1Str. The sequence continues at coordinate 81,814 of NZ_JALHBK010000034.1, forward strand.
CGACGCCGCTGACCGAGCCGGCGTCCGCGTCGAGGGCGACGACCGGGCAGACCGGCGACCGCCCGCCCGCCTCGATCGCGGCCGGGTCCCAGGCCACGACGGGCTGCCCGGCGTTGACCCGGTCGCCCTCCGCCGCGAGGAGCTCGAACCCCTCGCCCTTGAGCTGCACAGTGTCGATGCCGAGATGTACCAGCACGCCTCTGCCGTCGTCGCCGACGATCACGTAGGCATGCGGGTGCAGTTTCATGATTCTCCCCGATATGGGGGCCACGGCCTTGCCGGGCTCCCTCAGCGGGTCGATCGCCGCTCCGGGACCCACCATCCCCGCGGAGAACACCGGATCGGGGACGGCCGCCAACTCCACCGCCGACCCCTGGACAGGGGCGAGAACAGTCGTCATGGTCTCGCCCTCTAGCCGATGAGGTCCTCGATGTCGCTGGCGATCGTGTCGGCCTCCGGGCCGACGACGACCTGGACCACGTTGCCGGCCGCCATCACGGCGTGGGCGCCCGCCGCCTTGAGGGCGGCTCGGTCGACCTTGGACGCGTCGCGCACCTCGGTCCGCAGCCGGGTGATGCAGGGCTCGATGTCGATGATGTTCCCGGCACCGCCGAGCCCGGCGATGATCGCGCTCGCATCCGCCGCCATCCGTCCTCCTCCTTACCGTCCGACCAAGGCTAGACGACCGTCCGTGACCGCCGTCCCGCTCAGTCGGTCTGCGTCACCTTGTTGAGGCCGCGGGGGGCGTCGGGGTCGACGCCGAGCCGGCGGGCCAGGGCCTCGGTCAGGAGCTGGCCGGGGATGATCAGCCCCATCGGCGCGACCCATTCCGGCAGGTCCGGGCCGTTGAGCGAGGCGGTTCCGGCCGCGGCGAGCGCCGGGCCGCCGCCGATCGTGAACGCGGGCGCGCCGGCCGCGACGACCCGCTCGGCCAGGGCGACGGTCCCGGCCAGCGTGGGGCTGTTCTCCGCGGCGAGGAGCAGCGCGGGGGTCTCGGCGTCCACGACCGCGATCGGGCCGTGCAGCAGGTCGGCGTACGACAGGCCCATGGCGTGCAGGTAGCACGCCTCCTTGAGCTTGAGCGCGGTCTCCAGGGCGGTGGAGAAGGCCAGGCCGCGGGCCGAGACGACGGCGCCGTGCTTGTCGGCCAGGCCCTCGACGACGGCGTCCAGGTCGCCCGGCGCGTCGATGAGCCCCTCGACGGCGTCCGGCACCCGCTGGAGGTCCTTCTCGTCCACCTCGGCGCCGAGGCCGAGCGCGAGCACGGCCAGCGCGGCGAGCTGCGTGGTGTAGGTCTTCGTGGCCGGGACGGCCTTCTCCTCCCCGGCGAGCGTGCACAACGCCAGGTCGGCCGCCTGCGCGAGCGGGCTGTCCGGACCGCCGTTGGTGATGCCGACGGTCTTCGCGCCGCAGTCGCTCGCCCAGGCCAGCGTCTCCACGATCTCCTCCGTACGGCCGGACTGGGAGATCGCCACGGCCAGCACGCCGTCGAGGTCCAGCCTGCGGCGGTACGTCGTCGCGATGGACGGCGCGGCGAGCGCGGCCAGCCTCCCCGCGCGCGACTCGATGAGGTAGCGGCCGTAGACTGCGGCGTTGTCCGACGTGCCGCGGGCGATGAACAGCAGCTGGCGGGTCCGCTCACCCAGCGCCCGCACCTCGCCGACCCGGGGGAGCAGGGAGTCGAGCGTGGCCCTCAGCGCCGCGGGTTGCTCGGCGATCTCGCTGCGCATCTTGCTGGTCATCTCACGCTCGCAATCGTTACCGTTCGGACTTGACCCTGTTTTGCGACATGTGGTCTAGTCCGGACTAGACCAGTACGAACCATAGCCCATTGCCCAGGTCAGATCGAGGGGAGGATCCGTGGCCCACATCGATCCGGACAGCCCGGTGCCCAAGTACTTCCAGCTGCGCGAGATCCTGCTGGACCTCATCGACAGCGACGAGCTGAGCATCGGCGCGGCCATCCCGTCCGAGCGGGAGCTCTGCCAGCGCTTCGGCCTGTCCCGCATGACCGTCCGGCAGGCGGTGGACCACCTGGTGTCCGAGGGGCGGCTGCACCGCGTGCCCGGCAAGGGCACGTTCGTCGCCCGCCCCAAGATCGAGCTGGCCCTCCAGCTCACCTCGTTCAGCGACGACATGCGCGCCCGCGGCATGGAGCCCGGCTCGCGCGACCTCGACCGGCGGATCGTGCGCGCCAGCGCCCACCTGGCCAAGGAGCTGGGCATCCAGCCGGGCGAGGAGGTCCACTTCATCGAGCGCCTGCGCACCGCCGACGGCGAGCCGCTGTCCATCGAGCGCGCGCACATCCCCGTCCGGCTCGCCCCCGGCCTCGGCGACCTGGACCTGTCCGGCAAGTCGCTGTACGAGCTCCTGGAGAGCCGCTACGGCCTCGTCATGGACGCGGGCGAGCTGACCATCGACGGGGGCATCGCCGACCCGAGCGACGCCGACCTGCTCAAGCTGCCGCGCGGCGGCGCCGTGCTCCTGCTCCAGCGCAGGTCCTTCGCCGGCGGCGTCTGCGCCGAGCTGGGCGTCTCGACCTACCGCGCCGACCGCTACCAGTTGCGTACCATCCTGGAAATGCCCGCCAGACGGGGCTGAGGGCCCGGCTCCCACCCTCAGGAGGAACGCCCGGTGAACGAGACCACCGCCCGGCCTTCGCCGCCCGCCCGCGCCCTGAGCGCCCTCCGGCCGCGGTTCGCGCGGGTCATGACCGTACTCCAGCGGCTGGGCCGCTCCCTCATGCTGCCCATCGCCGCCCTGCCGGCCGCCGCGCTGCTCATGCGCTTCGGGCAGTCCGACATGCTCGGCTCCAACGGCCCCGCCCCCGGCGGCCTGGCCGACGTGGCCGGGTTCGCGTGGATGGCGCAGATCGCCCAGGTGCTGGAGGCGGCCGGCGACGCCCTGTTCAAGAACCTGCCGCTGCTGTTCGCCGTGGGCGTGGCCATCGGCTTCGCGCGCAAGTCCGACGGGACGACCGCGCTGGCGGCCGTCGTCGGCTACCTGGTGTTCGACCGGGTGTCCAAGGTGATGTTCCTCGGCTCGTCCATCCGCGACACCGTGCTGCTGCGCAAGGTCGAGGACGGCGGGATCAAGGAGGTCGTCGACTACGGGCTGCAGAACCCCACCCAGGTGCTCGGCGGCATCATGATGGGGCTCGTCACCGCCGTGCTGTGGCAGCGCTTCCACCGCATCAAGCTGCCGTCCTGGCTGGCGTTCTTCGGCGGGCGGCGCTTCGTGCCCATCGTCACGGCCATCGCGGCGCTGCTGCTCGGCGTGGTCATCGGCTGGATCTGGCCGTTCCTCGGACAGTGGATCAGCGACGCCGGCCAGGCCCTGACCACGCTGGGACCGCTCGGGACCGGCATCTACGGGCTGATCAACCGGCTGCTCATCCCGCTCGGGCTGCACCACTTCGTCAACTCGATCGTGTGGCACGTGGTGCCGCAGTGCGAGGTGGGCGGGCGGGTCCTCGGGGGTGACTGGAACTGCTACTTCGGCGGGGCCGAGCACTCCGGGCAGTTCATGGCCGGCTTCTTCCCCATCATGATGTTCGCGCTGCCGGCCGCCGCGCTGGCCATGTGGCGGGCCGCGCCGCCGCACCGGCGCCGGGCCGTGGGCGGCATCATGCTGTCGGCCGCGCTCGCGTCCCTGGTCACGGGCATCACCGAGCCGATCGAGTTCGCGTTCATCTTCGTGGCGCCGCTGCTGTTCGTCGTGCACGCCGTGCTGACGGGCGTGGCGGTGGCGGTGACGACGCTGGCCGGGGGGCAGCTCGGGTTCGGCTTCTCGGCCGGGCTCCTCGACATGCTGCTCAACGCCAGCAAGTCCAACACCCGCAACCTGCCGGCGATCCTCGCGATCGGGGTGGTGTACGGGGTGGTGTACTACGTGGTGTTCAGCTTCCTCATCCGCCGGCTGAACATCATGACGCCGGGCCGGGAGCCCGAGCCTGACGTGGACTCCGGCGAGCCCCGCACCCCTCCGGAGGCCCCCGCCCCTCCCGAGGCCCCCGCCCCTGCGGAACCGGCCACGGAGGGGCCGCCGAAGACGGCGCCGCCGGAGACGCGACCCCTCCCCTAGGACCGTTTCGCTCGCCGCCGTTTCGCCCGGGCCGTTCCCGCCGGCGTCCTTTCGCCGGCGACCCTTTCACCGGCGTCCTCTTCGCCGGCGTCCTTTTCGCTGGGGCCGTATCACCGCTCGACGGCGGTCCGGAAATCTTCCGGACGGCCGGATCCACGTCGCCGGCGACCGGAACGCCGCGCGGGACGGCCGGACACCACTCCAACTCCCGGTGATCTTCTCCGCCAACTCCCCCGAACCACCGCCCCCACCTGAGAAGTTGGCGGCCGAGGTATCCGGGGGCCGGGCCGAAAACTCCTTGTAGCGATCGTCTCCCCCGCGATTCTGGAGGGCCCATGCCATCCCTTCCCCGCACGCGCGCCGCGCGCCTCACCCCGGTCCCCGCCCGCCGCCCCGAAGCGGAGCCGCCCGCGGTGGCGGGGTCACTCGCCCTGGACTCGCTGCCGCTGGTGTGGGGTCCGCCGGGCGCCCCGCCGGACGAGCGGAGCCTGCGCCTGCTCGGTCAGGCGGTGGCCGAGGTCCTCGCCGGACGCCGCCCGCCCGAGTCGGTCGCGGACCGGCTCACCGACCACGCGTACCGGGGACTGGTGCGGGCGGGCCGCATGCTGGACACGCGCCGCCCGCCGTTCGCCGCCGTGCCCCACGTGACGGAGCCCGCGGACGGGGTGGTGGAGATGTGCGTGCTGCTGCACTGCGGCGAACGCAGCCACGTCCTGGCCATGCGCCTGGAACGACGCGGCGTCCAGTGGCTCGTCACGGACCTCGAAACCGCCTGACCCGGAAGAACGACGCCTCACCCCCGGAAGCCGAGCGGCCCCGCTCCCCTCGCGTGAGCGAGAGGGGCGGGGCCGTGGAGCCTCGGGTCAGGCCGCGTTGCGCGGGTCGCCGTGGCAGCGCTTGTACTTCTTGCCGGAACCGCACGGGCACGGCGCGTTGCGCTCGACGTTGCCGTAGGCCGCCCGCTCCGCCGCACTGGTGCGGACCCGGGTGTGCTCGACGTCGCCCTGCTCGCCCGGCGCGGTGTACTCCAGCTCCGCGGGCCGCTCGGGCCCGCGCAGACCGCGCGCGATGATGGAGCGGGTCTCCGCCATCACCGAGTCCTCTTCCTCCTCGACGATCGGGTTCTGCTGAACCTCGACCTCGATGTTGAACAGGAATCCGACGGAGTCCTCCTTGATGCCCTCGAGCATCGCGGCGAACATCTCGAAGCCCTCGCGCTGGTACTCGATCTGCGGGTCCTTCTGCGCGTAGGCCCGCATGCCGATGCCCTCGCGCAGGTAGTCCATCTCGTACAGGTGCTCGCGCCACTTGCGGTCGAGGACGGACAGGATGACCCGGCGCTCGAACTCGCGCATCGCCTCGGAGCCGAGCTCCTGCTCGCGCCGGTCGTACGCCTCCAGCGCGTCCTTCTTGACCTTCTCGCTGATGAACTCGCGGGTGAGCTCCTCGCGCGAGCCGGCCTCCTTGACCAGGTCGTCGACCGTGATCTGGATCGGGTAGAGCTCGCTGAACGCCTTCCACAGCTTGTCGAGGTCCCACTCCTCGGCGAAGCCCTCGGAGGTGGCGCCCACGACGTAGCCGTCGATCACCTCGCCGACGAAGCCGCGGACCTGCTCGTGCAGGTCGGCGCCCTCCAGCACCCGGTGGCGCTCGGCGTAGATGACCTTGCGCTGGCGGTTCATCACCTCGTCGTACTTGAGAACTTCCTTGCGGATCTCGAAGTTCTGCTGCTCGACCTGGTGCTGCGCGGAGGCGATGGCCTTGGAGACGATGCCGGACTCGATCGGCTGGTCGTCCGGGATGTTGAGCCTGGTCATGATCATCTCGACGCGGGCCGAGTTGAACAGGCGCATCAGGTCGTCGCCGAGCGAGAGGTAGAAGCGCGACTCGCCGGGGTCGCCCTGACGGCCGGAGCGGCCGCGGAGCTGGTTGTCGATGCGGCGCGACTCGTGGCGCTCGGTGCCGAGGACGTAGAGGCCGCCGATCTTGGTGACCTCGTCGTGCTCGGCCTTGACCGCGGCGTTGGCCTTCTCCAGCGCCTCCGGCCAGGCCTTGTCGTACTCGTCGGGCGTCTCGACCGGGTCGAGGCCGCGCTGGCGCAGCTCCAGGTCGGCGCGGAACTCGGGGTTGCCGCCGAGCATGATGTCGGTGCCGCGGCCGGCCATGTTGGTGGCGACGGTGACGGCGCCCTTGCGGCCCGCCTCGGCGATGATCGCGGCCTCACGCTCGTGGTTCTTCGCGTTGAGCACCTCGTGCGGCACGCCCCGGCGCTTGAGCGCCCGCGACAGCCGCTCCGACTTCTCGACCGAGGTGGTGCCGACGAGCACCGGCTGGCCCTGCTCGTAGCGCTGCCTGATGTCCTCGACCACGGCGTCGAACTTGGCGTCCTCGGTCTTGTAGACCACGTCCGCCTGGTCCTTGCGGATCATCGGCCGGTTGGTCGGGATGGGGACCACGCCGAGCTTGTACGTCTTGTGGAACTCGTTGGCCTCGGTGACGGCGGTGCCGGTCATGCCGGACAGCTTCTCGTAGAGGCGGAAGTAGTTCTGGAGCGTGACGGTGGCGAGAGTCTGGTTCTCGTCCTTGATCTTCACGCCTTCCTTGGCCTCGATGGCCTGGTGCATGCCCTCGTTGTAGCGACGGCCGTGCAGGATGCGCCCGGTGAACTCGTCGACGATCAGGACCTCGCCGTCGGAGACGATGTAGTCCTTGTCCTTCTTGAAGAGCTCCTTGGCCTTGAGCGCGTTGTTGAGGAAGCCGACCAGGTGGGTGTGCTCGGGCTTGTAGAGGTTGTCGATGCCGAGCCAGTCCTCGACCTTGGCGACGCCCGCCTCCAGCACGCCGACCGTGCGCTTCTTCTCGTCGACGACGTAGTCGCCGGTGCTCTCCTCGCCGGGGTTCTTCGCCTCGACGCCCTTGCGCAGCCGGGGCACGATCTTGGCGAACTCGGCGTACCACTTGCCGGACTGCTCGCCGGGGCCGGAGATGATCAGCGGCGTGCGGGCCTCGTCGATGAGGATGGAGTCGACCTCGTCGACGATCGCGAAGAAGTGGCCGCGCTGCACGCACTCGTCCAGCGACCAGGCCATGTTGTCGCGCAGGTAGTCGAAGCCGAACTCGTTGTTGGTGCCGTACGTGATGTCGGCCTCGTACTGCTTGCGGCGCTCGTCGGGCTGCTGCCCGGACAGGATCACGCCGACCTCGAGCCCGAGGAAGCGGTGGATGCGGCCCATCTTCTCGGCGTCGCGCTTGGCGAGGTAGTCGTTGACCGTGATCACGTGCACGCCGTTGCCCGCCAGCGCGTTGAGATAGGCGGGCAGGGTGCAGGTCAGGGTCTTGCCCTCACCGGTCTTCATCTCGGAGATGTTGCCCATGTGGAGGTTGGCGCCGCCCATGATCTGGACGTCGTAGGGGCGCTGGCCGAGCACGCGGCGCGCCGCCTCACGCACGGTGGCGAACGCCTCGGGAAGCAGCTCGTCGAGCGATTCGCCGTCGGCGTGGCGCTGCTTGAACTCGTCCGTCAGCGCGCGCAACTCCGCGTCGGACAGGCTCGTGAAGTCGTCCTCAATGGAGTTGACCTGGTCTGCGATCCGCTTGAGCTTGCGGAGGATCTTGCCCTCGCCGGCACGCAGGATCTTGTCGAGAATGGCTGCCACTTTATGTAAAGCTCCTCGCAGGTCTACCCCGGCGGCGCCGCCAGGAGGAGAGGCCGAGACAAACTTCCCCGTTGCCATGGTAGGCGGTTCCGCCAGCGGACACAGCCACCGCGGCAGCGAGGGCGCAGGTGATGTCTGGGAGAATGGGGTCAGGCAGAGGGTATGCCGGTTGACAGCCGGCTCGCACCAAATAGCGGGATATCCGGCAAAGGGAAGGATTTTGTCATGGTTGAAGGCCAGAAGACGGAGCAGACTGAGAATCTCGGCAGTCACGGCGGTCGTGCGTCTTCGTGGCTGGCGGTCACCGTCATGCTGATCGGGTTCATCGTCGGCGGAGTCGGCATGACCATGGCGACCTGGACGCTCATCTGGATCGGCGTCGGCCTGGTGGTCGTGGGCGGCATCCTCGCGCTCGTCTTCGACATCTTCACCGACGTCGTGATCGACGCGCCCCGCGTCGGCATGTCCACCGAAGACCACCGCTGACCCCGTCCGTCCGGGCACCGGAGCGGCGCCACCCAGGGATGCCGCCGCTCCCCCGCCCGGACGAGCCACGGACCCGGACGGCCCGAGGGGCGCGGACGGGCGGTCGGGGTCCGGCTGGGCGTCCCGGATGGCCGGGCCCTCCGGGGGTTTCCGGAGTGCGGGGTCCTTCGGGCGCGTCGGCCACGTGTTGACGGCGTGCGCGCGGCCACGGACCGGCCCCACGGCAGCGTCCCCAGACGACCGTGTCGTACCGGTTCAGGTATGACACTCCCACCTTGGGCGTAAGCCGGTGGACTGGGTGTGGTTTCTCCGCTCTCCGCCGCCGACCCGTTCTGTCGGTGGGCGGCGCTAGCATGCGCGGCATGCTTCGCCGTACGGAATCGTCGACATGACGGACCTCACCGCTGACGAGGCGCGCCGGATCATCCTGCGCGCGCAGGGACTGCTCGGCGCCGAGGGGCGCCGGGGCGGCGTGCGGGGCATGCTCCGCAGGCTCGGCGCGGTGCAGCTCGACACGATCTCCGTCCTCGCCCGCTCCCACGAGCTGGTCGCCTACGCGCGCCAGGGAGCGGTCGGCAGGCCGGCGGTCGAGCGGGCCTACTGGGACGACCCCGCCCAGAGCTTCGAGTACTGGTGCCACGCCGCGTGCATCCTGCCGATCGAGCACTGGCCGCTCTACGCGTTCCGCCGCCGGGCCTACCAGGAGCGCAAGTTCCGGTGGCACCAGGTTCCCACCGGCCATGTCGAGGAGCTGCTGGAGCGGGTGCGTGCGGCGGGTCCGGTCACGACGGCCGACGTGGGCGGCGCCCGGGCGGCCAGGCGCTCCGACGGCGACGGGCAGGCCGGCGAGTGGTGGGACTGGTCCGAGTCCAAGATCGCGCTGGAGTGGCTGCTCGACATCGGCGAGCTCGTCTGCACGCGGCGCGTCGGCTGGCGGCGGGTCTACGACCTCGCCGAGCGCGTGGTCCCCGCCGATCTCCTGGCCGAGGACCTCACCGACGAGGAGTGCGTCGTACGGCTCGCGCGTGTCGCGGGGCGGGCGCTGGGCGTGGCGACCCGGGGCGACCTGATCGACTTCCTGCGGCTCAAGGGCAGGTACGCCGCGATGCTGGACGAGTGCCTGCTCAGCGGCGCGGCCGGGCTGGTGCCCGTCACCGTGTCGGGATGGCCGGCACGGGGCGCGTCCAACGGCGCCACCACCGCGAGCGGCGGCAACGGCAAGGTGGCGGTCGCCGTCAACGGCCAGGGCGCGGCCAAGGGGAAGGGGGCGACGGGCAGGGGCGCGGCGGCGTGGGCCGATCCCGAGGCGCTCGCCGCCGAGCCGCGCGGCCGTCACCGCACGACGCTGGTCTCGCCGTTCGACTCGCTCATCTGGCACCGCGGCCGCACCGAGCGGGTCTTCGGCTTCTCGTACACGCTGGAGCTGTACGTGCCGCGCCACAAGCGCATGCACGGCTACTTCACCATGCCCGTGCTGGCCGGCGGCCGGCTGATCGGCCGGGTCGATCCGGCGCGAGAGGGGTCCACCCTGGTGGCGCGTCAGCTCAGCCTGGAGCCCGGCCTGAGTGGCGCGAAGTGGGCCGACGCGCTGCGTGACGCCCTGTGGTCGGCCGCCGAGTGGGTGGGCTGCGACGCCGTGCGGGTCGAGCGCGCCGACCCGGGCCTCGCCGCCCACCTGGAGACGGCCGTCAGGTGATCTCCAGCATGCGCTCGCGCACGGCGTAGACGACCGCCTCCATGCGCGAGTGCAGCTGCAGCTTGTCCAGGATGTTGCGGACGTGGTTCTTCACCGTGTTCTCGCTGATGAAGAGCTGCTTGGCGATCTCCCGGTTGTTCATGCCCTTGGCGACCAGGCGCAGCACTTCCATCTCGCGCTCGGTGAGCCGCGGGACCGGCAGCTGGGGCGGCCGCTCGGCCTCCTTGCGGCTCATGTTCGCGAACTCGGTGATGAGCTTGGCCGCCATGGCCGGGTTGATGAGCGACTGGCCCTCGTGGACGCCGCGCACGGCCGCCGGGACGTCGTTGATCTGGACGTCCTTGAGCAGGTAGCCCGTGGCGCCGGCCTTGATGGCCTCGAAGAGGTCCTCCTCCTCGTCGCTCACCGTGAGCATGATGATGCGGGTGCTCGGCACCGAGGCCTTGATGCCCTTGGTGGCCTCGATGCCGTCCTGCCGGGGCATGCGCACGTCCATCAGCGCCACGTCGGGCATGAGGCGGTCGGCCAGTTCGACCGCCTCATGACCGTCGCTCGCCTCTCCGACCACGTCGATGTCGGGCTCGGCGGCCAACGCCAGAGCCAGGCTCCGCCTGATCAGCTCGTGGTCGTCCACGATCAGCACGCGGATCGGCTCGCCGCCGGGCGCGCCGCCCTCACCGGGCTCGGTCACAGGGCCTCCTCGGTCAGCCTCGCGACCTCGCTTCGCTCGCTCACACACACCTGACTGAGCTCGCTCACGTCTCCTCCTCGTCGGGGGGCCAGAGCCGTTGGACCGATGATGACACGAGTGCCCGATCCTCGGTTGGTCGAGAAGATCCTTTAAGACGCTATCAGGGCTCGACGAGCCGCAACACGCCGTAGTTGTACCCGCGCCGGTTGTAGACGACGCACGGCTGGCCGCTCTCCTTGTCACGGAACAGGTAGAAGTCGTGCCCGACCAGCTCCATCTCCAGGAGGGCCTGGTCGATGGTCATGGGTTCGGCGCGGTGAAACTTCTCCCGGACGATGAGCGGGCCGTCACCTTCCATCTCGATGGGGACGATGTCGTCGTACTGCTGGTCGTCGTACTGGGAGTCCTCGGGCAGGTCGTCGTTCTCGGGCTCGGCCTCGGCGGTGACGAGCGGGGACGGGGTGGGCGCCAGGTCCGCGGCGTCAGGGAGCGTCGCGGTGAGTTCCGCCACGGAGGGCGGGCAGTGGTTGCCGTGGTGGACCTTGCGCCGGTCGGCGAGCCTGCGCAGGCGGCCTTCCAGCTTGTCCAGGGCGATGTCGAGGGCGGAGAAGCGGTCGTCGGCGGAGGCCTCGGCCCTGATGGCGGGTCCCCGGGAATGGATGGTCAGCTCGACGCGCTCGCGTTGTGCGGCGAGGCGCGGATTGCGTTCCTTCGACACCTCCACGTCTACTCTGATCAGCTTGCTGTCGAGACGCTCGATTCTGGCCAGCTTGGTCGTCACTTGGTCTCGGAACCGGTCACTCACTCCTGTGTGCCGGCCCTTGACGATGATGTCCATGCAACAGCCCCCCTTCGCCTAACGACTGAGATAGAGCGCCCGGCGACGCGCCTGCCGAGCGGGGTCCTCTGTTCGCCTCCTGTTCACCGTTCCCCGCTTTTGGCCGTCCATCACCGGGGTTTCGGATGGCACCCGTCCGGCCGACCTGGTCTTCGACCCCACATCCGCCTGCTGAGGGTTTCGCGGCTCTGATGCCACTACTGCCCTTCTCTCCTGACGAGGGACATCTGGACCCTCGGGAAGGCAGGACTTACCCCTAAGCCGCACCGTGATCGGTCGACAAAGAGTCGCCTTACGTGGACCGTTTCGCCTGCGGCTGGCATCGGCTAGCAGAGCCGGGACTCCCGGCTCTGCGCAACCACGGACCCGAACGGGTGCCATGTCAGAACGCTATCCGGATCGGACCCGAATGTCAGCCGGAGGATTACCTAAATGATCACTTTCTGTGATTTTCGCTTGGGGTGACCTGGGGGAAGGTTGCCCCGGTTTAGGATCTCCCTACCTTTATGTACGGCGAGATGATCTCTCTGAGCTGGTCTCATGCCGTACACCGGGTAGTCGGATGTGACCCCGCCGTGAGCGCGGCCGGGCACGCAGCGTCACCACGATGACCGTAATCCTTGTTAGAACCTTCGGCGTGTCGCCGCCACGGTCGCCGCGCACACCACCTCCGCGCCCGACCCGCGCAGCGCCCTCGCGGCCTCGGCGAGCGTGGCCCCGGTGGTCACCAGATCGTCCACGACCACCACGGGACTCCCCAGAGGGCCCGGAACGGTCCTGTGCGGGCTCCGGGGCGCGGCGGTGACGCGCAGGGAGCCGGCCAGGTTGGCGGCCCGCTCGGCCGCGCCCAGCCCCGCCTGGTCGGCCACCCGCCGCGCCGGGGTCAGCGCGCGGCACAGCACGGCCGGATGGCCCAGCCGCCGCAGCGCGCGCACGGCCCGCTCGGCGAGCCGGTCCATCGGGTCGTGGCCCCGGGCCCGCACGGCGCGGCGGGCGCTCGGCACCGGCACGACCAGGAACGGGCCCTCGACGCGGTGAGCCTCAGCGAGGGCCGAGGCGACGGTCAAGGCCAGCAGAGCGGCGAGCGGGGCCGCCAGGCCGGTCTGGGCGCGCTCCTTGTAGGCGATCACGGCCCGCCGCACCGGCCCTTCGTACCGGGCCCCGGACCAGCACCCGGGAAGGCCGGCGGGACACGGGACCGGCATCCGGGGGGCCGGGGCGACGAGGGGCCCGAGGCACTCGCCGCACAACGGCTCGCCGGCCGCGCCGCAGCCCACGCAGGCGCGCGGCAGGAGCACGTCGAGTACGGCGTTCAGCACGCGGCCCAGCATGCATGACCGCACCGACATTCCCGCCGGGGACGGGTCAGCCGAGGGAGAAGACCGGGTTCTCGGCCTCGCCCGTGGCCTTGGAGACCCACGCCTGCTTGTCCTGGTTGAGCTCCAGGATCTCCTTGCTGTCCGCCGTGGCCGCCAGCACCCGCACCCCCAGGGCACTGATCGAGGAGAGCCGCTTGACCGGCGGGAGCTGCGTGGTCTGCCCGTCGCCGACGTAGATCTCCCTGACGCTCTGCACGTTGTCGCTCTGCACCAGCACCAGCAGCCGCTCGCCGTCGCGCCAGGCGATGTCCTTGATCTCCTCCTCGTCGGCCACCGTCGTCAGCGTCTGGAAGTTGCCCAGCATGGGCGCCCCGCCGCCCCCGGTGATCGCGCCCACCCGGACCTCGTTCTTGCCGATCGTCACCGCGACCCGCACGCCGTCGCGGGAGATGCGCAGCCGCGTGACGTCGAGCCCGTCGAGGCCGGGCGCGGCGACCCGCTCGGGGCCGCGGCCGGCGCCCGGGTCGCAGCGCAGCACGGCGTCGTTGGCCCGGTCGTAGGTCCACAGGGTGCCGTCGCGGTGCCAGGAGGGCGGGGTCAGGTCCGCCTCGCGGCCCTCGATCCAGCGCTGCCACCGGCCGTCGGGGGCGATCCGGGCGACCCAGATGCCGCCTCCGGCCGCCTCCGTTCCGCGCCCGGCGACCATGGCGCCGCCGTCGGCCATCGCCAGGCTGCGGTACAGGTCGTTCGGCTGGCCCGCCGGGCCCTGGACGGCGTTGCCGGGCCGCTCGTCGCCGAGGGAGCGCACCGCGCCCCGGCTGACGTAGTAGGCGGGGCTGACGTTGCTGCCCAGCCAGTCCTCGCGCATGTCGTCGGCCCGGATGACCAGCGGATCGGAGGAGTAGAACGGCTCGCCGTCGATCTGCACCTCGATGGTGCGGCCGTTGGCCATGTCGTTGTTGTTGAGCGTCCACTTGAGCTGCGCCTTCAGCCCGTCGGTGTAGAGCTCGTCGGGCTCGATGGGGCCGTGCAGGTCGACCACGACGCGGTCGTCGTCGGACCTGACCGAGCGGACGCTCATGCCCTGCGGGAAGACACTGCCGACCGCGCCGTGCAGCGCCTTGCTCGGCCCCTCCAGGAGGCGGCGGACGATGGTCTGCGCGAAGTTCTCGGCGGGCTTGATGCGCAGCCAGACCCGGTCGACGATGAGCCGCCGCTCGGCGAACGCCTGGCTGACCCCGGGCGGCCCGGCCAGGTAGTACAGCTTGGTCGGCCGGTAGGCGCGGGCCACGTCGTCCATGGTGAGCAGCAGCCCGGCGCCCCGCTCGATCGACTGGACGTGGTAGGCGCCCTGCGCGTCCTTGACCAGCGTGAAGTCGACGGAGATGTCGCCCGCCGAGGCCGCGAACGGCATGTACGTGTCGTCGGACTCGATGCGGGCGACGGGGGTGCCGGTGAGCCGGATGACGACCTGGTCGCCGTCGCTCTTGCCGACGTAGTCGTACTTGGGACGGTTGGCGATGACGGTGACGGGCCCGTCCGGTTTCCAGGTCTTCGCGGTCGCGGGCGTGAGGTAGGTGAGCAGCACGTCCGGCTCGTCGGCGTACGCCGCCATCGCCGCCTGGAGTCCCTGGACGACCTGGAGGGGCGCCCACGCCGGCTGCGGCCTGACGGCGATCATGCGCTGGAACGGCTTGCTCATCGGGTCGCCGCCGCCGGCCTCGTCCACGGGGAACGGCCCGCCGACCGGGATCACCGCGCAGCCGCCGCCCGCCCACGCCGCGACGGCGACGGCCAGGACGGCGGCGAGCCGCCTATGCCTCCTCATGCACGGCCCCGTCTCCCGACGCCGGCAGCAGCACCGGGGTCATCTGGCCTCGCCAGGTGCGGCGCATCTCGATCTCCGGGGGCACCAGCGGCAGCGGGGACCCCTTGAGGTCGGCCCCCGCCGTCCTGGGCAGCGTGAGCCTGAACTGGGAGCCCTCGCCCGGCTGCCCCCACGCCTGGAGCCAGCCGCCGTGCAGCGTGGCGTCCTCGCGGGAGATGGCCAGGCCGAGCCCGGTGCCGCCGATGGTGCGCGCCCGCGAGGGGTCGGCGCGCCAGAACCGGTCGAACACCATCGTCTCCTCGCCGGCCTTCAGGCCGATGCCGTGGTCGCGTACGGCGACGGCGACGGCGTCGCGGTCGGCGCCCACGGTGACCACCACGTCACGGCCCTCGCCGTGCTCGATCGCGTTGAACAGCAGGTTGCGCAGGATCCGCTCGACCCGCCGGTTGTCCATCTCGGCCATGCACGGCTCGTTGGGCAGCCGGAGCTCGAAGCGGGTGGCGTGGCGCTCGGCCAGCGCCTCGGAGTCGGCGATGGCGCGCAGCACGACGTCACGCACGTCGACGGAGTCGAGGTCGAGGGTGGCGGCGCCGGCGTCGTAGCGGCTGATCTCCAGCAGGTCGGCCAGCATCGACTCGAAGCGTTCGAGCTGGGCCTGCATGAGCTCGGCCGAGCGGGCGGCCATCGGCTCGAAGTCCTCGCGGGCGTCGTAGAGCAGGTCGGCGGCCATCCGCACGGTGGTCAGCGGCGTGCGCAGCTCGTGGGAGACGTCCGAGACGAACTGGCGCTGCACCTGGGAGAGCTCCTCCAACTGGTGGATCTTGAGCGCGAGGTTGCCCGCCATCTCGTTGAACGAGGTCGCCAGGCGGGCCAGGTCGTCCTCGCCGCGTACCTTGAGCCGCTCGTCGAGCTTGCCGGCGGCCAGCCGCTCGGCGGCCTGGCGCGCCAGCCGGACGGGAGTGACGACCTGGCGTGCCACGAGGTAGGCGATCGCGGCGAGCAGCAGCACCAGCCCGAAGCCCACCACGACGATGGCGAGCCGGACGTTGGAGAGCATCTGCTCTTCGTCGTTGAGCGGGAAGAAGTGGTAGACCTCGTAGGCCGGCTGGGCCTCGGGCGGGACGAGGCCGCCGATGACCAGCGTCAGCCGGGGCTGGCTGTCGCCGCTGAAGCGGATGAGCGCCTGGTGTCGCAGCGGCTTGTCGTAGCGCATCTTCTGGGCCTGGCGTTCGAGGCCCTGCCGGAGCGCGACCGGCACGTCCTGCGGCGACACCTTGCCGGAGGCGCGCGAGGCGCCGGGGGTGGTGGTGTTGAGGACGAGCACCTCGTAGCGCTTCTTGGAGCCGTTCTCGCCGGAGCCGGTGATGGTGTTCATCACGGCGTCGAGCGGGTCGGCGGGCGCGCTCTTGCCCGTCTCGGAGGGTTTGGCCTGGTCGTCGGGCTCCTGGCTGAGCGCGGCGGCGATCTGGACGCGGTCGGCGAACGCCTCGCTGGCGGCGGACGCCTGGCTGCTCGCGATGACCGACTTGTTGATCTGGTCGGAGAGGAACACGCCGAGCACGACCACGACCGTCACGGAGATGACCAGCGTGCTGGTGACGACCTGAAGCTGGAGCGAGCGCCGCCAGGCCCGGCGGACCGCCCCCACCGCACGCCGCGCCCGCCGGCGGACCCCGCCCAGGATCTGGCGGAGCGTCCGTCGACGGAGACCGTTCCTCGTCGGGGGCATGGCGTGGGGGAAGGGACCGCGCTAGGCGGGTCCGGCCTTGTACCCCACGCCGCGGACGGTGACCACGATCTCGGGGTGCTCCGGGTCCTTCTCGATCTTGGCCCTGAGACGCTGCACGTGCACGTTGACCAGGCGCGTGTCGGCGGCGTGCCGGTAGCCCCAGACCTGCTCCAGCAGCACCTCGCGGGTGAACACCTGCCGCGGCTTGCGGGCGAGGGCGACGAGCAGGTCGAACTCGAGCGGCGTGAGGTTGATGGTCTCCTCGCCCCGCTTGACGGAGTGGCCCGCGACGTCGATCGTGATGTCGCCGATCTGCAGGATCTCCGGCGTCGGCTCGTCGGTGCGGCGCAGCCGCGCCCGCACGCGCGCCACCAGCTCCTTCGGCTTGAACGGCTTGACGATGTAGTCGTCGGCGCCGGACTCCAGCCCCAGAACGATGTCGATCGTGTCGCTCTTGGCCGTGAGCATGACGATCGGGACCCCTGACTCGGCCCTGATCCTGCGCGCCACGTCGATGCCGTCGGCCCCCGGCAGCATCAGGTCGAGCAGCACGAGATCCGGGCGCGTGTCCCGGAACGCGTCAAGCGCCTTGTCGCCGTCGGAGACAAAGGATGGTTCGAAGCCTTCCCCGCGCAACACGATGCCCAGCATCTCGGCGAGAGCGGCATCGTCGTCGACGACCAGCACGCGACCTTTCATGGCCCCTCATTCGTTCTACGCATTCTGGGACATACCAGCACGATCGCTGAAGGTTACCCTTGGTCGGCTCATGTGTGGGACACGAGACCTTCAAATGACGAATTTTAGACTCGCACCACGATCGCCGTCTCAGTCTGCGGTAACCGACCGCCTTTCTGCCATCCCCCGGCGAGATCACCCCGCTTGAATCACCCGCGAATGCGGGCAAGTACGCACCGAAAGCCCTCCCCGACACCACGGCGTCCCCCAGCGTGCCAGGATTGGGATATGTCTGACGGTCACGGCCCCTCACCCGAGACGCCACCAGGCTGGGCGGCCGAGCAGCCCCCACCCTACGGCGCTCCGCAGCCTTCGCCGTGGACCGCCCCCGGCTCCGCCCCGGGAGCTCCGCGCGGCGACGGCCCGGAGACTCCCCACCAGCAGGCCGCTCACTCTCCGTACACGACCCATCCCCAGCAGCCGCCGGGCGGCCGGCCCGACGGGTACGGGCAGCAGGGCTACGGGCCGCAGGGATACGGGCCCCAGGGCTACGGCTACGCGCCGCCGGCGGCCCCGCGGCCCGGCATCATCCCGCTGCGCCCGCTGCGGCTCGGCGACATCCTCGACGGCGCCATCAAGCTGGTCCGCTCCAACCCCAAGGCGGTTCTCGGGCTGTCCGCCGTCGCCGCGCTGCTGGCCTCCGTGCCGGTCGCCGTGGGCCAGGCGTTCCTGCTCGGCTCGATGCGCACGGCCATCCGCGACTCGTTCACCGACCCGACGGCCGTCGGCACGACCGGCCTGTACGACGACTTCCTCGCCCAGTACGGCGGCACGCTCGCCTCGCTGGCCATCAGCTTCGTGGCCGTGACCATCCTGACCGGCGTGCTGACGCGCATCCTCGGCCGGGCCGTCTTCGGCGGCTCCATCACCGCGGGCGAGGCGTGGCGGCTGACCCGGGGGCGGCTGCCCGCGCTCTTCGGCATGGTGGGCCTGCTGGCGGTCGTCATGGTCGTCCCCGTCCTCGTCTTCGCCCTGATCCTCTGGGCGCTGGCCGGCGCCGGGTCCCTGTCCGAGGGCGGGCTGATCGGCGTCGTGCTGCTGATGGCCCTCCTGTACCTGGCGTACGCGTTGTACTTCCGCACCGTCTTCGGGCTGGCGTCCCCGGCCGTCGTCCTGGAGGGCCTGGGCCCGGTCGCCGCCCTGCGGCGCTCCTGGGAGCTCGTCCGCGGCGACTTCTGGCGCGTGTTCGGCATCCTGCTGCTCACCTCGCTGATCGTGGGCGTGGTCGCGAGCATCCTGCAGGTGCCGTTCACCATGGTCGGCACGGTGCTGGGCGTCCTCGGCAGCGGCGCGGGCTCGGCGATCGTGGCGGCGGTGCTCATCGCCGTCGGCGGCACGCTGGGCGCGATGATCAGCTATCCGATCGAGGCCGGCGTCGCGGGCCTGCTCTACGCCGACCGCCGCATGCGCAGCGAGGCGTTCGACCTCGTCCTGCAGACCGCGGCCGTCGAGCAGCAGCGGCAGGGCTGGGTGCACGCGTCGGCGGACGACCTCTGGCGTCCCACCGGCACGCCGCGGCCGTGAGCCTCGCGCCCGTGATCCCGCCCGTTATCCTTTCCGCGAGCCCGATCGGCAGGGACGAGGCGGCCCGCCGGGCCGCCGAGGAGCTCTCCGGGCCCGCGTACGCCCACGAGTCGCTGATCGACCTGGTCTACCGCCGCTTCCTCCAGTTCGTGGAGGACCTCATGGACGCGGTGACCGGCGGCGGCACCACCGGGGGCGTCATCGCGGCCGTCCTCATCACGCTGGTCCTCGTCGGGCTGGTCGCACTGGGCGCCTGGCGGATGCGGCGCGCCGCGCGCGAGAACGCGCGGGCCCTGCCGGGCGTGTTCGGCGAGCGGGTGATGACCGCCGCCGAGCACCGGCAGGCGGCCGAGCGCGCCGCCGCCGAGGGGCGCCACGGCGAGGCGATCCGGGAGCGGCTGCGCGCGATCGCCCGCGACCTGGAGGCGCGCGCGCTGGTCGACGGGCAGCCCGGCCGCACGGCCGACGAGCTGGCGGAGGAGGCGGGCCGGGCACTGCCGGGCTTCGCCGCCGACCTGGCCGCCGCCGCGCGCTCGTTCGACGACGTGACGTACGGCGGCGTGAGCGGCACCCCCGGGGCCTACGCGGCCATGCGCGACCTCGACGAGCGCCTCCGCCAGGCCAGGCCCGCCGCGCTGGGAGCACCGGCATGAGCGCCCGCCACGACCTCCGGGCACCGCTCGGCCGGCGCGGGGAGGGCCCGGCATGAGCCTCGCGACCGGTTCCGGCATGGGGCCCGGCCAGGCCGGGGAGTCGTCGTCCACCTCGCCGACCGTCCGCTCCGCCTGGCGCGCGAGCCGGTGGGCGGCGCTGCTCGGCCTGATCATCGTGGCGGCGGCGGTCCTGAGCGTGGTCATCGGCGGCGGCGGAGAACCGTCGCGCCGGCTCGACCCCGACGACACCTCCCTCGACGGCTCCAAGGCGCTGGCCGAGCTGCTGCGCGAGCGCGGCGTGACCGTGGACCGGGTGGACTCGGTGACGCGGGCCCGGGAGCTGGCGCAGCAGGGCGACCGGCTGCTGCTGGTCACCAGCACGAGCCTCGTCCTCGACCCGGCCGCGCTGGCGGCGATCCGCGGCGACCGCGTCGTGGTCGGCGACGTCTACCGCGTCGACCTGCTCGCCCCCGGCGTCCGCGTCGCCTCGGAGGCCCCGCGCGAACGCTCGCGCGAGCCGGAGTGCTCGCTGCCCGCCGCGACGGCCGCGGGCAGCGCCTTCATGGGCGGCTCGGCCTTCACCGCCCCGCGCGGCGCCACCGGCTGCTACCCGGTCGCCGGCGACGCGGGCTGGACACTCGTCAGCCTGCCCAACGCGGGCGGCACGACCACGGTCGTCGGCGGCGGCGAGTTCATGACCAACCGGCGCCTGGCCGAGGACGGCAACGCGGCGCTCGCGCTCAACCTGCTGGGCTCGGCCAAGGCCGTGACCTGGCTGGTCGAGCCGCCGCGGGACGAGACACTGGCCGGCCCCGCCGGCGAGTCGGTCTACGACCTGATGCCGCCCGGCGTCCCGTGGGCCGTGGGCATGGCGGTGGTGGCCGTGCTGGTCACCGCGTTGTGGCGGGGCAGGCGGCTCGGCCCGGTGGTGACCGAGCGGCTGCCGGTCGTCGTGCGGGCCGCCGAGACGGTCGAGGGGCGCGGACGGCTCTACCGGGCCAGGCGCGCCCGGGGCCGGGCGGCCGACGTGCTGCGGGCCGGCGCGATCGACCGGCTCGTGCCCCGGCTCGGGCTGACGGCCGACGCGGGCCGGCACGAGGTCGTCGCGGCCGTCGCCGTACGGACCGGGCACGATCCGCGGCAGGTCGGGGCGGCGCTGTACGGGCCGGAGCCCGCCGACGACGCCGGGCTCGTCGCCCTGGCCCAGTACCTGGACTCCATCGAAAGGACGGTCGGTGAACACTGAGGAGACCACCCGCGTGGCGGACCGCGGTGAGGCGGCCCGCGAGGCGCTGGCGGCGCTGCGGGCGGAGGTGTCCAAGGCCGTGGTCGGCCAGGACGCGGTGGTGACCGGGCTGGTGATCGCGCTGCTGTGCCGGGGGCACGTGCTGCTCGAAGGCGTGCCGGGCGTCGCCAAGACGCTCATGGTCCGCACGCTGGCCGCGGCCCTGGACCTGGAGTTCAAGCGGGTGCAGTTCACGCCCGACCTGATGCCGGGCGACGTGACCGGGTCGCTGGTGTACGACGCGAGGACGGCGGAGTTCGAGTTCCGCGAGGGGCCGGTGTTCACCAACCTGCTGCTCGCCGACGAGATCAACCGCACCCCGCCGAAGACCCAGGCGGCGCTGCTGGAGGCCATGGAGGAGCGGCAGGTCAGCGTCGAGGGCGACGCCCGCCCGCTGCCCGACCCGTTCGTGGTGTGCGCCACCCAGAACCCCGTCGAGTACGAGGGCACCTACCAGCTCCCCGAGGCCCAGCTCGACCGGTTCCTGGTCAAGCTGACCGTGCCGCTGCCGCCGCGCGAGCAGGAGATCGCGGTGCTGGAGCGGCACGCGCACGGCTTCGACCCGCGCGACCTGTCGCACGTGCGCCCCGTGGCGACGGCCGCCGACCTGGCCGCCGGGCGCCAGGCGGTGGCGGGTGTGCACGTCGCCCCCGAGGTGCTCGGCTACATCGTGGACGTGTCCCGCGCCACCCGTAACTCCCCGTCGCTCCAGCTCGGCGTCTCGCCGCGCGGCGCGACCGCGCTGCTGGCCGCCTCGCGCGCCTGGGCGTGGCTGTCGGGCCGCGCGTACGTCACGCCGGACGACGTCAAGGCACTGGCCCGGCCGGCGCTGCGGCACCGGGTGCAGCTGCGGCCCGAGGCCGAGCTGGAGGGGGCGACCGCCGACGGGCTGCTCGACGGCATCCTGGCCTCGGTCCCGGTCCCGCGCTGATGGCTCTGACGGGACGCGCCGCGCTGGTCGCCGCGCTCGGCGTCGTGGTGGTGCTGGTGGCGCCGCGGCCGGGGGCGGCGCTGACCGGGGTCTGCCTCGTGCTGGCCGCGGCGATCCTCGTGGACCTGGCGCTGGCCGGCTCCGTGCGCCCCCTGCGCCTCCACCGCTCCGGCGAGACGCTGGTGCGGCTCGGGCAGCGGGCCACGGTCGAGCTGGTCGTGGAGAACCCGGGCTCCCGGCGGGTCCGCGGCGTGCTGCGCGACGCCTGGCCGCCCTCGGCGGGGGCGTCCCCCCGCGTGATGAAGCTGGACGTGCCGCCCGGCGAGCGCCGCCGGCTCACCGTGACACTCACCCCCACCAGGCGCGGCGACCGGGCGTCCGTGGCGGTGACCGTGCGCTCCGTCGGCCCCCTCGGACTGGCCGCGCGCCAGGGACGGCACCGCTCTCCTTGGGCGGTGCGGGTGCTGCCGCCGTTCCTGTCGCGCAAGCACCTGCCGGCGCGGCTGGCCCGGCTGCGCGAGCTGGAGGGCCGGCACCCGGCGCTGGTGCGCGGGCAGGGCACGGAGTTCGACTCGCTGCGCGAGTACGTGGTGGGCGACGACGTGCGCTCGATCGACTGGCGGGCCACCGCGCGCCGCCACGACGTCGTGGTACGCACCTGGCGCCCCGAGCGGGACCGGCGGGTGCTGATCGTCCTCGACACCGGCCGCACCTCGGCCGGCCGGGTGGGCGAGGCGCCGATACCGCTGGCCGGGGCCGCCGCGAACGGCGGCGGGCCGCTGGTCCGGTCCGGCACGCGACCGGTGCCGGGCTGGCCGCGGCTCGACTGGTCGATGGACGCGGCGCTGCTCCTCGCCGCGCTGGCCGCCCGCGCCGGCGACCGGGTCGACTTCCTCGCCCACGACCGGGCCGTGCGCGCCTGGGTGTCCGGCTCCTCCCGCACCGAGCTGCTGTCGTCGCTGGTCAACGCGATGGCGCCGATCGAGGCCGAGCTGGTCGAGGCCGACTCGCAGGGCATGGTGGCCGCGATCCTGGCGCGGGCCAAGCGGCGCTGCCTGGTCGTGCTGCTGACCGACCTCAACGCGGCCGCGCTGGACGAAGGGCTGATGCCGGTGCTGCCCCAGCTCTCCTCGCGCCACCTGGTGCTCGTCGCGGCCGTCTCCGACCCTCGGGTGGCGGCCATGGCGGCGAGCAAGGGCACGGCCGAGGAGGTGTACGACGCCGCGGCGGCCGAGCGCACCCGGCTGGACCGGAGGCGCATCACCGCGCGGCTGCGCCGGCACGGGGTCGAGGTGGTGGACGCGCCGCCGGACGACATCGCGCCCGCGCTGGCGGACGCCTACCTCGCGCTCAAGGCAGCCGGCCGGCTGTAGCCGCCCGTTCCGCGTGACGGCCCGTCGTACCCCCGTCAGGCGCTGGGGGCGACGTCGGGGGCGTGCTCGATGTCGCCCGTCTCGTCGCGGCGGGCGGCCCGCCGCCCGAACACCAGCACGTACGCGAGGAACGCGACCTCCGCGAGCACCCCGATGGCGATCCGCCCCCACGTCGGCAGCCCCGACGGGGTGACGAACGCCTCGATCAGCCCCGACACGAACAGCACCACGACCAGCCCGAGCGCCACGGCCATCACCGCGCGCCCCTGCTCGGCCAGCGCCTCGGCGCGCCTGCGCGGCCCCGGGTCGACGACCGTCCAGCCCAGCCGCATGCCGACGGCCGCCGCGAGGAACACCGCGGTCAGCTCCAGCAGCCCGTGCGGCATGATCAGCCCGAAGAACACGTCCAGCTTGCCGCGCGAGGCCATGAGGCCGCCGGAGACGGCGACGTTGGCCGCGTTGGTCCACAGCACGTACGGGATGGGCAGCCCGAGGAAGATGGCGTAGACGATGACCTGCGCCGACACCCACGCGTTGTTGATCCACACCCGGCCGGCGAACGACGCGGCCGGGTTCTCGGAGTAGTAGTCGGCGAAGTCGTGCTCGACGAGCCGCCGGATCTCGTCCGGGGACGCGATCGCCGTCTGCACCTGCGGGTCGCCGGCCACCCACGCGCCCATCACCCACGCCACGGCCGTGAACGCCACGGCGGTGGCCAGCCACCACCACCGCGCCCGGTAGGCCACCACGGGGAACGACACCGTGAAGAACCTCACCAGCTCCCGCCACGCCGGGGCGTGCGCCCCGGTGACCGCCGACCGGGCGCGGGCGACCAGCGCCGACAGGCGGCCCGCCAGGATCGCGTCGGCCGAGGACGAGCGGACGATCGACAGGTGGGTGGACACCCGCTGGTAGAGGTCGACCAGCTCGTCCACCTCGGCGCCGGTCAGGGACGAGCGGTGCTTGGCGAGGTGCTCGAGCCGGTCCCAGGCGGGGCGGTGCGCCGTGACGAACGCGTCGATGTCCACCCGACCATTGTGGCCGGTCGATCAGCGGGCCATTGCCGTTAGGCTCCACATATGTCTGAGGTCGTGACCGGGGACGCCGTCGTCGTCGAGGTACGGGTGGCGCAGCTTCCGACCCGTGCGGTGGCGCTCGTCATCGACATGGTCGTGCAGGTGACGCTGCTCGTCGCCGCTCTCGTCGCGGTGCAGGCGTTCGCGCTGGTCAGCGATCCGGCGATGATCGCCGCCGTCATGATCGTGTTCATGGTGCTGGTGATGGTCGGCTATCCGGTGATCTTCGAGTCGGTCACGCGGGGGCGCAGCCTCGGCAAGCTGGCCATGGGCCTGCGGGTGGTGGGCGACGACGGCGGGCCCGAGCGGTTCCGCCAGGCGCTGTTCCGCGGGCTGGCGGGGATGGTGGAGATCTGGGCGTTCACCGGGGCGCCGGCGCTGATCTCCTCGCTGATCTCGCAGCGGGGCAAGCGGCTGGGCGACGTCTTCGCGGGCACGATCGTGATCGCCGAGCGGGGGCCGCGCGACCAGGGCCACCTCATCGTCATGCCGCCGCCGCTGGCGTCCTGGGCCGCGCGGCTGGAGCTGTCGCAGCTGCCCGAGGAGGCGGCCACGGCCGCCCGGCAGTACCTCCTGCGCTGGCCGAGGACGCGCGGACCCACGAGCTCGGCATCCACGTCGACGTCAGAGGGGACCAGCTGTTCCTGCGCGGCCAGGTGAGCGGGAGCGATCAACGCGTACGACTCGGGGAGGTGGCGCACG
>NZ_JALHBK010000035.1:0-93375 GCF_031570565.1 Nonomuraea sp. 3-1Str
ACCGGCTCAAACAGTTCAGAGGCATCGCCACCCGCTACGACAAGCTCGCCGTTCACTACCAGGCAGGTGTCACCATCGCCTGCCTGCTGCTATGGCTCTTATGAGATCCACAAAACAGGCCCTAGCGCCTGTACGGACTTCGGATCTTCAGATGGGTTGAAGGCTTCGGATCCAGCCGGGAAGGATCAGGGGGCGCGGCGCGCCGCGGCGCCGCCTACCGCGGCGAGCACGGACCTCGCCGCCTGATTGCCTTGGCCCACCCAGTGCGGGTCAAATCTAGCGCCCTGCTCGATCGACCAGTACCACGACACCTCAGCCAACAGCGCGCCGCGGGCCGCGACGACCGTCGCTCGCCCGGCTGTAGCCGAAGGCGATCAGCAGAAGGAGGGCTGCCGCCGCCGGTCCGAGCCGTTTGACGCGATCCATATCGGTAGGACGTGACAAGAGTCCGTCCAGGTTCGATCAACTTCGTGCCCTACTGGGACCGGCGAGCACCAGCAGGCGAATCCGTAAACGCATGATCCGAACTCAGAACAGGCCTTAGCTGGCACGGAGGCTCACGGCGGCCGGGCCGCGGCCACCCTGACCGCGCGCTTCCCGGTCAGCCAGGTCACGATGACCGACCTGCTCGAACGGCCTCTGACCGAGGCCCCGCGAGTGGGCGGCGTCACGTGGCGCGAGGGCGGCACGGTCGCGCTGAGCCTGCGGCCGTTCGAGCTGGTGACGCTGCGGCTGCGCCGCTGACCAGCTACTCGGCCAGGGTCCTGGCCGCCTTCTTCAGGGAGGCGGCCTTGGCCTTGGCGCTGATGTGTGGGTGGTCTGCGACGCGTGCGAGGGCCGGCGCCACCAGCCGGAGGCCTCGGAGATCAGGTATCAAGGGCTGGCCATCGATCAGGTGCTGGAGCTGACCGTCGCTGAGGCCGTGGAGCGGTTCTCCGAGCCCCGACAACTCGCGGAAACCCTGGGAGCCTCGGACATCCAACTCGGCCAGAGCGCCACAGAGTTGTCCGGCGGCGAGGCGCAGCGGCTGAAACTCGCGTCGGCGATCCAGCGCGGTGCTGCGAGCCGCAGGGCCGGTCTTGTCGTTCTCGACGAACCCGTCTCGGGCCTGCACCCGTCTGACATCCAGCGGGTGGTGGATGCGTTCGATGTGTTGCTCGACTCGGGCAACACCGTCGTCGTGGCCGAGCATGACATCCTCGTCGCCGCGTCCGCGGACTGGGTGATCGACCTGGGGCCCGGAGCCGGTCCGGACGGGGGCGCGGTGGTCGCGGAGGGCACCCCGGACACCGTCGCGGCCGCGGACACCCCGACCGCGGCTTTCCTTCGGCGGTACGCGGCGGGCCTGCCGCTCCTGGGAACGTGGGAAGACGCGCGCAGATGTAGGGCCGGGAGCGCGTCTGGCGTGTGTCCGCCGGCTACGTCAAACGACCTCTGAGGTCTGGGAAGGCGCTCCCATCGTGGGGCGGTCCTTGGGATCGGCTGCCGGACCTCCATGAGCGAGGGATGGCCTGGCTCTAATCTCCGGATGCCGTCACTGGATGGGGACCTGGAGGTCGCGGAACGGGCCGATCTGGACCTTGACAGTGTCGGCGGTGTCGGGCAGAGCGAAGAGGCTCCAGAACTCGCGGGTCTGGCCGGGTGCGAACTTCTCGGTGCTGATGCGGACGCCGGAGACGTCCGTGCATGCGCAGTAGAAGTCCACGCCGTCGTC
The DNA here is from genome assembly GCF_031570565.1 of Nonomuraea sp. 3-1Str. Lineage (NCBI taxonomy): Bacteria > Bacillati > Actinomycetota > Actinomycetes > Streptosporangiales > Streptosporangiaceae > Nonomuraea > Nonomuraea sp. 3-1Str. The sequence continues at coordinate 1,715 of NZ_JALHBK010000035.1, forward strand.
GGTGGGGACGTCCAGGCGGCCGGGCAGGTACTGGCGGCCGGCGGCGACGTCGGTCACCCGGACGTTGCTTGCGGCCTGGTACTTGTACGCCTCCCAGTCCTGGGCGTGGTGAAGGTCCCTGAACCAGGTCTCGGCCGGTCCCTCATTGGTGATCTTGTAGGTGAGCAGCCCGAGGCCGCCGGGCAGTCGGCGCAGGCCGGCGATCTCCATGGCGATGGGCCGGCCGTCCGCCTTGGTGGTGGCGGTCAGGCCGGTCGCGCCGGGAGCGGTCGTGGCCGCCGGCTCCTGGGCAGCGGGCTGAGGTTTGGGGAAGGTCACGGTGACGCGGCGGTTGCGGCGTTTGCCCTCGTCGCTGTCGTTGTCGTACAGCGGGCGGCGCGAGCCGTACCCCTTGGCCTGGAAGCGGACCCCGCCCCTGGGCAGCAGTGCCGACAAGGCGCGCTGTACCGCCTGAGCACGGCGCAGTGACAGCGGGTCGTTGATGGCGTCGTTGCCGGAGGAGTCGGCGTGGCCCGCCACCGTCACCACTGCGGCGGGGGAGGCGTCGATGAGCTTGGCCGTGCGGGCCATGATCGACTTGGCATCGGGGGTGAGGGTGGCCTTGTCCACCGCGAACAGCATGTCGGAGGAGAGGTTGACCTGCAGGTCCTTGCCGTCGTCGGCGGTCTCCTCCGATTTGTCCAGGGACTCGGAGGGGAGGATGAGGCGGCGGGTGACCGGGGTGACGGGTTCGGCATCGGGGTCGGGAAAGTCGCCGGGCGAGGCTTCGTCGCTGATGGGCACGTTGAGCATCGGGGGGCCCACGGGGGTGACGACGGTGGTCGTCGCAGGATTGCCCGACGGTGCGGGCAGCACCGCGTAGACGGTGATCGACCGGCCAGGGTCGATGAAGCGGCCGAGGCCGTCGCGGTCGAGGTCGCTGCAGAGGCAGGGGGAGCCGGCGGGTTTGTACGGCAGGATCCAGGTGCGGGCTTGCGCGTCGAGGACGCCGATGCCGGAGGCCCACTTGATCGCGCCGAGGGGGCGGGTGCGGTCACCCATCTCGCCGGGCCAGGACAGGTGCTTGTCGGTGCCGGTGTTGGACAGCCGGATCTGGGCGATGAGGTGCTTGCCCTTGACGCGGTTGAGGCCGACGACCTCGACCTTGAGGTTCTCGGTCATGGTGCTGCGGGTTTCGGCCAGGGCCGGTCGGGTGTCTTGATCCGATGCCGTGGCGGTGGCGGGTGGAGCGCTGGTGGCCGGGGGACTCGACGTCGGTGCGGTGGTGGTGGGCGGGGGCGCGGCTTCCTTCGTCGGCAGCCCCCTGCACCCGGCCGTGGCCAGCGTGAGTACGGCGGTCAGGGCCAGGATCCGATGAGGAATGGGGGAGAATACATCCCGTCCGACATGTTGGCGCTCAGGCCGCGTGAGAGCGATGCGCACACCCCGGTCTGAGGTGTGCCGTCCGTCAGCCGCGCTCATGCGACACCACCAGGAACGAGCCCGGAGCTACCACGTCCATCACCGGCTTGACGATCGCGTGCGGGCCATACGCCCGCGCGCTGGAGCCGGTAGGGATTGCACCGGCGAGGCCTACGGCAACTCCTGCAGTCCGTAGTTTTCTTTGCATGAGAGACCCCTTCTCGGATGGCCTTGGGTAATACGTGCAGGGTGGCCGCCGGCGAGTTGCGGTCTTTCGATCGCGGTCCTTACTTGCTCAACGCGAGCCCGTGGCAACCATGCGGGGCTGTCCCAGGCGCACGTGTAGCCGATGACGACTCCAGCACCCGTCCTGCCGCCCACACGCTGAGGCAGGATCGCCCACGCCGGCTCCGGCAGAGCCAGGACCATACTATACCGTATAGTACGGAACTAGCTCGTCGTGATCAATCCACTGCCTGGAGAGAGACGTGTCAGCATTGCCCGATCCGGTTTGGCCGGGCGTCGTCCTAGCGATCATCCAGGCCGGTGACGCCGTCATGTGCATCAAGCCCGTTCCGTTCATCGCCCAGTGCTTCGAAGACGTGAAGTGGCCGCGGCGTTACTGGTGGATCATGCCGCCGCTGAAGTTCGCCGCCGCGGCCGGTCTGATCCTGGGCATCTGGCTGCCGTATCTCGGTGCCGTGACCTGTGCCGCGCTCGTCCTCTACTTCATGGTCGCCATCGTGATGCACATCGCGGCACGAGGCTTCGGCCGCAACCTCTTCCTCAACGCCACCGCCATGCTGCTGATCTGCATCGCAGTCGGCGTCTACAGCTTCATGGCATGAAGCTCGCATGTGCCTCGGCGAGCGCGGAACACCTGCTCGCCTTCATCGGCCCGGAGTACCGGCGACGCACGGCTTGCTCCGCATGAGCAGAAGAGGGCAGCTTGGTCGGCGTTGGCATGGATCACTGCGCTGGTCGTTGTCGGCGTTCTCGTCCGGCCGCGCCGGTCCGGGGCGTGGGCCTGGCTTGAACGGCCCGCGTCGGCGAGGAGTCAGGCCCCAGTGGTTCGGAGCACCACAGTGAGAGTCACTGAAGCCGCCTCATGATCACTCACCGGTCCCCAGACAGAGCGGAAGCGCCTGGATGATCAGCTTGCTCGTCGCTTCGACGGAGGAGTCGTCGATGGTCCGGCCGGTGTTGAGGACACGCCACTGCGTGAGCCCGACCAGTAGATCAAGGGCCAGGTCAAGGTCCAGGTCGGCGGGCAACTGACCACGCTCCACCGCGCTCCTCAGAAACCGCTCGCACGCGATCCTGCGCGGCTGCCGGATCGCGGTGTCGAATGCCGCGGAAAGCCCGGGATTGCGAGCGGCCTCGGCTGTCAGATCGAGCACGATGCGCATGACCACGGGATCCGACAGCGTATCCGCCACCGCTCGGACGTAGGCGCGCACGTCGCTACTCAGGTCACCAGCCCCGCCTGCCGGGACCTGCCGGGACGCGATGACGTCGATGAGGTCGACCACCATCGCCTCTTTCGAGGGCCACCGCCGGTAGAGCGCGGCCTTTCCCGTACCGGCCCGCCGGGCCACCGCGCCCATTGACATGCCGGCGTAACCTGCCTCCGCCAGCTCGGCGACCGCCGCCGCGACGATGGTGTCGGTGACTGTCTGGCGCAGCACGGCGGCGCCACGACCACGCGGGTGGATCTCAGTCATATCGGCGATAGTACCCGAGACGGAACGGTTGCGTCTCGACTTCATGGCCGCCTATCCTCCAAATGGAACGGATTGGTTCCGTCCTGAATTGAGGGAAGACATTGACCGACGTAGAGGTCCTGATCGTCGGAGGCGGACCGACCGGGCTGACGCTGGCTTGCGAGCTGGCCCGGCGCGGCGTCACCTTCCGAGTGATCGACAAATCTCCCGAATTCCACCGCCAGTCTCGGGGTAAGGGCATACAGCCACGCAGCCTGGAGGTGTTCGACGATCTCGGCGTGGTCCAGGACTTCCTGGAGGCGGGGACGTCCGAGATGCCGGCGCGGATTTACATGGACCGCCGGTTCGTCGCGGAGCTACACCTCCTGGCCGGTGTCCACTCGCGGCCGGATGTGCCGTACCCGACGCTCGTCCTGCTGCCGCAGTGGCGCACCGAGCAGATACTCCGCGCCCGCCTGACCGAGCTGGGCGGTCACGTGGAGCGCGGCCTGCAACTGGCCGACCTCAAGCAGTCCGACAGCCAGGTCGTCGCGCAGCTCACCACGGGTGAGGTGATCCACGCCTCCTACCTCGTAGGCTGCGACGGCGGAAGCAGCGCCGTGCGCGAGGCCGCCGGGATCACCTTCCCCGGGCTGGTATCGGAGACCGAGCACTATCTGCTCGGCGACGTGGAGGTGGACGGCCTGCCGCGCGACGGCTCCTATGTCTGGTACGCGGCGGATGAGTCCTCCGTGGGCCTCGCGTTGCTGCCCGGTACGCAGTCGTGGCAGTTCGGCCTCACCGTACGCCCCGGCGAGGAGGGCGCCGGTCAGGAACCCTCACTCGAGCTTTTCCAGCGCCTGTTCGCGCAGCGAACCGGCCGGACGGATGTGCGCCTGCACAACGCCACCTGGCTGTCGCGCTTCAGCTACAAGGTACGGCTCGCCGACCGCTACCGTGCCGGCCGCGTCTTCATCGCCGGAGACGCCGCCCACGTCCACCCGATCGCGGGCGGTCTCGGCATGAACACCGGCATCCAGGACGCCTACAACCTGGGCTGGAAGCTGGCCCTCGCGGTACGCGGCCAAGCCCCCGACAGCCTGCTCGACACGTATGAGCGGGAGCGCCGCCCGGTGGCCGAATCCGTGCTCAAGACCAGCGGCGCCGGCATGACCGCGCTGTTCTCCACCAAGCCTCTGATGACCTTCCTTCGCGACCGGATCATCCTGCCGCTGATGCGCAGCCCCGCGGCGACCAAGGCGATCGTCGGCAAGACCTCTCAGCTCAGCGTGAACTACCGCGACTCCGAGCTGTCGGTCGGCGACAAGGGCAAGGTCCGTCCCGGCGACCGGGCACCCGACTCGCCGTGCCGGCATCCAGTGACCGGCGAGCAGTCGCGGCTGTTCGACCTCTTCCGCGGCCCTCAATTCACGCTGCTCCAGTTCGGCGCGGTGGTGCCAGGTCTGGCCGAGCGCCTGGACGCCCTCTACGGCAACGACATCCGCGTCTACCATCTGGAGCCAGGGCCCCCGAGCAAGCGCTATGGCGCCAACAAGGGGACGCTCGTCCTCGTCCGGCCCGACGGCTATGTGGCCGTACGGACCCGGTCAGGCGACGCAGTGGTCGACTACCTGAGGACAATCTCAGTCACCTGAATCGGGACGAGCCGCTGCCAGATCCGCTCGAGTCCAGCTCTGCAGGAGCGCCTGCAGAAGTGCGCTACAGGCGGTCAGCTCCGCGGCGAGCCGGCGGGTGTTGTGATGGAACTGGTCGTGGGTCAGCCGGGCCACGATGGTGGCGGTGTCGCCGATGCCGGTGCTCCACTGCGCGAGCAGCGTGTTGTGGGCACGGTCGATGGCAGACCGCTGCGCCAGGACGGGTCAGAAGTCGTCGCGGGACGCTTGGCCTGCTGGTGGACCTGATGCAGCGGACGTGCCGACGATCCGGCGGCACGACCTGCGCCACGGAGCAGTCACGAAAGCGTTGGCGTCGCGTACCGAGCTCAAGATGGTGCCGCGATCTTCACTCTCACTCAGCCGCCTTGGGTTGGCCGCAAGCGCAAGGCCGGAGTCCGTCCATCAGGAGGTCCAGCAGGCGAGCCGCCATCGCTTCGTGCTCGGGCGGGCCAGCCACGGTGAAGATACCGATGAGAGCGGCAGCGATGTCTTCGGCGGGGACGTCGGCGCGGAGTTCCGCGCTCGTGCGGCCGGCTTGGAGGATGTCGTCGATGGCTCCGAGCAGCTCGGTCCGGGTGTGGGCATGGGCGATCTCGCCCGATTCGACCATCGCGAGCAGCGTGTCGAGCATCCCGTTCTTGGTTGCGATCCACTCCCCGAACAGGTCCATCCAGCGTCGCAGTGCCGCGGGCGGATCGAGCTGGGTGAGTAGCTCACGGGCACCGGCGGTGAGCCGCGAGACCTGGTCGCGGTAGACCGCGTCGACCAGCGCCTCGCGGGTGGGAAAGTGCCGGTAGAGAGTGGCGATGCCGACCCCGGCTTCGTTGGCGATCGCGCGCATCGACGGCTCGGCCTCGGCTGAAGCGAACAAGCGGGTCGCCACGGCCAGCAGCTGTTCGCGGTTGCGGGTCGCGTCGGCTCGCGGTCTACGGATCTCTGCGGCGGCCAAAACGGATCACGCTCCATTTGTGCTAACTTGGGTCACTCAAACGGAGCATAATCCGTTTACGTTGCTTCACGAGCCGCTCCAGGGGACAGGTGAGCATGAAAGAACCGAGCCTCAACACGTCGGCGACCACAAGCCGGGCGGTCCAGTTCGAGTCGTTCGGCGGACCGGACGCCTTGAGCGTCCGCGAGGTACCCGTGCCGCGCGCAGGCTCGGGGCAGATCCGCGTGCGGGTCACCGCGGCGGGTCTGAACCCGATGGACTGGTTCATGACCTCTGATGCAGTGACCGCCGCGCGATTCGGCTTGAGCCTGCCGTGCGGGTTCGGCACCGACTATGCCGGGGTGGTGGATGAGGTCGGTGACGGCGTGAGCGAGTTCGTGGTCGGTGACCGAGTGTTCGGTGGCGCCCTGTCCCGCGCGGTCGCCGACTATGTCGTCGTGGACGAGGCGGGGACCATCGCGGTGGGCGGCCAGGCGCACCGTACCCCTGACGGCGTCGACGACCCCACCGCTGCCACTCTTGCCATTGCGGGCTGCACGGCGGCCGCGGCTCTGGCCGTGGTCAACCCGGGCCCGGGCGACACGGTGCTCATCGGCGGCGCGGGAGGCGGCGTGGGCGTGTTCGCTGTTCAGCTCGCGCGCCTCGCGGGCGCGCGAGTGATCGGGACCGGATCGGCGACCTCGGCCGATGCCCTGCGAGCCCTGGGGGCCGAGCCGGTCGCCTATGGCGATGGTCTGGTCGACCGGGTCCGTGCGCTGGCTCCCACTGGCGTCACTGCTGCCATGGACCTGCACGGGACGGACACGGCGCAGGCGGCACGCGAACTTGGCGTGCCTGACGAGCGCATCACCACCATTGCCGCCCAGGTCGACGGGATCATGCCGGCGAACGGCGCCAACGCGGCCCCGGGTGCCATCGAGGAGATCGCCGGCCTGGTTGCGGCGGGTCAGCTTCGGGTGCCGATCGCGGCACGTTTTCCGGTCGAGCGGATCCGTGCTGCGGTCGAGCTCCAGGCGGGGCGGCACGTGCACGGGAAGGTCGTCATCGACCTCTAGGAGCAACGCCGTTCAGTTAGGGCTTGCAGATCATTAACACGCAGCTTTGATCGTCGATGGCGGGGTGGCAGGGCCGGGCCAGGTCGGGGCTTGGCTGGTCGAACGGGTCCGGGACATCGTTGACCTGGGTGTATGCCTGTGGGCGCAGCGTGTGGTTCCAGTCGCCGTGCCAGTCGTGAAGCTGCAACGGTAGGGCGTCCATCCGCCTGTCGCTGACGGTGATGCCGGTCGGGTAGATGCTGGTGTCGAGGTGGGCGTGCACCCGAAGCCCGGTGCGGGTGGTGGTGGGCACGATGGTCTGCACGGTGACCTCGTGGCTGCTCAGCGGCCGGCTCGCCGGTCGGTCGCCAGATCCGTCCCGCGTTTTCGAACTCCCCGACGAGTTCCTTCTTCTTGGTGTCCACGCTGGTCACCGGATCATCGGTGTGCTGATAGCTCGTGATCTGCTCGTTGATATAGCGGAACTGGCCATCGCGGTCTGAATGCTGCTTGCGTTCGATGGTCCTGGCGTTGGCCTGCAGGCTGAATCCTTCCTCTCGCAGCAGGTCCTGCGACGACATCGGCGCTGACCCGATGACCTTGCCGAGTCAGCCCGGTGGCCAATCGTCCCGAACTTCGCCCTCAGCCTCTCCACCGTCTCCTGCGTCACGCTCACACCATCTCAACGAACGCGAACCTGGCAAGCTACGGCTTATTTCTCTGCGAGCCCTAACCGAACGGCGTTGCCTCTGGAGAGGAGAGCGAGGTCCGCCTGGACTGAACGACGGGGAACGTCACCCCGGTGAGGTCTTCGGACGCGGCCCACAGCCGCTGCTGGACGGCCATCTCATAGGATTCCGGGCTGGAGGGAACGAGCCGGGGATGACCCATGATCTCGTTGCGTCCGCCGGGACCGTAGTACTGACCGCCGAGAATGGCGGGGTCGGTAGCGGCGCGCAAGGTTGGCAGCGCGCCCATCGCGGGCGTCTGGGTGATCAGCGGCGCGAGCCACGTGAGCGGAAGCCGGAGGGCCGCGGGGGTGTTGCGGGCGAGCTCGGTGCTGGACATGCCGGGGTGCGCGGCCACCGAGACGGTGGTGCCGTGTGGGGCGAGCCGGCGCTGCAGCTCGTACGTGAACATGAGGTTGGCCAGCTTCGACTGGCCATAAGCGGCGACCCGGCTGTACGACCGCTCCCACTGCAGGTCGTCGAAATGGATCGCGGCCCGGATGCGGTGGCCGGTGCTGCTGACCGTCACCACGCGCGAGCCGGGCACCGGCAGCATCAGGTCCAGCAGCAGCCCGGTGAGCGCGAAGTGGCCGAGGTGATTGGTGCCGAGCTGCATCTCGAAGCCGTCGCGGGTGGTCTGCTTCGGGGTGTACATAACGCCGGCGTTGTTGATCAACAGGTCGATGCGGTCGAGCCGGGACCGCAGCGTCGCCGCGGCGGCGCGGACGGAGTCGAGCGAGGTCAGGTCCAGCGCCTGTACGCTCACGTGCCCGGTCATGCGGGCCGCGGCCTGCTCGCCTTTGCCGACGTCGCGCACGGCGAGGACCACGGACGCCCCGCGCTCGGCCAGCGCCTTGGCGGTCTCGTATCCCAGTCCGGTGTTGGCTCCGGTCACCACGGCCACCCGCCCGCGCTGGTCCGGAATGTTCGCCGTCGTCCACTTCTCGCCCATGCCGGGCTCCCATCTAACGTACCGAAGGTATCTTCTGTCCGCAACGGTAAGGTGCTCGCGGTACATTGTCAACGTACCGCGGGTACTTAAGTTAGGCTGGCGATCGTGAGTTTCCAGCGGGCGCGAACCGAAGAGCAGCGGGAGATCCGCCGTCGGGCGATCCTCGACATGGCGTCGGCGATGCTGGACGAGATGCCTGTGGCCGCGGTCACCCTGAACGAGCTGAGCCGCCGGGTGGGCCTGGCGAAGCCGAATGTGCTGCGCTACTTCGAGTCCCGGGAGGCGGTGCTGCTGGAACTCCTGGATCGCTTCCTGCGGGAGTGGCTGGCGGAGCTGGCGGGCGAGCTGGCCGCCGGGGGCGACGAAGATCTGCCCATGGCCGAGCGGGCGGCAGCGGTGGCCGAGATCCTCAGCCGCTCGCTCTCGGGCCGCATGGTGCTGTGCGACCTCTTCGGCGCGCAGGGCAGCGTCCTGGAACGCAATGTCTCCGTTGAGGCCGTGGCGCGCTACAAGCGCGCCTCCCTGCAGCGCCTGGCGACCATGGCCGCCCTGATCCAGACGTACCTGCCGGAGCTGGGCGAGAACGCGACGCTGTTCAGTCTGCAGACCATGGTCCTGGCCGGCGCGCTGTCGGCGTACAGCACGCCTCCGCCCAGCCTGCAGGCGGCCTACCAGGCCGAGCCCGATCTGGCCCGCTTCCACTTGGAGCTGAAGGACAGCTTGAAGCTGGCCCTGACCGCGACCCTCTTGGGCGTACTGCCCCGCCCCTGACCTGCATTGCGCCGGGCAGGCGCAAACCTCTGGTTTCTCGCGCTCGGCGCTGGAGGGACCGGGGCGTCCAAGCTCTGGCGGCCGGCCCTGTCCTGCTGGTTCGGTGGCCAGGCGAGGGGTCGGCCTGCACGTGGGCCCGGCGCGGCAACGGCATCACTTGTGTCACTAAGACATCATCAATGTCGTAAGGGATAGGGGCGGCCCGCTACCGGAGACCTGCTCCATCAGGTGATCAGGCGCCTGTGGCCGCCGTACTGATCGGTGGTGCGAGCCTGGAGCGGGACCTGGACGGCACGGGCGTCGCTGCGGCGTAACACGCCGTCCTGGCCGCGCTCGCAGCCGCAGGGTGTACGACTCTGCTGGTTAACTCCCGCGGTGTCGGTTGGTTCGTGATCAGATGGCCTCTGCCCTTGCTCATGTCCGTGGAAGCAGTCGTCGTCATTGCCCTGGCTGCGGGATGGATAGAGGTGGCCATGTCAATGCAGCCGATGCCGTGGCCGGAGCCGGTGCCTGAGGTCGCCGTGGCGATCCGGGCCATCTACCGGGGCAAGCGGCAGGTGCCGTTGCCGGTGCGGGCGCATGATGAATGGGGTGATGTGTTCGCTGATGAGGTGTTCGCGGGCGCATTCGGCAAGGAGGGCAGGCCGGACTGGTCAGCTGAACACCACCGCGGCGGTCAAGGCCCGCTGAGTCCCGCCTCCGCAGGAGCGGGCTGCCGAAGGGGAGCGCGCGGACGTGGTAACCCACTGCCGCCGATCGCCGCGCACTTCGCGTCCTCGGCATCGCGTATTGCGCGAGCGGTATCGAGGATCGTCTCAGCCACTTGCTGATGTTGCCCGGCCGCAGCCAGGCGTCGAAGGACGCGGAGATCATAGTGTTGCGTCACGAGGTGACGGTGTTGCAGCGTCAGGTCGGACGGCCGAAGCCGGATTGGGTCGATCGGGCCGTTCTCACGGCGTCGGCCCGACGACTGCGGGCGGTACTGCGCGCTCACTGGCTTTGGTCTTTTGTTGGTCGTCTGTGGAGTCTGAGTTGCGGGTGCGCGCCTAAACGATCTACCGCGATACACGATCCGTATACAAGAGTAAACCGCCGAGCAACCAAACATGATCAACAGCATGACCCGAGGGTGGCGACAACCAAGAAACCCCGTCGGACGCGGCATTGAAGAGTAGGGCGGGTGGGACTTGAACCCACGACCCACGGATTATGAGTGGGCTTGGGTCACGTCCACGGACGTGGTGTATGAATCGATCTTCGCCTGATCCTGTTTCTGCAGGTTAAGCGGTAAGTGTCTGCGGGAGGGGCTGCGGGGCCGGTGTGTCGCTCGCCACGAGACGGACGCGGGCTTTGGCCAGGATGTCCAGGCCTATGTAGCGGCGGGCTTCGGTCCATTCGTCGGTCTGTCCGCTTCACCGCCCATCTGATGAGCGCGGGCATCGACGCCTCCATCGGCACGGTCGGGGACGCGCTGGACAATGCGCTGATGGAATCGCAGATCGGCCTGTTCAAGACCGAGCTGATCAAACCCCGCGGGCCCTGGCACAGCCTGGCCGAAGTCCACCGATCGGCCGGCAGCGGCCCGGCGTGGGGATAGAGCGTGTCGGTGGCGGTCGGGTTGTCGACCCGCAGCATCGTGATCCTTCCCAGGTCGCGGATCCGGGGCGTCAGGGCTTTGCCGACGAGGTCGAACAGCCCGACGTTCACCGAGGTGGCGCCGTGGGTGTCGGTGGCGTGCTCGTGGATCGGCAGGTCGGTCCCGTTACCGAGGAGCTCGTCCAAGGTGTAGTTGGCCTCGCGGGCGGTGGGGATGATCTGCTTGGTGCCGTAGATCGACCACTGGTCGGACACAGGCTGTAGGCCGCAGGCGTTGTAGCGCGGACGGGACCCGCCACCAGCTGTTTGTACTGACTGTGTAGCCCCTGTGTAGTGGATCTCTGGCAGCGGCTCCCACTCTTGATCGCAGAGGGCGCGATCGGTGCGCCCCCTGAGGAACTGGGAGTTCGTCATGGTCAAGACCGCCCGTCGTTACGCGAAGTACGCCGTCAGCACCCTGTCCAGCGCCATCTTCGGGCTGCAGGTCTGACGAACAGCGAGTGATCCCCCGGGAGCCCTCTCCCGGGGGACACCACGACGGGAGGAATGCGGCGTGTTCGGCACCGCGGTACGCCAGCTCGGCTACGCCTGGTCGATGATGTCGGGGCGCAGGTTCCGGCTGCGGGACGTCTACACGCTGGTCGACGACATGCGCGAGACGCTGGAGACGTTCGGCTCGCCCGGCGAGGGCGCCGACGACCTGATCGCGGGCAACGACCCCGAGCTCCAGGAGGACCTCACCCGGCGGCGGCTGCGGCGCACGGTGGCCCACGCGGCGGCGGAGAGCCCTTACTACCGGCGGTGGTTCGCGGAGCACGGCGTGGACCCGGCCTCGATCACCCCGCAAACCCTGTCCTCGATCGCCCCCACCTCCAAGGCCGACCTGCGCGGCAGGCCGGCGGCGTTCGTCTCCGACCGGGCCAAGCCATCCGTGCTCGCGCACACGACGGGCACGACGGGCACGCCCACGCTCGTGTGGTTCTCCGCCTACGAGATCGAGCTGCTGTCGTGCCTGTCGGCGCTCTCGCTCATGATGTCCGGGAACGTGCGCACGGACGACGTGTGGGCCAACGCGAGCAGCTCGCGGTCCGTCGCGCAGATCCTCACCGAACGGGCCGTCACCCGTACCGGGGCCGTGTTCGCCCACCTGGGCACCATCGACCCGGCCGCCACGCTCGACCGGCTGGCCACTCCGCTGCACGTTCCGGGCAAGCGCGCGCAGATGTCTCACCTCAACGTGCCGGCCTCCCACCTCGCGGCGCTCGTGCAGGAGGCCGAGCGGGGCGGCTGGCGGGCCGCCGACTTCGCACTGACCACCATCTGGTCCGGCGGCGAGGTCCTCACCGACGCGCTGCGCGAGCGGGCGGAGCACGCGTTCGGGGCCGAGGTCCGCGACGGGTACGGCATGACCGAGATCGCCCCGGTGTCCGGCCGCGTCTGCCCCGACGGTCATCTGCACCTGTCCGCTGACCAGGGCCTGGTCGAGATACTCGACCCCGAGACCCTGGCCACCGCCGCTCCTGGCGAGATCGGCACGATCGTCGTGACGCCGTACTCCGCGTTTCGCGACACCACGCTCCTGCTCAGGTACGTCACCGGCGACCTCGTCCAGGTTCTGGCCGAGCCCCCGACATGCGCCCTCGCCGCCCTGCCCGCCACCTCGCGGGTGCTCGGCCGCAGGTCACCCGGCGGGCTGACCACGCGTGACGTGCTGGACCTGTTGCAGGCCGAGCACGCGCTGCCGCTGCCCACCCGGTACGCCCTGGAGGGCACCATCCTGTACGTCGTCGCGGGCAAGGCCGAGCAGGGCCTGCTCGGCCGGCTGGAGGAGCGCGCCCACGGGCTGCCCCTGACCGGCATCGTTCTGGTCGAGACCGCCGAGGACCTGCCCACGCCCTGCCGGCTGCGCACGGACCTGCTGGAGATCAGCTTCGAGCGAGGACTGTGATGACCCCGTACGTGCTCGCCCTGTACGCCCTCGTCGCTCTGGCCGTCGCGCTCACCGCCGCGTACCTGCGCCGTTACGTCATGCCCAGACCGCCGGTCGGCCGGATGGTGGGCGCGGACATCGCGGTCATGGTGGTGACGCTGGTCGTGATGCCGTTCGCGTACCTGCACCTGCCCACGGGCGTCGTCGTGTCGATCTTCGGGCTCGTGGTCCTGACGTTGACCCAGCTCACCCTCGCCCCCGTGCTGGGCGGCCGGTGGGGCATGATCGCCGCCCTGCTCCTGTGCGCCGCCGACGTCACCGCCTTCGCGCTGGGATGGCCGGCCGCGCTCCTTGTGATCAACGACGCCCTGCTGATCCTGCTCGTCGTCGGCGTGGTGAACATGTGGGTGCAGGCGGCGATCACCCCTGCGCAGGTGGCCGCCCTGGCCGCCGCCCTCACCCTGTACGACACGCTGGCCACCGGGCTGACGTCGCTCACCGCCGACTTCGTCCAGCGGATGCAGGGGCTGCCGTTCGCGCCCGTGCTGGCCTCCTCCTATGGCGACGATCCCGCCCTCATCGGGCTCGGCGACTGCCTGATGTTGTCGATCTGGCCGGTGGTGGCGCTGCGGGCGTTCGGGAAGGCGGCCGCGTGGTGTGCCGCCGGTCTGGAGGCCGTCCTGCTGGCTCTGTCCATCGGCTTCGTGCTGTCCCATGGCCGGCTGCTGCCGCTGCTGACCGTGCTCGGGCCGCTGATCGTCGTGCAGTGGCTGTACTGGCGGCGGTGGCAGGCCCGCCGGACGCCCGCCCCGGCCCGGCCGGAGGTGAACCGGGCGCTGGAGGTGGCCGACGCGCCCGCCGGGATGTGGGCCGCCCTGTCGCCTGAGGGCGTGCTGGTCGCCGAGGGCGCCACCCCGGGGCTGGCGCGCAAGGAGGCCAGGCTGGCGGGAACGCAGGGTGTGCCGGTCGTATGGCGGCTCGGCGAATAGCGTCGGTCAGGGCGCCAGGAACGCGGCCACCTCCCGTCCCTCCGCCGCGTCGCCGAACAGGGCGAGGGAGCCGCGCCACGCCGCCGCCGACTCCTCGTGCCGCCCCAGCAGGGCGTAGGCCCGGCCCAGCTCCCTGAGAACGCGGGCTCGCCACACCGAAGGCCCGTCGCCGCCGAGCCGTTCCAGCGCGGCCCGCAGGTCCGCCACCGCCCGGCGGGGCTCGCCCTGGCGCAGGTGCACGACGCCGAGCGTGTGCCCGGCCAGCGCCTCGCCCAGGGTGTCGCCGCTTTCCACGAACAGCCGCAGGCTCGCCGCCAGTGTCTCGGCCGCCTCGTCGAATCGGCCCAGCGCACCCAGTGCCTCCCCCAGCCGGCGCAGCGCCTTGCTCGTCTCGGCGCGATCGCCGAGCGCCTGCGCCGTCAGCAGGCCCTCCCGGTAGCGGACGACGGCCTCCGCAGTCTCGCCCCGGTGGTACAGGGCGGTGCCGAGGCCGCGCAGCAGGTTGCCGCGGATGGCGTAGTCGTCCTTCTCGGTCACCTCCAGCCGCGCTCTGGCGATCTCCACGGCCCGCCCGTGCTCACCGCGCTCGACGTGGATCCAGACAGGCCAGGTCCACGCGTACGCCAGCCCGGCGGCGTCACCGTGAGCCGCCATCAGGTCGAGGCAGGCGTACGCGTCGGCCAGCGCCTCGTCCAAATGGCCCATGCCATGCCGCGCGGCGGCCCTGACGATCAGCGCGTACGCCGCTCCGTGCCTGTCGCCGGCGCGGTCGAACTCCGCCAGCAGCACGCCGCACATGGTCTCGGCCGATGGGAACCGACCCCATTCGATCTCCACCGTGGCCAGCAGCAGCCGGGCCCGCAACGCGGCGCGCCCATCGCCCAGCCCGATCACGATCCGCTGGACCCGCTCGGCGTCGGCCAGGAACCGATCCATGATCAAATAGCTGGTGAGGTGGTGACCCAGCTCGGCCGCCGCGTCGTTCAGGCCCAGCTCGGCGGCGGTGCTGAGGGCGAGCATCAGCGTACGCCGCTCGGCCGCCAGCCACATCTCGCTCACCCGTACGTCGGGCGCCTCCCCCTCCTCCGGCTCGCACTCGTACGGCGGGGCCAGCAGGATCGGCAGGCGGCGCGTGGCGGCCCGGGTACGCCGCAGGCATTCCAGCACGTGGCAGGTGAGCGCCGCACGCCGACCCTCGGGGGTCTCCTCCGCCTGCGCCCGTTCCCGCGCGTACACCCGCAGCAGGTCGTGCAGCCGGTAGCGGGGCTGTCCGGCCCCGTCCACCTCGGTCGAGGTGAGCATGCCCCGCGCGACCAGCGTCTCCAGCGCCGCATCCGCCTCCAGCGTGGCCGTCCCCAGCTTGTCCGCATCCCCGTCTGAGCCAGGCGGTCTGGCGGTCGCCGCGTCCGTTTCCGTGGCGGGTGGTCTGAGGAGGGCCGCGACCGACCACTCCGCCACGCTGTCCAGCCCGGCCAGGCCCAGCAGCCGGAACGCGCGCCTGGCCGGGTCCGGCAGCGCCGCGTAGCTCGGCTCGAACGTCGCGCGCACGTCCAGCCCGCCGACGACCAGCTCGTCCAGGCCCCGTCCGGCCAGCCGGGTGGCGAACTCGCTGACCGGCCAGACCGGCCGGGTGGCCAGGCGGGCTCCCGCGACCCGGATGGCCAGCGGCAACCGGCCGCAGGAACGCAGGATCTGCTCGGCCGCGCCGGGCGCTGAACCGATGCGGTCCGGGCCCGCCACGCGTTCCAGCAGGAGCCTGGCGTCCTTCTCGTCAGGGACGTCGAGCCTGAGCCGTACGGCACCTTCCAGGGCGGGCAGCGGAGAGCGGGAGGCCACCAGGACGGCGCCGCGTGCGGTGCCCGGCAGCAGGTGGCGGACCTGGTCCTCCTCGACGGCGTCGTCCAGCACGAGGAGCACCGCCCGGTCGGCCAGCCGCTGACGCAGCAGTCCCGCGCGTTCCTCGACCGGGATGGGGATGAGCGCGCCGTCGAGGCCGAGCGAGCGCAGCAGCACGTCCAGCAGCTCGCCGGGCTCCCGGGGGCCGCGCGCGTCCCGTCCGAGCCGGACGAAGAGCTGCCCGTCGGGATAGTCGGCTCGCAACAGGTGCGCCAGTCGTACGGCGAGCGTGGTCTTGCCCACGCCGGGCAGACCGGACACGACCACGATGGGCGGACCGAGCCGATCCGCGCCCGCCCGCAGCAGCCCCAGCAGCTCGGCGATCTCTCCCTCACGCCCGACGAAGTCCGCGGTATCGCCGGGTAACTGGCACAGCCCCCGGAACGCCATCGGCCGAGCGCCCGCTTCGGCGTCCGCGGACGGCGGCATGCCGTGCGGGTCGGCGTCTGCGGCCGGGGGCGGCGGCGAATGACGACCGCCCTCTCCTGTCGGTGACGGCGAGTGGCGCCCGGCCTCTCCGGCTGATGGCGAGTGATGATCGGTCTCGCCGGGGAGCAGCGGCGAACGGCGATCGGCGTCGCCGGAGAGCAGCGCGGCGTGCAGGCGGCGCAGTTCCGGGCCCGGCTCGATGCCCAGCTCGGCCACCAGCAGCTCACGCGCCTCGCGGAAGGCGTCGAGGGCCTCGTCCCGCCGCCCGCTGCGGTGCAGGGCGACCACGAGCTGCTCTCGCAGCCGCTCACGCAGCGGGTGGGCGGCGACGAGAGTACGCAGTTCGGCGGCGAGGCCGTCGTGGCCGAGCGCGAGCCGTACGTCGATCCACTCCGATCTGGCCACCGCCAGCTGCTCCTCCAGCTCGGTGATCCGCGGCGCCACGGCCCCGCTGAGCGGTACGTCCTCGGCCGGGGTTCCGCGCCACAACGCGACTGCGGCCGCGTACTCCCGCTCGGCCGCCACCAGGTCGCCGTTCGCCCGTTCCCTGCGCGCCCGGCGTACGCCCTCCTCGAACACCAGCAGGTCCAGACGCTCCGGCGGGACCTCGCAGGCGTACCCCGACCCCTCGGTCCCCAGCCACAGGCCGCTGCCTTCCAGGGAGCGGCGGAGCTGATGGACGTAGGTCTGGACGTTGGACAGTGCCGAGCGGGGCGGGTCGTCCCAGAGGGCGCCGATCAGGCGTTCGGTGGAAACGGTCACGTTCGGGTGGAGCAGCAGGACCCCGATCACGGCCCGCTGCTTGCGGCTGAGACGGATCCGGCCGCCGGGTCCATTGAGGCGAATGGTGCCCAGGATCGCGAAGTCCACCGGTCCTCCCTCGTGCGTGATCGGATGATCAGCTTTCCGGAAGGCAGTACACCTCTGGTGACGCCCATTTGACAAACGCGGCAAGCCGGACGATCAGCGATGGCCGGTGTCGGGCGCCGGTAGCCGTGATCGGCCCCGGGAGGCTGTCGCAATCGGTGCGCGGCGGGTAGCCCACCGCCACCTCCAGCCGGGCACCCCGCTCGGCTCTCCTCCAGTTGAGAAGTTGAGGCTCACAGGTGGTCACGGAGGTCAGAGCCTGCGGGAATTCCTGCACTTTGGGCTGCCGCGGCCACCGGACACGCGGATGCGTGTCCAAGGGCTTCAGCTCGGCCATGGCGCGCCCGGCCGCTGGTCCCCGGCGTCACCGGTCATTGTGCGAGACATCGGCGCCGTGGATCACCGGCGCCGCTTCGGCCAGCCACCCGCTTCGTCCTCGGCCTCGGCCGCCGGAAGCCGTCCGTCGTCGAGGAGAAGTCCGAGAAAGGGACGGGCCGGAAAGGGGAGTTTGTGGTATTTGTGTGATCTAGGCATTGGGTCGAGCAGGGAACAGACGTGATCCATAAGCGGCTGATGATCTCGCCGACACTCGTCGGCCGCGCCGGTGAGCTGGCCCAGCTGACCGAGACCGTCTCCAACACCCCAGCGGTCGCCGTGGTCGAGGGCGAGGCGGGCATCGGCAAGACCCGCCTGGTGGCCGAGCTGTCCCGGACCGGTCTCCGTATTTTGACCGGCGGCTGCGCCAGGATCAGGGAGCCGTTCCCCCTCGGCCCGATCGTCGAGGCGCTGCGCGAGGTGCCCGATGACCTGACCGGCCTGTCAGCGGTCGCGGGCGCGCTGCGCCCGCTCCTGCCCGAGCTGGCCGAACGCCTGCCGGAGCCCCCCGAGCCCCTGGACGACCGCGCGGGCGAGCGCCACCGGGTGTTCCGCGGCCTGAGTGAGCTCCTGCGCGCGCTGGGCCAGGCCGTGCTGGTCGTGGAGGACTTGCACTGGGCCGACGAGCAGACCGTGGAGTTCCTCGGCTACCTGCTGTCCGACCCGCCCCGGGACCTGGCCGTGGTGCTGACCTACCGCGCCGATGAGGCCTCCGCCGACCTGCGTGCGGTGACGGCCCGCCTGCCGCGCGCCGTCGCCCACGCCCGCGTACGACTGGCGCCCATGGACGTGGCGCAGACCAGGGAGCTGGCGGCGGCGATCCTGGGCACCGAGGAGATCTCGCTCGACTTCGCCGAGCACCTGTGCGAGCGGGCCTCCGGCGTTCCGCTGGCGGTGCAGGAGCTGGTGGCGCTGCTGCGCCAGCGCGGGACGCTCATGCACCGGGGCGGAGAGTGGGCGCGCAGGACCATCGCCAGGCTGGACGTGCCGGCGGGCGTGCGCGACCCGGTGCTGGAGCGGGTGGGCCGCCTGTCGCCGCAGGCCGAGGCGGTGGTCAGGGCGGCCTCGGTGCTGCAGGAGCCGATGCCGGTCGAGGTGCTGGCGGCCACCGCCCGCCTGCCGTATGAGAGCGCGCTGGACGGGCTGGACGAGGCGGTGGAGCACGGCCTGCTGACCGCGCGCGGTGAGACGGCGGCGTTCCGGCACGTGCTCGCGGCGCAGGCGGTGTACGAGGACATTCCGGCGGCCAGGCGGCGCGACCTGCACGCCAGGGCCGCCGCCGCGGTGGAGGCGATGCCGTCGGTGCCGCTGGGGCAACTGGCCCACCACCACCGGCGCGCCGGGCACATGGCGGCCTGGGTGGAGGCCGCCGAACGAGCCGCCGACCAGGCGCTGCGGCTGGGCGACGACGCCGAGGTGGTCAGGATCCTGGAGGCGGTCCTGCGGCACGCTCCGCTGGAGGCGGAGCACCGCGGGCGGCTGACGGTCAGGCTCGGCTGGGCGGCCGAGGGGCTGCTGCACATTCCCGACGTCATCGACCTGCTGGCCCTGGCATTGGACCAGGGCCCCTCGCCGGTGCTGCGCGCCGAGCTGACCCTGCTGTTGCTCTATCTGAAGGATGCGACCGGACAGGGGCCCGGCCCCTGGTTCGAGGCGCTGACCTCGGCCGTGGCGGACCTGGACATCGAGGCCCAGCCCGAGCTGGCGGTGCGGATGATGACCGTCCTGAGCATGGGGCGGGATGCCAGAACCGCCGACCGGCACTGGATGGACAGGACGCTGGCCGTCCTGCCCGCGGTCAAGAACGCGCCCCTGCAGATCTTCGTGCTCGGCAAGATCACAAGCAGTATGGTGCTGATGGGCGACCCGCGCTGGGCCGAGCTGATCGAGGAGGTGCGCGGGAGCCTCGGGCACCGGTCCTGGCACCGGGCGAAGGTCAACGCCTACTACTCGATCGGCTCGGCGCTGGCCTTCGTCGGTGACCACGTCCAGGCGCAGACGATATTACGGGTGGCCCTGGAGGGCGCGGCCCCCCTGGTCGAGGTGAGCGGCGGGGACATGATCGACCGGTGCCGTTCCGCGCTGGCGGTGGCCGACTACTGCGCGGGTTCCTGGGACGGGCTGACCACCGAGACGGCCATGCTGGCCGAGCGGCTCAGCGAGCGGCCCAAGGACAGGTACGCGGCGGCGACCGTGACCGCCTGCCTGGCGCTGGCCCGCACCGACGCGGCTGGCGCCGAGTTCGGGATCCGCCAGGTGATGACCGAGGTCCCGGGCACCATGGACGAGACGGCGCTGCTGATCACCGCGCTGCTGCGCCAGGCCGTCGCGCGCGGCGAGCCGGACCGGGCGGTGGCGGAGGTCCTGCCGCTGATCGAGTCGTGGTTCGAGCGCGGCCTGCGGCCCTCGGAGGTGCGGACCGTGCCCGCCCTGGTCGAGGCGATGGTGGCGGCCGGGCGCGCCGCGGAGGCCGCGGACCTGGTGAACCGCTCCGAACGGGCGATGGCGGGCCTGCACGCGCCGCTTGCTCCCGCCGCGCTGCGCCACGCCCGCGGCGTCCTGGACCCCTCCGGCGGTCACTTCACCGCCGCGGCCGAGCTCTACGAGGCCATCCAGTGCCCGTACGAGGCGGCCCAGGCCAGGGAGCAGGCCGGGACCGATGAGCAGCTCAGGCGGGCCATCGAGACCTACGAGGCGCTCGGCGCCCGCTGGGACCTGGACCGCGCGGCCCGCCTGGCGCGCGAGCGCGGCCTGTCGCTGCCCGCCAGGCACCGGGGCGGCACCCGCGGCTACGGCGACGCCCTGTCACCCCGCGAGCGGGACGTCGCGCGGCTGGCCGCCTCCGGGCTGACCAACAAGGAGATCGCGCAGGAGCTGTTCCTGTCGGCCAAGACGGTGGAGCGGCATCTCAGCGCCGTCCTGCGCAAGCTGAACCTGCGCTCGCGGATCGAGCTGGCCCTCATGGGGGACGCCGCCACGGCGGAATGAGGGATCTCCCGCATAGCTAGCTGAATGTCCCATTCGTCACGCTCTTCGCATGTCCGACGTACACGAGGCCGAGGACGAGGCCGTCGAGGACGAGCTCACCGAGGACGAAGGCGCGGAGATCGCGCCTGAAGAAGGCGGAAGCGAAGACGACAAGGACGGCTGGGTCAAGGCATGAACAAGTTAACCTCCCGGCTGGGCGCGGCCTGCCTCGCGCTCACGCTGGTCACCGGGCTCGGCACCGCCGAGGCCACGACAGGACCCCCGCCGAAAGCCGCGACCGGGCCCGGCGCCACGGTCACGCTGGTGACCGGTGACAAGGTGCAGGTGGACCTCACCGGCAGCGCCACCGTCATCGACCCGGGCAATGGCGTGTTCGCCCAGCTCACCCTGAACGGCGACGAGTACGTCATTCCCGCCGAGGCCGCCCCGTTCCTGGGCACCACGCTGGACGTCCGCCTGTTCAACGTCAGTTACCTGGTGCGCGCCGGGCTGGACGACGCGCACGCCGACGCCCTGCCGGTCAAGGTCGAGTCGGGCGGCGTGGCCACGCTCGGCCCGCAGTCCAGGACCCTGGCCAAGAAGGACGCCGAAGGCTTCGGCCAGGAGCTGGCCGGCAAGTGGAAGGCCGGGCAGAAGCCGGGCACCGGCCGCATCACGCTGGCCCAGCCCGAAGGCGCCCCGGCCCTGCCCGCCGATCCGATGGCGGCGCCGGCCGACTATCCCGAGTACCACACGGTCACCGTCGACTCCATCGACCGCACCGGCAAGCCCGGCGTCATGCTCGGCTCCATCCACAGCCTGGACGACCCGACGTTCACGCTGTTCCAGGTGGGCGACGGCGTGGAGGGCACCTCCCAGGCCGTCTTCAGCGTGCCGGCGGGCCACTACAGCATCGAGGCCAGTGTCCTGACCGGACCGGTCCTGGACATGGGCTCCACCGGCGCCCTGGTGATCGAGCCGGAGTTCTCCGTCACCGAGGACATGTCGCTCACGCTGGACGCGCGCAAGGCCGTGCCGTACGAGACGACGATCGAGGGCGTGCCCGAGACCGCCGACACGCAGTACGACCTCATCACCTACAACCGCACCACCGTCCAGGGCGACCAGGTCGGCAACCCGCCCTTCGGCAACTCGGTCACGGCGCTGTTCCTCATGCGCCTGGTCTCCGGAGGGGACTTCGGGGTCCACACCCTGTACGCCACGCCGACCAGGCGCGTGACCAAGGGCAGCCTGGACTTCCTGGCCATGACCTCGATCGGCGGTCCCACCGGGGCCGATCCCACGTACAAGGTGGCCTTCCACGAGCCCGGCGGCGTGCCGGCCTCACTCACCCGCACGGTCAGGCGCTCGGACCTGACGACCGTGGACTCCACGATCCACAACACTCCGGGAGCCACCTCCCAGCACCCGGAGCTCCTGAGCACGGTCTACCTGCCGTGGACGCAGACCACCTTCGGCGTCACCGCCCCCCTGTACGGCGGCAAGCGCACCGACTACTGGTACAGCAACGCCCCCGGCAAGGTCTCCTGGGAGCCCATCTTGCGACCGGACCTGGGGCTGCGCCTGTTGGGGGAGCGCCGGCTGATCCGGCCGGGCCAGCACCTCACCGAGACCTGGAACAAGGGACCGCAGGTGCCCTCCAGCAGTGCACCGTACGTGCAGGAGGCCCTGATCGGGGTCCAGAACACCCCTGACACGAACGTCACCAGCGCGCTGCAGCAGGTGTGCGTGGCCTGCCGGCAGGACGATCTGGGCCTGCTGTACCTCAACCCGTACGCCGACTCCACCGCCGGCCACTACCGCTCGGCCCTCGACGGACTCGCGAAGGTGGAGTTCTACCGCGACGGAGCGCTCGCCTTCACCTCGGCGACCCGGGGCGACGGCACACGCCTCACGCAGCTGCTGGACCTGCCGCTGCTGCCGCAGCCCGCCGAATACCGGCTGAAGGTGACCGGCGACAACCCTGGTGTGGAGGACGCCACCAGCACCACCGACTGGACCTTCCGCACCACGAACCGCGACCGGTCGGCCGATCTGCCCGACCAGGCGATGTGCGCGCCCGACCCCACCCGCCGCTGCTCGTTCCTGCCCCTGCTGTTCGTACGGCCCGACCTGCCGCTGGACATCGACAACGCCACCCCCGCCGGCGAGCCGTTCGAGGTGGCCTTCACGGTGCGGCACCAGCAGTACCAGGACGACCCCAGCAGGGTGAACGCCACCGTCTCCGTCTCCTACGACGGCGGCACGACGTGGTCGGAGCCCCAGACCGCGAACCGGGGACGCGACGGCCGCTTCACCACGACCCTCACCAGCCCCAGCAGCGGCGAGTACGCCGCCCTGCGGATCAAGGCCGTGGACCGCGACGGCAACGCCGTCGAGCAGACCAACCTCCGCGCCTACCGGCTCGCACCGAAGGACCAGTGACCGTGATCATCTCCCGGCTGCTCCCCGCGATCGTGCTCGGCCTGACCCTGCTGGTGCCGGCGTCGGCTCAGGCCGCCGGCGACTGCTCCACCCCCGACTGCCTGCTGAAGGTCACCTCCAAGTCCGACGCGAACGTCAGCGACGGGCTCAAGGCGGCCGACCTGCAGGACGCCTACAAGCTGCCTTCGTCCTGGCTGGGCGGTGGCCAGACCCTCGCGGTCGTGGTCCCGTACGGCCATCCCAGCGCCGAGCGCGACCTGAACGAGTATCGCAAGGGCAACGACCTGCCGCTGTGCGATGAGATGTTCCCCTGCTTCCGTCACGTGGACCAGCGCGGCGGCACCACCAGGCCACCGACCCACAACGGCTACGCGCTGCACACCGCGGCCGGGCTCGACCTGGGCTCGGCCGCCTGCCCCAACTGCAAGCTGCTGCTGGTCGAGGCCGACGACGAGACGCCGGCCAGCATAGGCGCCGCGGTCGACCAGGCGGTAGTCCAGGGCGCCGACGCGGTCTCGGTGATGACCGGCTTCTACGAGTACGCCGGCCAGCGGGCCGACGCGGTGCACTACGACCACCCCGGTGTCCCGATCGTCGCGGGCGGCGGCAGCGGGTTCGGCAACGGCGTGGGCAGGCAGATGGTCCCGGCCGCCTACGGATCGGTGATCGCGGTGGGCGCGACCATCCTGTGGCGTGACCCGGGCAACGCGCGCGGCTGGAGCGAGATGGCCTCCTCGGGGTCCGGCTCGGGCTGCTCGGTGTACGAGGCGCGCCCGGCCTGGCAGCCGAAGGGGCAGTGCGGCGCCAAGCGCACGGTCGCCGACGTGGCCGCGGTGGGCGATGCCCGCTCGCCCGTGCAGCTCTACGAGAGCACCACCTGGGGCGGTTGGATCGGCGTCAGCGGCACCCCGATCAGCGTCGCGCTGATCGGCGGCGTGTACGCGCTGGGCGACAACGGCCAGAAGATCGTGCCCGGCCAGAAGCTCTACGGCTCCGGCCAGTACCTGTTCGACATCACCACCGGCGCCAACGGGTCCTGCGGCGGCTCGCCGCTGTGCACCGCCAGGCGCGGATACGACGGGCCCACCGGCATGGGCGTACCCAACGGCATCGGCGCCTTCTGAGGAGCATTCGTGCGCAGCATACGCAGAACCGCGGTCGCCCTGGCGGCGACGGCATTGACCACCGCGCTCACGACCGGCGCGGCGACGGCGGCCTCGGCCGCCGCCTGCACCCCCACCTGGAAGTTGCTCGACGTGCCCGCCATCCCCGACGGCGGCGTCTCGGTGGCCCACGCGTCGTCCGTCTCATCCAAGCAGGCGGTGTTCACCACCGAGGGTGACCGCACCTCCGCCACCCTGACCTCGGACGGCAGGTCGGTCAAGCTCCTGCCCAAGCAGATCCCGCACGCGGCCATGGCCACTGGCGGCGCCTGGGAGACGACCTTCGACTCGACGTCCAGCGGGTGGGCGCGCTACCAGTTCCGCTACGGCGACACCTACGGCAGCGGCGTCCCGGTCTTCGCGCGCCTGAACGGCGGGCGGTGGGCCTTCGTGCCCACCGCGATCTCCCCCGACCCCACCGCGACCAGGCCCACCCTTCAGTCCATCGACTCGGTCTCACCCTCGGTCGCCTGGACCGTCGGTGAGTACACCACACAGAGCGCGGACTCCGCCGGCGCCGCCATCCAGCAATGGAACGGCAGAGTCTGGAAGAACGTCGACCACCCGGCGATGACCCGGGCGAACGCAACCCTGCGCGCTGTGCACGCGCGGTCCCGTGACGACGTCTGGGCGGTCGGCAGGCAGTACACCGACCCCGCGCGGATCGAGTCGCTGATCCTGCACTACGACGGGAAGGCGTGGAGGGAGATGCCCGGCGTGCCCGGGCTGCTCGCCGAGCTCCTCTCCGTCAGCGCTCGTGCCTCCGACGACGTCTGGGCGGTCGGCTTTGAGCGGAAGCCGGGCACCTTCGCCCCCGTGGCGCTGCACTGGGACGGCAAGTCCTGGAGTGCCGCGCCCACGCCGTCGGCGGCCTGGACCTCGCCCTTCTCCGTCTACGCCGCGGGCCCCAACGACGTGTGGATCACCGCGACGTCGCCGGCCGACGGCTCGTCGCAACCCCCGCTGCAGCACTGGGACGGCAAGTCCTGGACGGACGTGCGGCCCGAGGGCGTCCAGGCGCCCGGCTCGGCGTACATCTACAGCGCGCTGACCGGCTCCGGGCCCAAGGACGTCTGGGCGAGCGGCCAGATTCTCAACGGCACTGGCTGGGAGACCACTTCACAGCCACTCGTCGCGCACCTGAGCTGCGAAGGACGCTGACATGAAAATCATCACTTTAGCGGTGGGCGCGCTCATGGCCGCCTCCCTCCTGGCCCCCGCCCCGGCGGCGGCCGCAGCGCCGGCTGATCCGCGTCCGCTGGGCGGGGAAGTGCTCGCGGCCTACGCCGCCAAGGACCGCACCGACCTGTGGGTGCTGCTGTCCGACAAGGCCGACACCAAGAGCGCCGAGCGGGCCAGGACCCGCACCGCGCGCGGCGAGCAGGTCGTGCGCGCCCTGCGCGACACAGCCGACCGCTCGCAGGCCCCGCTGCGCAAGCTGCTGAAGGCCGAGAGCCGCAAGAGCGAGACGTTCTGGGCGGCCAACGCCGTGTACGTCCGCGACGTGCCCCTGAAGCTGGCCGAAAAGCTGGCGAAGATGGACGGGGTGAGCGAGGTCCGGGCGCCCAAAACCTACCCGGTGGCCCTGCCGGTGGAGACCAAGGCCGCCGCCGCGACGGCCGCCGCCGTGGCGTGGGGCATCGCCGACATCAAGGCCGACCAGGTGTGGCAGCAGTACGGCGTGCGCGGCGAGGACATCGTCGTGGCCAACGTCGACACCGGCGTGGAGTACACCCACCCGGCGTTGATCGGCTCCTACCGGGGCAACAACGGCGACGGCACCTTCACCCACGACTACAACTGGTACGACGCGGCCGGGAACTGCGACGAGCCCGGCCCGTGCGACGGCCACAACCACGGCTCGCACACCATGGGCACCATGGTGGGCGACGACGGCAAGGGCGACCAGATCGGCGTCGCGCCCAAGGCCAAGTGGATCGCCGCCAGCGGCTGCCAGGCCGGCGGCTGCAGCGACCTGGACCTGATGCGGGCCAGCCAGTGGATGCTGGCGCCCACCGACGCGGCCGGGCAGAACCCCGACCCGGCCAAGCGCCCGCACATCGTCAACAACTCCTGGGGCAGCGGCCTGCCCTCCAACGAGCCGATGTTCGAGGAGGTCCAGGCGGCCTGGGCGGCGTCCGGCATCTTCGGCATGTGGGCCAACGGCAACGAAGGGCCCGAGTGCCGGACCTCGGGCACCCCGGGCAGCCGTACGCTCAACTACTCCGTGGGCGCCTACGACAGCAACAACAAGATCGCCAGCTTCTCCAGCCGGGGAGACGGCCAGGACGGGCAGATCAAGCCCGACATCTCGGCTCCCGGCGTGGACGTCCGCTCCTCCGTCAAGGGCGGAGGCTACCTCTTGATGTCGGGCACCTCGATGGCCACGCCGCACGCGTCGGGCGCGGTGGCCCTGCTCTGGTCGGCCAACCCGTCGCTGGCCCGCGACATCGAGGGCACCCGCACGCTGCTGGACCTGACCGCCATCGACACCGCCGACCCGCAGTGCGGCGGCGACGCGGCCAACAACAACGTCTACGGCGAGGGCCGCCTGGACGCGCTGGCGCTGGTGCAGGCGGGCGCCCAGGGCCTGGGCACGCTTTCGGGCACCGTCACCGACGCCGCCACCGGCGAGCCGCTCAAGGACGCCACCGTGTCGCTGAGCGGGCA
The DNA here is from genome assembly GCF_031570565.1 of Nonomuraea sp. 3-1Str. NCBI lineage: Bacteria > Bacillati > Actinomycetota > Actinomycetes > Streptosporangiales > Streptosporangiaceae > Nonomuraea > Nonomuraea sp. 3-1Str. The sequence continues at coordinate 28,256 of NZ_JALHBK010000035.1, forward strand.
GCTCAACCGCCAGTCCACCTCCGGCGAGGACGGCGCGTACACCTTCAAGCTGCTGGCCGGTGACTACCAGCTCAAGGTGAGCGCCTACGGCTACCAGGACGCCACCGTGGCGGTCAAGGTGACCAAGGACGGCTCGATCAAGCAGGACGTCCCGCTCACCCCGACCCAGCGCAAGACCCTGTCCGGCACGCTCACCGACGGCTCCGGCCACGGCTGGCCGCTGGGCGCCAAGGTGACCGCCGACGACGGCAAGGGCCACACGTGGGACGCCACCGCCGACGCGATCACCGGCCGCTTCTCCCTGTCCCTGCTGCCCGCCACCGACTACACGCTGCGCATCACCCCGGGCGCGCCCGGCTACGACCCGGTCAGCAGGAAGGTCAGTCTGGGGGCGGAGGACCAGACCGTGGACGCCGCCCTGCCCGCCGCCCTGGCGTGCGTGGCCCCCGGCTACCAGGCGAGCAGGGCGGGCACGCCCGAGCCGTTCAGCTCGGGCAAGCCCACCGGGTGGCAGGTCACCAACGTCGATCCCGGCTTCCCCGGGTTCGACTACCAGCCCGGCTGGGTCTTCGACAACCCCGGCGCCCGGGAGAACCGGACCGGCGGGAGCGGCAGGTTCGCCATCGTCGACTCCGACCACTCCGGCAAGGGGCATGTCCAGGACACCTACCTGACCAGCCCCGTGCTGAACCTGGCCAAGCACACCAGCCCGGTGCTGGAGTTCGCGGGCGACCTCAAGCCCGGCGTGAACGCCATCGCCTGGGCCGACCTCAGCCTGGACGGCGGGCGTACCTGGACGACGGTGTGGACCCGTAAGGGCTTCCCCGGCGCTTCCGGCCCGGCCGCGCAGGTGGTGGCGATGCCGCAGGCGGCGGGCAAGACCAAGGCCCAGGTCCGCTTCCACTACCGGGGCAACCGCTCGGGCTGGTGGGCGATCGACGACGTCTACGTCGGTGACCGCACCTGCCAGAAGGTCGAGGGCGGCCTGGTGACCGGCACGGTCACCGATGCCGCCACCGGCAAGCCCGTGCAGGGGGCGGCGGTCGCCTCCGGCGGGCGCACGGCCACCACCGACGTCTCCGGCGCCTACTGGCTGTTTTCCCCCCAGACCGGCGATCGGGAGGTGACGGTCACCAAGAGCGGCTACGCCGCCACGACCGCCACCGCCGCCGTCGCCACCGACCGGATCACCGGGCTCGATGTGAAGCTCGCGTCATCCTGATCCCCCGCGCCCCTGGCAGCCCGCTGCCGGGGGCGCGGCACGTCTGCGCCCTGGCCGTGACCTGCTCACGTCGGCCACGCAAGGACCCGCCACTGGACGCTGTGGGGCGAGGCCCGGCAGCTGGTGATGGAGATGATCCTGCCGGTGCTGGCCGACCCGTCGATCCCCGACGATGAGGTGGGCGGGATGCCGTGCGAGCGGATCGGCCTGCAGCGGCCGCAGGAGATCACCTCCGATGCGTGGAAGCCGCTGCCTCGGGATCACGGCCGGCTGTCGGAGCTGAGGCCGCTCTACATGCGTGACGACTACGGGTCCGATTTCCGCCGGATGCATCCTGTCCGGGGCGGAGATGACGAGCGCATGATGGCAGAAGCAATGACGAATGACGGTCCGGCTTCGGGAGGCGACGAGGGCAGGAGCTCACTCGCCGTGCTGGAGAGGTTCTACCGGGCGGAAGTCGCCTATATCGCCGCAGGGGGCCTCGGCAAGGCCGACTTCGGTCAGCTTGCCCAGTGCCTGGACCCAGAGGTCGTGATGTACCAGGCGGACTCCCTGCCCTACGGGGGCATCTGGCGCGGGCCGAGCGGCATCGAGCAGTTCATGGCCGCCATGAGCGAGGCATGGCAGTCCCTGGAGTTCTTGGAGCAGAAGTATGTGGTCGACGGCGGCAGTGTCGTGGTCTGGAACCGCGGGATCCTGCGCGCCCGCGCCACCGGCCGGGCCTTGGAGACCTCGGTGATGCAGCTGATCACGATCAAGAATGAACGCATCACCGAGATACACCCGTTCTACCTGGACACTTCTGCGGTCCTGCACGCCCTACGCCCGGACGACGACGTCTAGCCCGGCTGCAGAGCGAGCAGCACGACCAGCGCAGATTGGGAAAGCGGGGGGCCAGAGCAGCGGTTTCGGCGGCGGGCCGCCGTGACGAATCCAGCGCCCGCATCGCCGTCGATGAGGTGACGGCAGAGTGATCACCACGATCGGCGGCATCAACGCCAACAGCCCCGCCGAGCCGGCCGCACTACGCCGTCTGATCGACGAGGGTGTCTGCGTCACGGAGGCTGCCTGCACCCTAGAAGTCGAAGCCTTCTTCCCCCTGGTGGGACTTGGGCCAGTTCGCTGGCGGCGTGCAGCCATGGCCGGCTGTCGTCATGGTGGCGGACGAACTTGTCGTCATAGCGTGCCGGCCGGTGTCCATACTGGGCATGACGGCCAGCGGCATCCAGATCGCCTTCGCCGCGGACTGCTCCTTCGCGGGAGCGTTGCCGACTTGGCTGCTCAACGACGACGGAGCGATGGGATGAGCGCGGCGATGGCGTCGAGGATGCGGTCGAGTCCGTGGTGGAAGCGTTCCTCGGGGGCGAGGTGGGCGGTGCGGGAGTCGAGGACCGATCGGTTGAACAGGGGGAAGGCGCCGGATTCGACGACCTGGCGGACGTACGGCCCCATGTAGTCCCGCTTCCAGCGCTCGGGGTCCAGGCCGGTACGGCGGGCCTCCTCCAGCCAGCCGATCTCGCGGCGGATCGCGCTGTGTATGTAGTCGTTCAGCATGCCGACGAAGCCGGTCATGTCGTCGATGTCGAGCCCGGTTCCGTTGAAGGCGCTGAGTGCGAACTCGTGCACGCGCAGCAGCTGGGGGCCCAGCGTGGGCCGGCTGGTGAGCAGCGCGATCAGCCAGGGATGACGTAGGCCGGCCGCGCGGATCTGGCGGGCCAGCAGCGTCAGGTCGCCGCGCCAGTCACCGGACGGGCCGTCGGGGAGCTCGATCTCTGCCGTCGCCAGGTCGATCATGAGGTCGAACAGGTCGTCGCGCCGGGGGACGTAGCGGTAGAGCGACATGGCGCCGGTGCCCAACTCGCCCGCGATCCGCCGCATGGTCGCGGCCTCGACTCCTTCGGCATCGGCGATCCGTACGGCCGTTCGGGTGATCTGCTCGCGGCTGTAGCCGGGGCGCCGTCCCGGGCCGGTGCGCTCGTGCTCCTCCGGCTGCATCCAGATGCTGGTCGCTTCCTCGTCGGCCATCCGCCCACCCTTCCGTCATTTGCGTACATGGTACCCGAATGGCTATGGTCCGTTTCACGTACGGAGTACGCGAATTGGAGGAAGCATGGATGGATCTCTTCGCGTGGGCGTCATCGGCGTGCTGCTGGGCATGATCACAGCCCCGTTGGACGGCATGATGCTGGGGCCCGCGTTGCCGGCGATCGTGAAAGATCTCGGCGGTCTCGACTACTTCTCCTGGGTGGCGACGGCCTATCTGATCTGCATGGCCGCCTCGACCCCGATCTGGGGCAAACTCGGCGACCTGTACGGCCGCAAGGCGGTCTACATGGCCGCGATCGCGGTGTTCCTGCTGGGATCCGGGCTGTCGGGAGCCGCGCAGGACATGATCCAGCTCGTCGGTTGCCGGATGGTGCAGGGACTGGGCGCGGGCGGACTGATGACCGGGGCCCTGGCGCTGATCGGCGAGCTGGTGCCACCCCGGCACAGCGGCAAGCTCATGGGACTGTTCGGGGTGATGATGCCGATCGCGTTCATCGCCGGGCCGTTGCTCGGTGGCCTGTTCGCCGATGTCGGCTGGCGGTGGGCGTTCTTCGTCAACCTGCCGATCGGCGGGGCCGCCCTGCTGCTCATCGGTGCGGCCGTCCGGCTGGAGCGGCGCCGGGTCAGAGCCAGGATCGACTATCTCGGGGCGCTGCTGCTGACGGTGGTCCTGGTCGCGCTGAGCCTGGTCGCCGGCTGGGGCGGTACCAGGTACGCCTGGAGTTCGCCCGCGATCCTGGCCCTGATCGTGATCGGGCTGGCGGCGGCGGGCGTCCTGCTGCTCGTGGAGAGGCGCGCGGCCGAGCCGATCGTGCCGCTGCGCCTGTTCGCCGACCGCAACTTCACCCTCGCCCAGGTCATCCGCTTCCTCGGCGGAGTCGGCATGGTGGTGGCCGCCACCTTCCTGCCCCAGTACATGCAACTCGTCCACGGCGCCTCGCCGATCGCCAGCGGCCTGCTGATCCTGCCCGCGATGCTCGGCATGGTCGCCGTACTGATCGGCACCGGCCGGCTGATCAGCCGCAACGGCCGCTACCGGATCTACCCGATCCTGGGCGGCGCCACCGTGACGGCCGGCATGCTCGCGCTGCTCCTGCTGCGCCCCGGCGTCAACCTGACGCTCGCCTCCGCCCTGACGCTGATCGGCGGCCTCGGGGTGGGCCTGCTCATGCAGTCCACCACGATCATCACCATCAACAGCGCCGAGCCGCGCGACATGGGGGCGGCCAGCGGCTCGGTCACCCTCTGGCACACGATGGGCGCCTCACTGGGCGTGGCCGCCCTGGGCGCCCTGTACACCGGACGCCTCCAGGAGACCCTCATCGACCGCCTCGGCGCGCAGAGCGCCACCCGGATCGCCCTCACGCCCGAGGCGCTCGTCCGGCTCACCCCCGCCGCGCGGGACGCGGTTCGCCTCGCCGTCACCGACGGCATCCACGTCATGGCCCTCGGCGCCGCCGCGCTGGGCGTCCTCGCCTTCGTGCTGGCCTGGTTCATCCGCGAGGTCCCCTTGCGTGATGGCACCCCGTCGCCCCAGCCCGCCACTGCGGCCGCGTGAGGGCGCGGCCATGCCACAGAGGGTGAAAGTCCAGCTCGTGATGGACGTCATCTGCGTACACTCCTACGTCGGTTACACCCGCTTCGCCCGTGCCGCGGACCGGCTCAGGGCCGAGGGCCTGCCGGTGACGGTGGAATTCCTGCCCTTCGAGCTGGCCCCGGGCGCCCCGGCCGACGGGCGTCCGGTGCTGGAGGTCCTGGAACAGACCTTCGGCCCGCAAGCGGCCGCCGGCGCGCTCGCCTACGCCCGACACGCGGCCGGCGAGGGCCTGCGGCTTGAGTACGGCAAGGCGATCGCCACCGGCACCTTCGACGCCCACCGCCTCATCGCCGACGCCGCGCGCCAGGGCAAAGCCGAGCTCATGACAGAACGCCTGTTTCGCGCCCACTTCACCGACGGGCTGCACATCGGCGACCCCGCCACGCTCGCCAGGCTGGCCGCCGAGCTCGGCGTCACCACTGGCCACGTGCCTTCCACCGAGGTACGCGCCCGGCTCGACCGGGTGCGCAGCCTCGGCATCACCGGCGTGCCGGTCTTCCTCATCGAGGACCTGCCCCCGCTCACCGGATCCCAGACCGAGACAACCTTGTCGGCGGCCCTGCGACAGGCCGCCGGGACGAAGGGAGAACACAAGTGATCACTGATCCGCTGAGGCTGGCCGTCATTGTCGGCAGCGTCCGCGACGGCCGCTTCGGCCCGACCGTGGCTGGCTGGTTCGCCGGCCAGGCCGCGTCCCGCCCGGACCTGGACGTCGACGTGATCGACCTGGCCGAGGTGCCGATCGGCGGGGCGGCCCCGTCGATGTCCGCGCCTACGCCGGTGCTGGAAGCCTTGGGCGGGCTGACGCCGCGGCTGACCGCCGCCGACGCGTTCGTGGTGGTCACCCCCGAGTACAACCACAGCTACCCGGCCGGGCTGAAGAACGTCATCGACTGGCACAACCAGCAGTTCCACGCCAAACCGGTGGCGTTCGTCTCCTACGGCGGCATCTCCGGCGGCCTGCGCGCGGTGGAGCACCTGCGTGCCGTCTTCGCCGAGCTGCACGCCGTCACTACGCGCGACACCGTCAGCTTCCACGGCGCCTGGGAGTGCTTTGACGGCGACGGGCAGCCGAAGGACCCGGTCGGCCCGGCCGCGGCCGCCAAGACCCTGCTGGACCAGGTGACCTGGTGGGCGCGCGTCCTGCGCGACGCCAAGGCCACCACCCCCTACACCGCATGAAGCAAGAAAGGCATGATCATGACGACATTGACCGGTAAGACGGCGCTGGTGACCGGCGCGAGCCGGGGCATCGGCCGCGCGATCGCCACCCGGCTGGCCCACGAAGGCACCCGGGTCGCCGTGCACTACGGCGGCAACCACGCCGCCGCCGAGGACACCGTCGCCGCCATCGAAGCGTCCGGCGGGCGGGCCTTCGCCGTCCAGGCCGAGCTGGGCGCGCCCGGTGACGCAGAAGCTCTGTGGACCGCCTTCGACGCGCACGCTGACGGACTGGACGTCCTGGTCAACAACGCGGGCATCCTCGGAGGCCAGAGCGAGATCGACGGCGTCACCCGGGAGGGCCTTGAGCTGCTGTTCGCGGTCAACACCACCGCCCCGTTCTTCATCACCCAGCAAGCCCCGCCACGGCTGCGGGACGGTGGGCGGATCATCACCGTGGGCACCATGCTGACCCGCGGGGCGGCCATGCCCAGGGCGACTACGCCATGTCCAAGGCCGCACTCGACGTCATGACCGTGGCCCTGGCCAAGCAGCTCGGGCCGCGCGGCATCACGGTCAACCTCGTGGCACCCGGCGTCATCGACACCGACATGCACCAAGGACGCCTGGTCGGCGAAGCCCTGGCCTGGCTGTCGGCACAGACGCCCCTCGGCCGGCTCGGCACGCCGGCCGACGTGGCCGACACCGTCGCCTTCCTGGCCTCCGGCGACAGCCGCTACATCACCGGCCACCGGCTCGACGTCTCGGGCGGAACGACCATGTAGACCCACGCCACCGCGCGACCCCACGCTCGTCTGCTCGCTCGGCTCGGCGCGATGCTGAGCCGCGCTGGCATGGTCAGCGTCTATGTGGGCACGCCGAGGCCGTCGCCGGTGATGGTGTGGACGCCCGCGCACACGTTCGCCTTCCTCGCCCGGGCGGCCGCCCACCGGTTGTTCGCGTTGTGTCGGCTGATCGCGCTGCGCGGGTTGCGCCGGGGTGAGGCCGTCGGGTTGCGCTGGAAGGACGTTGACCTGGACGCGGGGACGGCGGGGGTGCATTGGCAGATCACCCAGCTGGGCTGGGAGCCGGTGCAGGGCAGGCCGAAGACCGAGGCCAGCGACCGCACCATCGCCTTGGATGAGGACACTGTCACCGCGCTGCGCGCGCACCGCAAACGGCACGCGGCTGAGCGGCTGGCTGCGGGTGAAGATTGGGTGGACAGCGGCTTCGTGTTCACCGACGAGATCGGCCGACCGCTGCATCCGCAGCAGGTCAGCGACCAGTTCTACCTACTGGCCTTCGAGGTCGGGCTGCCGCCGGTGCGGCTGGATGACCTGCGCCACGGAGCCGCCTCGCTCATGCTCACCGCCGGGGTCGATCTGAAGATCGTGCAGGAGACGCTGGGACACGTCTCGTCCACCTTCACCCGCGACACCTACACCAGCGTCTACCCGGAGGTGGCCCGCGCCGCCGCGGAATCCACCGCGGCCCTCGTCAACACCGCAGCAGCTGGTGCCCAGACGGCACGGCTGATCACCCTGCCGACCCATACCGGCGAGGCCACCACCTGAACCACCGAACCTGGGCAGGCCCGTCGCACCTCCGGCGGGCCTGCTCTTTTGTCGTCAGCCGTCAGCCGTCATCGCACAGGTCGTGCAGCCGATCGATCCCCTACCTGCGCCGTGAAAAGGGGCGAGCAGATCGCTACGAGAAGCAGCGGATCTTTTATCTGCTGGTCACCAACGGCCTGGTTGGCAGAACGAGCGACCTGGCCGGCGTGACGAGCCGGCTTGGCCGAGGCTTGACCACACCTGGGGTCGCCGCTTGACGGGCGAGCCCAGGGGGCGTTCTGGCTTGATCTTCTAGTGGTCGTCTTTGGGGTCTGAGTTGGCGGTGGGCGTCTAAATGATCTACCGCGTTACATGGTCCGTACACAAGAGCAACCAGCGAGCAACCAGCCATGATCAAAAACGAGATCCGAGGCTGGCGATAACCGAGATATCCCAGGTCGGACGCGGTTTTGAAGAGTAGGGCGGGTGGGACTTGAACCCACGACCCACGGATTATGAGTCCGATGCTCTGACCGGCTGAGCTACCGCCCCTGGATTCAGTTGTCTCGCGCCCCTCTACCCCGCGGGCGCAGGCTAAGGGTAGAGCATGGACCGCCTCGCCGGGTGGATGGTTCGCCGCCAGCACATCATTCCACGCCCGCGCGTGTTGATCGAGCGGCCGTCGGGCTGGGGGGTGGCACGGGCGCACGGTGCTCGTCATCGCGCACTCCGGCGACCGGCGGCCTGCCTGACCGCGCTGGAGCAGTTGGTGGCCGCGCCGTTCAGGTGGTGGCCGAGGTGGGAGTTCGGGGTCGCCACGTGGCCGGTCCGGCACGGTCAAGGGGCGGTGCCGAAGGACGGGTTGCGGACGAGCCAGTCGCTGTAGATGGGGCTGCCGCGTACCGAGTCGAGGTGGGCCTGTTTGGCGTGGGCCAGGACCCAGGTGGCGTCCGGCGCGGCGGGGCGGCGGCCGAGGAGCTGGCGCCAGCGCAGCGGCGCCCCCGCGAGCGGGACCATCGCCAGCCCCGGCTGCGGCGGGTGGGTGGCCTGGCAGAGCGCCACCGCGCGTCCCACCCGCGCGAGGTGGGCGCAGGTGGTGACGTCGGTCTCGTAGATCGTGCCGGGGGTGAACCCGGCGCGGGCGCAGGCCGTCGCGAAGCAGTCGGCGAAGCAGGCGTCGCCCGGCATGACGGCCCACTGCTCGCCCGCCAGGTCGGCGAGCTCCACCTCCTTCTCGCCGGCGGCCGGATGCCGCTCGCCGACGAGGACGAAGATCGGGTCCAGGCTGATCGAGTCCCACAGCAGCGCGCCGGCCGGGGCGCCGCTGTCGCCGCAGGTGCCGACGAGCGCGTAGTCCAGGCGGCCCACCTCCACCATGGAGGCGAGCTCGCGCCCCGACCAGCTCGTGTACGTGCTGACGGTGTGCTCCTCCGCCAGCCGATCCACCAGGCCGCCGAGTACGGGCCCGTTGGTGGCGCCTATGCGGAACCCGGGGGAGGGTCTGGTGACGAACCGGGCCGCCTCGTCCTGCAGCTCCTGGGCCGCCGGGAGGAGGACGCGGGCGCGGGCGAGAACCAGCTCGCCGAGGCGGGTGGGCCTGGCTCCGAGCCTGTCGCGTTCGAACAGGGTGCCGCCCAGCGCTCGCTCGATGCGCTTGAGCTGGGCGGACAGGGCCGGCTGCGCCAGCCCCAGCAGTGACGCGGCCTTGCTCACGCTTCCCGCGTCGGCGACCGCTCGGACGATCCTGAGGTGCCGGAGCTCAAGGTCCATAACGGGAAGGTAAGGCTCACTTCCACGCTCGGCAATGCCCAGATGTCAGGAAATATGACAGATATTGTCGAGGTCATTCCGGGTAGGGGGCACCCCATGACGACCATGGGTATCGATCCGAGACAGCTCGGCGACGATGATCTGCTGCGTGAGCTGCGGCAACTGCACGCCACGCGGACGGACGCCTTCTTGCACGCCTCCGACGACGCGCTCGCCCGCCACACCTCGCGGACGAACGAGCTGGAGAGCGAGTATCTGCGCCGCTACCCCGAGCGGGACGTGGACCCGGAGCGGCTGCGGGAGGGAGCGAGGGAGCGGTGATGGCTCGCGACCACGATGTGCAGGCGCTTTCGGACGTGGACGTCCATGTCTACGAGGCGGTCGCCGCACAGGCCCAGGGCGGTGGACGCGTGGACGTCGACGCGCTGTGCCGCACCACGGGCCTGGAGGAGGAGAGCGTACGGCGGAGCCTGGCGGCCCTGGTCGCCCAGGGATACGTGGTGCCCCGGGGAGACAAGGTGGGCCTCGGGCCGCACACGTTCGGAGTCGATCGGTAAGGCCGCCGGTCAGCAGTCGAGGTAAGGCGGCCGATCGGTAAGTCAGTCGACCAGTGAGGCAGCCGTCCGCCGCGGCGTAGTGTCGAAGCGTGGATGTCGCAGACCTGACGCCCGCGCAGGCGCGCGAGCGGTTCCGCGCGGGTGAGCGGGCGCCGACCGCGGGCTGGTGCAAGGGCTGGACGCAGGCCAACCTGATCGCGGTGCCCAGGCCGCTGGCGTACGAGCTGCTGCTGTTCGCCCACCGCAACGCGCAGGCGTGCCCGGTCCTGGACGTGGGGGAGCCGGGGTCGTACTCCAGCGCCCTGTTCCGCGGAGACCTGCGCACCGACCTGCCGGGCTACCGCGTCTACCGGGACGGCCGGCCGGTCGCCGACGCCGGTGACGTGGTGGCGGAGTGGCGGGCGGACCTGGTGCCGTTCCTCATCGGGTGCAGCTTCACCTTCGAGGGGGCGCTGCTCGGGGCCGGTGTGCCGGTGCGGCATCTGGAGCTGGGGACGAACGTGCCGATGTACCGGACGAGCGTGGCGTGCGAGCCGACGGCGACGCTGTCCGGGCCGCTCGTGGTGTCGATGCGGCCGGTGCCCGAGGAGCTGGTGGAGACCGCGGCCGAGGTGAGCGGCAGGTACCCGATGGTGCACGGCGCGCCGGTCCACGTGGGCGACCCGGCCGCGATCGGCATCGCCGACCTCGCCCGCCCCGACTTCGGCGACCCGGTGGAGGTGCGGGCGGGCGAGGTGCCGGTGTTCTGGGCGTGCGGAGTGACGCCGCAGGCGGCGGTCATGGCGAGCGGGGTGGAGTTCGCGATCGGCCACCTGCCGGGTCACATGGCGATCATGGACGTGCGGGACGAGGATTATCGAGTGACCTAGCGAGGTGCTTCGCCGTATGGGTGGACGCCTGGCTGAGGTCGGCCGGGGTGCCCTCGAACACCACCTCACCGCCGTGCCGACCGGCCTCCGGGCCCAGGTCGATCACCCAGTCGGCGTGCTTGACCACGTCCAGGTCGTGCTCGACGACGACGACCGTGCCGCCCGCGTCCACCAGCCGGTCGAGCAGCGCCAGCAGCGTTCCGACGTCGGCCATGTGCAGGCCGGTCGTGGGCTCGTCGAAGACATGGACGTGACCGCTCCCGCCCAGCCGGTGCGCCAGCTTCAGCCGCTGCCGCTCGCCGCCCGACAGGGTGTTCAGCGCCCGTCCGAGTGTCAGGTGGCCGAGCCCCAGCTCGCCGAGCCTCGCGGGGCCCAGCAGGTCGTACGCGCCGGCCGCCTCGTCGGCCGTCAGCGCCAGCACCTCGGCGATCGTCCGGCCGCCGACCCGGTGGGAGAGCGCCTCGGGGTTGAAGCGGGTGCCGCCGCAGGCGTCGCAGACGCGGGTCACCGGGTCCATGAACGCCAGGTCCGTGGTGATCTCGCCGCGTCCCCCGCACGCCGGGCAGGCGCCCGCCGAGTTGGCGCTGAACAGCGCCGGCCGCGCGCCGCTCGCCCGCGCGAACATCCTGCGCAGCGGGTCCATCGCGTTCAGGTACGTCGCGACGGTCGAGCGCGGCGAGGCGGCGATGGCCGACTGGTCGATGAGGATCGCGCCGGGATGCTGGGCGGGCAGGTCCACGGTGGCCAGCGTGCTCTTGCCCGACCCGGCCACGCCGGTGACCGCCGTCAGCACGCCCAGCGGCACGCGGACCGTCACGTTCCTGAGGTTGTGCGTGCGGGCGTCACGCACGGTCAGCCAGCCGGTCGGCGCGCGCAGGGACTCCTTGAGCCCTGTCGCCCGGCCGAGCGCGCGGCCGGTCGGCGTGCCGCTCGCGCGCAGCCCCGCGACCGTCCCCTCGTACACGACCCGCCCGCCGTCGGCGCCCGCGCCCGGCCCGAGGTCCACCACGTGGTCGGCGAGCTCGATCAGGTCGCGGTCGTGCTCGACCACCAGCACGGTGTTGCCCTTGTCGCGCAGCTCCAGCAGCAGGTCGCCGAGGCGGTGCACGTCACGCGGGTGCAGGCCGACGCTGGGCTCGTCGAAGACGTACGTCAGGCCGGTGAGGCTGCTGCCGAGGTGGCGCACGGTCTTCAGCCGCTGTGCCTCCCCGCCCGACAGGGTGGGTGTCTCGCGGTCGAGGCTCAGGTAGCCGAGGCCGATCGCGTCGATGCGGCGCAGCGACTCCACCGCCTCCTCCGCGATGGGGTCGTCCAGCTCGTCCAGCGCGTCGACGAGGTCGGCGATCTCCAGGGCGCACAGGTCGGCGAGGTTGCGTCCGCCGATGCGGGAGGCCAGCGCGGCCGCGTTGAGCCGGGCGCCGTCGCACGCCGGGCAGCGGCCCTCGCGGACGACGCTCCGCGCCGCCTCGTCGAGGGCGTCGACCGCGCGGTTGAGGTGCAGCCGGTTGAAACGGGTGATCACGCCCTCGTAGGTGTTCTCGTAGCGGCCCCGGCCCACCTTGAAGCCGCCGCCGTGGAGCAGCAGGTCGAGCTCCTCGCCGGTGAAGTCGCGCAGCGGCTTGGCCGGGTCGAACAGGCCGCTGCGCGCGTAGAGCTGCCAGGCGTACGAGCCGACGGGGAAGAGGCGGACGGCGCCCTCATCCAGCGACAGGTCCCGGTCCAGCAGGAGGTCGAGGTCCACCTCTGTCTTACGGCCCATGCCGTGGCACTCGGGGCACATGCCCTGGGGGTCGTTGAACGAGTAGGCCGTCGCCGGGCCCGCCGACGGCTCGCCCCGGCGCGAGAACAGCACGCGCAGCATCGGCTGGATGTCGGTCATCGTGCCGACCGTGGAGCGGGCGTTGCCGCCGACCGGCCGCTGGTCCACCACGACGGCGGTGGTGAGCCCGGACAGCCGCTCGGCGCGCGGGCGCTCGTGGGTGGGCAGCCGGTTGCGGATGAAAGCGCTGAAGGTGGCGTTGAGCTGGCGCTGCGACTCGGCCGCGATCGTCCCGAACGCGATCGAGGACTTGCCCGAGCCCGACACCCCCGTGAACACCGTCAGCCGCTCCTTCGGCAGCCGGAGCGAGACGTCCTTGAGGTTGTTCTGCCGCAGGCCGGTGAGCACGATGTCGTGCGACATGCGATCCTCCGTAGCTTTAGCTAACACTATTAGTCTAAGCTACATGCCGTGACTGACATTCCGGATCGCCGGGCGCGACGCAGGGCGGAGACGCGGGAGGAGATCCTCGGGCTGGCGCTCGACGTGATGGCCGAGGAGGGCGTCGCCGGGCTGAGCCTCGCGACCGTCGCCCGGCGGCTCGGCGTCCGGCCGCCGTCGCTGTACCGGTACTTCCCGTCGCGCGGCGCGGTGTACGACGCGCTGTTCGAGCGCGGCCAGCGGGAGTACCTCGACGCGGTCCGCGGGCCGGCCGGCTCACGATCGCCGGGGCTCGACGCCCTCGGCGCCTCCTACGAGGCGGGCGCCCGGTGGATCATGGCCAACCCGGTGCTCGCGCAGCTCCTGTTCTGGCGGCCGGTGCCCGGCTTCACGCCGTCCCCGGAGGCGTACGCGCCCGCCCTGGCCATCCAGGACCACTTCGCCGGCCTGATCCGGGCCGCGGTGGAGCGCGGCGAGCTGCACCCGGACGCGGCGGGCGACGACGGGCTCGCGCTGGCGTCGAGCCTGATCGCCGGCCTGGTGTCGCAGCAGCTCGCCAACCAGCCGGACGCGGGCTACGAGGACGGCCGCTTCACCCGCCTGGTGCCCCGGCTGCCGGCCGTCCTCGCGGCCGTCTACCCGCCGCGCTGATCGGCCCCGGCGCACTCGTCTACGCGGATTCGCGTACACGGGTGCATCGGTTGAGCGGACGACCGCGGCGGGGCGCGCGGCCAGACTCGGGTGCCATGCTCACTGTGCTGGTCAGGGCGTTCCGGGTGCCGGAGCTCCGCAGGAAACTGCTGTTCACGCTGGGTCTGCTGGCGCTGTTCCGGCTCGGGCAGCTCCTGCCCGCGCCCGGTGTGGACGTGGTCGCGGTCCGGCGGTGCCTCGGCACGGCCAAGGGCGGGCTCGTCGACATGGTGCAACTGCTCAGCGGGGGCGCGATGCTGAAGCTGTCGGTGTTCGCGCTGGGGGTCATGCCGTACATCACCGCGGGCATCGTCATGCAGCTGTTCGTGGTGCTGGTGCCGAGGCTGGCGGCGCTGCGCAAGCAGGGGCAGAACGGGCAGGCCCGGATCACCCAGTACACCCGCTACCTCACCGTCGGCCTGGCCGTGCTCAACGCCACCACCGTCACCGCGCTGGCCCGCTCGGGGAACCTGCTGCCGGGCTGCACGACGCCGCTGCTGTACGGCCAGAGCCTGCCGGCCGTCGCCGTCCTTGTGGTGACCATGGTCGCGGGGGCCTGCCTCGTCATGTGGCTCGGCGAGCTGATCACCGACCGGGGGATCGGCAACGGGATGTCGCTGCTGATGTTCACGCAGGTCGTGGCCGTCTTCCCGTCGTACCTGTCGACGATCTTCCTGGTGAGCCCGTTCTCGTTCGCGGTGATGCTGGTGACGGGGGTGTTCCTCGTCGCCGGCGTCGTGTACGTCGAGCAGGCGCAGCGCCGCCTGCCCGTGCAGTACGCCAAGCGCATGGTCGGGCGCCGCATGTACGGCGGGACCAGCACCTACATCCCGCTCAAGGTCAACCAGGCGGGCATCGTGCCGGTCATCTTCACCTCGTCGCTGCTCTACCTGCCCACGCTGGCCGCGCCGCTGCTGGGCGACGGGGCCGGCGGGTGGCTGGCGCGCGTGCTCGCCTCGGGGACGCACCCGCTCTACCTGGCCACGTACGTCCTGCTGATCGTCGGGTTCGCGTACTTCTACGTGTCGATCACGTTCAACCCCATGGAGGTGGCGGACAACATGCGACGGTACGGGGGCTTCGTGCCCGGGATCAGGCCGGGCGGTCCCACGGCCGGTTACCTGTCGTACGTGCTGTCGCGCCTGACCGCCGCCGGGGCGGCCTACCTCGGGGTGCTGGCGCTGCTGCCGATGCTCGCGTTCATGATCCTCAGGGATCCGGGGACGCAGCAGAACTTCCCGCTCGGCGGGACCAGCGTGCTGATCATGGTGGGAGTGGGGCTGGAGACCGTCAAGCAGATCGAGGCGCAGCTCCAGCAGCGCAACTACGAGGGCTTCCTGCGCTAGCCGCGAATCGCCCTAGGTCTGTCCGGGGACGGCCAGGCCCGCGCGCATGGCGAACACGACGAGCTGGGCCCGATCACGCGCCCCCAGCTTGACCATGGCCCGGCTCACGTGCGTCCGCACGGTGTCGGGGCTGATCACCAGCTCTCCGGCGATCTCCTCGTTGGACCGGCCGGTCGCCACCCACGCCACCATCTCCCGCTCGCGCGGGGTCAGCGTGTCCAGCCCCCGCACGGGCGCGACACCGGTCCCGCCGAACAGGGAGATGACCCTCCTGGTGATCGACGGGGACAGCAGGGCCTCGCCCGCCGCCACCACCCGGACCGCGCTCACCAGCTCGTCCGGGGCGCTGTCCTTGAGCAGGAAGCCACTGGCGCCGGCCTGGAGGGCGGCGAACACGTACTCGTCCTCGGCGAACGTCGTCACCACCACGATCCGGGTGCCCGCCAGGCCGGGATCGCCGGCGACGGCGCGCAGCGTCGCCAGGCCGTCCATGCCGGGCATCCGGATGTCGAGCAGCAGCACGTCGGGGCGGGTACGGCGGAGCAGGTCGAGCGCGGCGGCGCCGTCGGCCGCCTCACCGGCGCACTCCATGTCGGGCTCGCGCTCCAGCAGCGCCCGCAGGCCCATGCGTACGACGGCCTGGTCGTCGGCGACGACCACGCGGATCACGCGTCCTCCCCGGGACGACCCGTGACCGGGAAGCGGGCGAGGACGCGGAAGCCGCCGTCCGGTCGCGGGCCGGCGTTGAGGTGGCCGCCGAGGGCCGCCACCCGGACGCGCATCCCGTCCAGCCCGCGCCCGCCCGCGCCGGGCTCGCCGGCCCGTCCCGGGGTGCCGGCCGGGTGGTTGACGATCTCCACGATGTACGCGTCCGGCTCGGCGGCCAGCCGGACCCGGGTGGCGGCGGAGGGGCCGGCGTGGCGCAGGACGTTGGTGAGGGACTCGCGGACGACGCGGTAGACGGCGTCGTGCAGGCGAGCGGGCACGGCCGGATCGTCCGGCTGGACCTTCACGCGCAGGCCCGTGGCGCGCACTCCGTCGACGAGCGCCCGCAACCCACCGTCCGTGGGCCGCGTGTCCCACGTGCTCTCCGAGGGGCGGGGATCCAGGCGGTCGAGGGCGGTACGGAGCTGCGCCAGGGCGGTCAGGCTCGTCTCGCGGATGGCCCGTAACGAGGCGCGCGCCTGCTCGGGATCGTCGTCCAGCGTGACCAGGGCGACCCCGGCCTGCATGGCGATGGCCGCAAGCCCGTGACCGGCCGCGTCGTGGACCTCGCCGGCGATCCACGCCCGCTGCGCCGCGAACGCGTCCCGTGAGGTCTGGTGGGTCTGGTGGGTCTCCCCGGCGGGGAGGACGGTGGCGGCGGGCCGGGCCGGCGCCGGCAGACCCCATGCCTTGGCCGGCGCGGGGGGAGGGGATGGGAGAGCGGCCTCGGCGGCGGGCGGAGGGGGTGGGAGAGCGGCTTCGGCGGCGGCCGCGCGGGCCTGCGCGAGGCCGCTGAACGACCACGGGACGGCGAGCCAGCCGGCCCACACCAGCATCATCACGACCGGCACGTCGCCCAGCCGCGTCAGGCGTGCCAGCCGCCCGAACCGGCCGCGCGACCGATCGCCGCTGCGCGTGTCCTCGCTCACCGTCCCCCATCCGGCCAGGCCCGTATCGCACCGATCCTAGCCAGTTCGCGCACTCCCGGTGCTCCGGCGAGCGCGGCCCCGGGAGAAGGCGCGGACGGTCAGGCGGCGCCGGCCGTGAGCCAGCGGAGGGGGTTGTCGCGGGTGACCAGCCGGATCGTGTCCTCGTCCACCCCGGCCTCACGCAGGCGCGGCAGCACCGCCTGGAACACATGGGCGTACCCCGGCCCGCCGTACCTGCCGGTCTGCGCCACCCGGCTCGTCCCGGTGCTGACCAGCAGCCGCTCCGCGTGTCCCTCCTCGATGAGGCCGAGCGCGACCCGTACCGCGGCGTCCACGCCGTTGCCCAGCGCCGTCACGCTCACGTACGCGCCCGACTCGGCGATCTTGCGGGCGACGGGCAGGTCCGAGCCCGCGTACCCGACGCCGACGCGAGCCGCGGGCAGTCCCTGGGCGAGCAGGATCTCCAGCACGCCGAGAGAGTCGCGGCCGTGCGTGGCGACCGGCAGGCGGGTGGCGACGGAGGCGTGGGCGGCGGCGATGAGAGCGCGTTCCTCGGCGGGCGTGGGCTCGGCGCCCCAGCAGCCGACCTCGCCGATCACCCCCGGGAACACCCCCGTCCCGTCGAGCCCGTTCGAGATCTCGTCCATGAGCAGCCGGGTGAGCGTGGGCACGTCCGCGTCGCGCGCCGGCGAGAACGGCTCGCTGAACACGCCGGTCGAGGCGATCACCGGCACCCGGGAGGCGGCGGCGACGCGGGCCAGGGCGGCGGCGTCGCGGCCCATGCCGAGGCAGGTGAGATCGATGACGAGGTTCAGCCCGTCGGACAGGCGCAGGTCCCGGAGCTCGTCGACGACGGTGTGCTCCTCGTCGAGCCACCGGTACGGGTCGGACTCGATGCCGACCGCCCACCGCATGTCGGTGCGCAGGTGCTCGTGCGGGAGTACGGCGCCGTCCACCGAGGCAGCGCGGATGGGGCCGGTGACGGTGCGAAGCATGACCTCGGGCATAGCAGACATTAACCGATATTTGCTAAGTAGTGCCGCTTCGGCGAGAGATTTTACTTTAGGTCGGGTTTATAGATCATT
The DNA here is from genome assembly GCF_031570565.1 of Nonomuraea sp. 3-1Str. Lineage (NCBI taxonomy): Bacteria > Bacillati > Actinomycetota > Actinomycetes > Streptosporangiales > Streptosporangiaceae > Nonomuraea > Nonomuraea sp. 3-1Str. The sequence goes on from NZ_JALHBK010000035.1 coordinate 45,986, forward strand.
ATGCTTACGGTCGCATATGCCCTAGGCGTCGGCCGTATCCTTGGAGCACGACCGACTGTCCGGGGGGGCTGTGCCGATCCACGACTCAGAGACGGGGGGCGCCGACGCGGTGAAGGACGAGGCCGCACGCGCCTCCGACATGCCCGCGCGCCGCGGCGGCCTGAACGGCTGGCTGGACGGCGTCCGCTCCACCCGCACCGGCGCCCTCACCCTCAAGATCGTCATCGGCGTGATCGGCGCCGTCATGGTCATCGGGGGGCTGATCATGGTGCCGTTCCCCGGGCCGGGCTGGCTCGTGGTGTTCGCGGGGCTGGCCGTGCTCGCCACCGAGTTCCACTGGGCGCGGCGGGTGCTGGAGTTCGGCAAGCGCACCCTGCACGCCTGGACCGAGTGGTACAAGCGGCAGGGCTGGCCCCTCCGCATCGTCGTGCTGCTCGTCACGGTGGCCGTCGCGGCCACGATCGTGTACTTCGGCATGAAGGCCGTCGGCATCGACCTGCTCCTGCTGAGCCGGCGCTTCTTCTGATCTACCGAGACCGGCCCGATCCATACCGGGCCGCTATCGCGCGGGATATCGCGGCGAACGGTGTCTAGTGTGCGGGGCGTGTCCGCCTCCGCCGCCGCCGTGCTCACCCTGACGCTCCTCGCCGCGCCCGCCGCCCCGACGGTGCCCGCCGCCCTGACGGTGCCCACAGCTCCGACGGTGCCCACGGCTCCCGCCGCGCCCGTCGCGCCCACCGCGTCGCCTGCGCCGACCGCGCCCTCCCGGCGGGCCGCCGCGCTGCCGCTCCCCGGCGTGAACGTGACGTACCAGCAGCAGACCGGCGATCCCGTACGCCTCAGCGCGTACGGGCTCGGCACGAAGGCCACGTACGTGCGCGCGCGCACCGGCGACGCGTTCACCGCGCGGGCGGCCGTGTCCGAGGCCGTGGTCTCGCCCGACGGGCGCATCCTCGCGGCCGTGCCCACGGCCTACCGGGCGGGCAAGGACGCACTCCTCCTCACCGACCGGGCCACCGGCGCGCTGCGTCGCGTCCCCACCGTCGCCAAGCCGCTGACCGCCTCGTCGATCTCGTGGTCCCGGGACGGCAGGCGGGTGGCCCTGACCGTCGAGCGGAAGACCGGCGGCTCCTGGCGCACCGCCGGCTTCACCGTCGTGGACGTGGCGGCCGGCACCGCCCGCACGGTCGCGGTCGCCGGCGTGGACGCGCGGGCCGCCTTCGCGTGGACGCCCGCGGGCGACCTGATCGCCAGGCACGGCGACGGGCTGCGCGCCTACCGGGCCGCCGACGGCGCCGTTCTCAGCACGCACACCACGCTCGGCCGCCCGACCGGCCCCGAGGACCCGTACTCGCCCTCCGGCCGCCGCCTGGCGCTGTGGTGCCCGCCGCGCTCCGCCGAGCGCCTCTGCGTCGCCGACCCCGCCACCGGGCAGATCATCAAGCCGGTCGCGGTACGGCCGACCGCCCTGTTCGGCTGGTGGGACGAGGACCACGTCATCGCGGTCATGCCGCAGGGCGGCGCCTACCGGCTGACCGTCGTGGGCCTGGACGGCAGGGCCTCGCGGGTGCTGGCCGCCGTCCCGGCCCGCACGTGGACCGCCAAGCTCTGGCTGACCTTCAACCGCGCGGCGACCGGCGGCACCGCCGCCACCGGCGCGCTTCCCGGCGGCGTCTGAGCCGGACAGGCCCGTCCGGTCGCGTGCGCGGCCGGACGGGCCGGGTGCTCAGAGGTAGAGCCCCGTGCCGTGGTCGGTCTCCTGCGTCGCCACCGCGTGCAGGTCGCGCTCCCGCATCACCAGGTAGACCTGCGCGTGCAACTCCACCTCGAACTGCTCCTCGGGGTTGAGCAGGACCTTGTCGCCCACCTTGACCGAGCGCACGTTGGACCCGACACCGCAGACCTCTCCCCAGGCGAGCCGGTTGGCCAGCTTGACGGTGGCCGGGATGACGATCCCCGAGCCGCTCCGCCGTTCCTCGGCGTTCTGCTCCAGCCGGATCATCACCCGGTCGTGCAGCATCTGAATCTCGAACTTGGGCTCTGCCACGGGCCAAGTTTACGGGCGATCGCGGCACGGGGATCAGGGCAGGGCCGGTTCGGCCAGGACGGCGGCGTGACTAGGGTTGCCTCATGCGCGAGGTGGAAGCCCGGGTCCTGGATGCCGTCGACGACCCCGGCACGGTGAGCCTGCTGGCCGAGACGGTCAGGGTGCCCAGTATCACGGGGACCGACGCCGAGTCGGAGCTCCAGCACCGCTTCGCCCGTCTCCTCACCGAGGCCGGCCTCGACGTGGACGTGTGGAAGGTCGACATCGAGGGGCTGCGGGCCCGCGACGGCTTCCCCGGCACCGAGGCGCCCCGCTCCGAGGCGTACGGCGTGGTCGGGGTGACCGGCGGCGAGGGCGCGCCCGCGCTGGCGCTCCAGGGCCACGTCGACGTCGTGCCCACCGGCGACCTGGCCAAGTGGGAGGGCAACGACCCGTTCGCCGCGCGGGTCGTCGGCGACACCCTGCACGGCAGGGGCGCCTGCGACATGAAGGCCGGCCTGGTGGCCAACCTCGCCGTCGTCCGCGCCCTGCGCGCGGCCGGGGTGCGGCTGGTCCGGCCGCTCGCCGTGCACTGCGTGGTGAGTGAGGAGGACGGCGGGCTGGGGGCGTTCGCGACGCTGGCCCGGGGCCACACCGCCGAGGCGGCCGTCCTCACCGAGCCCACGAGCGGCACGGTCATCACGGCCAACGCCGGGGCGTTGACGTTCCGGCTGGAGGTCTCCGGCCGGGCCGCGCACGGCGGCGCCCGGACGGAGGGCGTCAGCGCGATCGAGGTGTTCTGGCCGGTGTTCGAGGCCATCCGGCGGGTGGAGGCCGAGCGCAACCGCGACGTGCCGCCCCTGTACGGGGACAACGCGCTGCCGTACCCGATCGAGATCGGCACCGTGCGGGCCGGCGACTGGGCGAGCACGGTGCCGGACCTGCTGGTCGCCGAGGGGCGGCTCGGCGTGCGGCTCGACGAGGACCCGGCCGACGCGCGCGCCGCCCTGGAGGAGGCGGTGCTGGGCGCGGCGAGCCCGTGGCTGCGCGAGAACCCGCCTGTGGTGACGTGGCCGGGCGGCCAGTTCGCCAGCGGGCGGCTGCCCGAGGGGCATCCGCTGCTGGGGGAGGTGAACCGGGCGGTCGCCGACGTATCGGGCGCCTGGCCGCGCGAGGCCGCCGCGCCGTACGGGAGCGACCTGCGGCTGTACGCGGCGGGCGGCATCCCGTCGCTGCACTACGGCCCTGGTGACGTGCGGTTCGCGCACGCCCCGAGGGAGCAGGTGGAGCTGTCGGAGCTGCGCGAGGTGACCCGCGCCCTCGCCCTCCTCGCGCTCCGCGTCTGCGGCGTCCGCTAGGACCGGCGCCGCGACGCCCCGGACACGGACGCCCGCTCCGGCGACCTGGAGGCCTGCTCCGGCGACGTGGAGGCCTGCTCCGGCGGCACGGACGCCCGCTCCGGCGACTCCGGGGCGCGGCGGCGGGACTCCGGGATGACGAGCGGCGTCCCCGACTGCGGGTCGGTGATGATCTCGCAGCGCAGGTCGAACACCCGCGCCACCAGCTCCGGCGTCAAGATCGCCGCCGGGTCCCCCTCGGCGACGATCCGGCCGTCGCGCATGACGACGAGGTGCGTGGCGTAGCGGCACGCCTGGTTCAGGTCGTGCAGCACCGCCACCATCGTGCGGCCGGCCTCGTGCAGGTCGGCGCACAGGTCCAGCACCTCGATCTGGTGCGAGATGTCGAGGAACGTCGTCGGCTCGTCCAGCAGCAGGATCGGCGTCTCCTGGGCCAGCGCCATCGCCAGCCACACCCGCTGCCGCTGCCCGCCGGACAGCTCGTCCACGATCCGCTCGGCCAGCCCCGTCACGTCGGTGGCGCGCATGGCCTCGGCCACGGCGGCCTCGTCCGCGCGCGACCACTGCCGCATGAGCCGCTGGTGCGGGTACCGCCCCCGGGCCACCAGGTCGGCCACCGTGATGCCGTCGGGCACGATCGAGCTCTGCGGCAGCAGGCCGAGCCGGCGGGCCACCTCCTTGGACGGCAGCGAGGTGATCACGCTGCCGTCGAGGTGGACGGCGCCCTTCTTCGGCTTCAGCATGCGGGCGAGGGCGCGCAGGAGCGTGGACTTGCCGCAGGCGTTGGGGCCGATGATCACGGTGAACGACTCGTCGGGGATCGTCACGTCCAGGCCCTCGGCGACCACCCGCTGGTCGTAGGCGAGCGTCAGGCCGGACCCCGAGAGCCGGGCGGCGGGCGTGGACGGGAGCATCAGCGGCGGTCCTTTCCCGGCGGGAGCATCAGTGACGGTCCTTTCGCAGCGCGGGCATCAGTGACGGTCCTTTCGCGGCGCGAGCATCGGTGGCGCCGGCATCAGTGGCGGTCCTTGCGGAGCAGGAGGGCGAGGGAGACGCCGCCGATCGCGGCGGTGAGGACGCCCACGGGCAGCTGGGCGGGCGCGATGACCCGCTGCGCAGCCAGGTCGGCCGCCGTCAGGAGCACGGCGCCGGTGAGCGCCGAGGCGGTCATGGTGACGCCGGAGGAGCGGGTCAGCCGCCGGGCGAGCTGCGGCGCGGCGAGGGCCACGAAGACGACCGGCCCGGCGGCGGCCGTGGCCACACCGCACAGCAGCACCCCGGCGACGACGGCCGCCGCCCGCACGGTCTCCACCCTGATCCCCATCGAGCGGGCCGCGTCGTCGCCCATCTCCATCATCCGCATCGGCCGGGACACGTACGCGCAGACCGGCAGCAGGACGGCCACCGCCGCGCCGACCGGGATCGCGTGCTCCCAGCCGCGCCCGCCGAGGCTGCCGGTGAGCCAGGCGCCGGCGGTGGCGGCGTCGTTGATGTTGGCGCGGGTCAGCAGGTACGAGTTGACGGAGACGAGCAGCGCGTTCGCGCCGATGCCGACGAGCACGAGCCGGTAGCCCTGCACCCCGCGCCGGAACGCCAGCCCGTACACCAGGGCGGCCGTCACCACGCAGCCCGCCAGCGAGCCGCCCGCGATGTGCAGCGCGGTGCCGCCGGCGACGACGGCGAGGATGCCGCCCGTAGAGGCGCCGGCGGTGAAGCCGATGAAGTCGGGGCTGCCGAGCGGGTTGCGGGTGAGGCTCTGGAAGATCGCGCCGCTCATCCCGAAGGCCGCGCCGACCAGCAGGCCGGTGACGACCCTGGGGGCGCGCAGCTTGGACACGATGAGCTCGGCGACGGGCGTGCCCTGCCCGAACACCGCCTTCAGCACGTCGGGCACGGGCACGGTGAACTCGCCGGTGGAGATGGCCAGCACGGCCACGACGAACCCGGCGACGACGAGCCCGAGGCAGGCCGACAGCGCCCGGGGCGCCGGCCGTACCGACCAGGACCCGAGACGCGCCACCCGCCGGGGGCGGGCAGGGGAGGGGGAGAGGGTCACGAAAGAGCTCCAGCGCGGGACGGGGGGAGAGTCATGGGGGCGTCACAGGGCGGCGAGCCGCCTGCGCCGGGCCATCAGGATGAAGACCGGGGCGCCCAGCAGCGCGCACATGATGCCGACCTGCACCTCTCCGGGCCGCGCGATGAGCCGTCCGACCACGTCGGCCGCCAGCAGCAGCGCCGGAGCGGTGAGCACCGTGTACGGCAGCACCCACCGCTGGTCCCCGCCCACCACCGCGCGCACGGCGTGCGGCACCGCGAGGCCCACGAACCACAGGGGCCCGGCCGCCGCGGTCGCCGACCCGCACAGCAGGGTCACGGCCACGCCCGCGAGCAGGCGGGTCCGGCCCACGGCCACGCCGAGGGCCCGGCCGGTGTCGTCGCCGAGCGACAGCAGGTTGAGCGGCCGGGCCAGCAGCAGCCCGATGACGATGCCCGCGACCATGAACGGCGCCAGGCGCACCAGCGTGGCCGCGTCCTGACCGGCCAGCGACCCGGTCAGCCAGAACCGCATCCGGTCGAACGTCTTGGCGTCGATCCGCAGGAGCGCCGAGCACGCGGCGGTGAGCGCCATGCCCACGGCGACGCCCGCCAGCGCGAGCCGCACCGGGGCGGAGCCGGAGCGGCCCGCCGAGCCCAGCGCGTAGACGAGGACGGAGGCCACCGCCGCGCCCCCGAAGGCGAACCACACGTACACGGCCGGGTCCGAGAGCCCGAGCAGGGCGAGCGCCACGGTGACGCCCAGGGCGGCGCCCTGGTTGACGCCGAGCAAGCCGGGGTCGGCCAGCGGGTTGCGGGTGAGGCTCTGCATGATCGCGCCGGCCAGGCCGAGCGCCGCGCCCACGCCGATGCCGAGCAGCGCGCGCGGCACCCGCAGCTCGCGGATCACGGTGTGGTCGCTGGAGGCGCCGGGGGCGAGGAAGGCGTCGATCACCGTGGACAGCGGCACGGAGCGGGCGCCCAGCGCCACGCTGGCCAGCGCGACGAGCACCAGCACGCCGAGGGCGGCCACCAGGCCGGCGGTCAGGACCGCCGTCCGGCCGCGCCCCGTCGCCCCCGTCGGAGGGCTCTCCGCCGGCCGGCCGGGCATCGCGGGCGGCGATTCGATCTGATGGGCCGGGCGCACCCACCCCCCTCTCCTGGCGGTCAAACTTAGGTAAGGCTAATCTCATCACGCACGATGAAGGCAAGCCTAACCTTAGGAGTGGGAAATGTCCGAACCGGTACTGGCCCGCAGGGGCTTCCTCGTGGCGGCCGCGGGCCTGGCGGCGACGCTGACCCTGGCGGCGTGCGGGTCCGGCACCGGAACGGGGACCGCGGCGCCGAGCGGTTCCGCCGTACCGAGCGGGTCCGCCGGAGGGCCCTGGACGTTCACCGACGACCGCGGCCGCAAGCTGGAGCGACCGCGGCGCCCGGCGCGCATCGTGGCCCAGGTCGGCTCGGCCGCCGCGCTGTGGGACTTCGGGGTGCGGCCGGTGGCGGTGTTCGGCCCGCACAAGCTCAAGGACGGCAGCAGGGACCCGCAGGTCGGCAACGTCGACATCACCAAGGTCGAGGGCCTGGGCAACGTGTGGGACGAGTTCAACGTCGAGAAGTACATCTCGCTCCAGCCCGACCTGCTGGTCAGCAACATGTACGAGAAGGACACCCTCTGGTACGTCCCGGAGAAGTCCAAGGACACCATCGAGCAGGTCGCCCCCACGGCCGGCATCATGCTCACCGGCGCGAGCGCCACCGACGTGATCGGCCGCTACGAGGAGCTGGCCACCTCCCTCGGCGCCGGCATGCAGGGCGTCCCCGAGGCCAAGGCCCGGCTGGAGGCCGCCACGAAGGAGCTGGCCGCGTTCAAGGACCTGAAGATCCTCATGCTGTCGGGCGGCGCCGACGCGCTGTGGATCGTCAACCCGCCGGAGTACCCCGACATCGTCCACCTGACCCGCAACGGCCTGAACGTCGTGACCCCGTCCAAGGTGGACGAGGGCGGCTTCTTCCAGACGCTGAGCTGGGAGAACGCCGACACCTACGACGCCGACGTCATCCTGTACGACACCCGCAGCCAGGCGCTCCAGCCCGCCGAGATGATGAGGAAGCCGACCTTCGCCAAGCTCCCGGCGGTCAAGGCCGGGCAGCTCTACCCGTGGCGGGCCGAGACGCCCTTCAGCTACCAGGGCTACGCGGCCTTCGTCGAGGGGCTCGTGGCCGACCTGAAGAAGGCTAGTAAGCTGCCCTGACCTCGACGATCTCCGCCAGCGGGAACTCGAGGTAGTCGCCGGCCTCCTCGCACCAGGCGTCGAGCGCGGCGCCCTTGAGCTCGCCGTGGCTGATGGTGGCGGTCAGCCCGCCGGTCAGCGTGATGCCGGCCCGCACCCCGCGGTCCACCACGAACCCGAGCAGCGACTGCTGCGCGGTGGGCAGCCGGCTCGCCATCCGCCCGATGACGGCCCAGGTGCGGCCGGCCGGCTGCGCGCTCTGGCCGGCCGCGACCAGCCGGCGCGCGTGCTCGTACGGGTCGGGTGTGGGGTCGGCGACGATGTGCGCGAGGCCGTCGGGCCCGGCCAGCGCGGCGGCGCCGGACGGGACGGGCCGCTCGGGCAGCTCGGCCACCTGGCCGCCGGGCAGCAGGACCAGCTTGCCGCCCGCCGGCGGCTCCTCGGGCCGGACCCGCCGGATGGTGATCTCGCCGGTGTCGGCGACGGGCACCGGGGCGTAGCCGTTGTCGCGCAGCACGGCGAGCGTGCGTTCGGCGTCGGCCGAGCCGACCAGCACCGTGGGGGCCAGCAGGCGCAGCCCGAGGCGGGTCAGCCGCCGGTTGGCGGCGATCTCGGCGAGCAGCGCCGGGTCGGACGCCTGCACCACGCAGCCGACCGTGGTCACGGTCACCTCGCCGTGGCGGCGGGCCACGTCGCGCACGAGGTAGTCGAGCGGCTGCGGCACGGTGCCGACGGCGGCCAGCTCGTCCAGCAGCTCGTCGGCGTCGTGGCCGTGGTCGAGCGCGCCGCGCACGCTCTCGGGCGTGAACCGCCACACCGAGGCCGACCCCCGCGACTCCCGCTCGGCCACCCGGTCGAGCAGCGCGGCCAGCTCGGCCGCGGGCGGCCCGGTGACCACCGCGGTCAGGTCGGGGCCGAACAAGGCGCTCCTGCGCACGCTGGCCAGCGCCCGGGTGGACGCCTCCACCAGCATCGGGTCGTGCTCGACGAGGGGGACGGCCTCGTCGTTCTCGTCGCCCGCGCGCGCGGCCAGCCCGGCCAGGGCCCGGCCGAGGTCGGTGAGCGAGTCGTTGGCGATCAGGCCGAGCAGCCGCGCCTCCTCCAGCGCCGCCGAGGCGCACTCGCCGAGCATCTCCCGGTCGAGCAGCGGAGCGTGCCAGTGCACGTTGGCGATCAGGCCGGCGCGGTCGGCGAAGGCGGTGCCCGACGGCAGGTGGGCCAGCACGGGCAGCACCGCCCGGCGGATGCGGGCCACGGCCGGGCCGGACCGGTCGTCGCCGAGCAGGGTGCCGTACCTGCCGTCGAGGCGGCGCAGCGACGAGCGCTCCATCCGCCACCACGCCGACAGCAGCACCCGCAGCCGCGCCGCGCCCTCGTCGAGCCGCCACCGGTCGAACCGCTCGGTCGGCACCATGCCGCCCGCCTGCTCGTCCCAGGCCAGCAGCCGGGCCACCGCGCAGATCTCCAGCAGCAGCCGGGTCTCGTCCTCGTCGCAGCCGGTCTCCTTGGCCACGCGCCGCACCTCCCGCACGCCCACGCCGCCGGTCTTGAGCAGCGGCAGCGGCGTCTTGGAGATGTTGTCGAGCAGGGCCGCGCACCGCTCCACCACGTGCGGCGCGGCCAGCGTCATCAGGTGGTCGACCTCTTCGGGGTCGATGGGGATCGTGGCCACCTCGGGCGGCTCGGGTGTGAACGGCGGACGATGGCCGGGGCCGCGCAGGCACAGCGCCACCTCGCGCGGCATCTCGGCGACGTGCCAGCTCGGCCGGTAGAGCAGGCCGTGGTCGGCGCTCCACTTCTCGGGGGTGCCGGGCGTGACGAACCTGCCGCCGTCCACGTCGCGGACGGGGCCGCTCCAGGCGAACTCGTCCAGCAGCTCGCGCGTGCCCTCGGGGGCGTGGCGCAGCAGCGCCGCCAGGTGCGCCGGGTCGGCGAGCACCTCGCTGACCCGGGCGATCGCGCGGCGCTTGTGGCCGCCCGAGGGCAGGCCGAGGCGGCGGGCCAGGGCGCGCAGGGTGTCGAGGCTGATCGTCCAGGAGTTGAGGTAGTGGTCGAGGGGCTCGCCGAGGCCCAGCGGGGTGGGCCACCAGCGCGCGACCGCCTCGGCCAGGTGGATCGCGCCTTCGGCGTCGGGCCAGGCCAGCGCGTGGTCCTGCAGCCGGTCGAGCCAGGGAGTCAGCTCCCCGAGCGGCACGCCGAGGAACTCCGCCACCCGCTCCGGCGTGGCATGGCGGACCACGAGGGACGCCTGGGCGAGCTCCAGGCAGGGCAGCGGCAGGCCGCGCAGCGCCTCCATGACGGCGAAGCCGTTGGACAGCCGCTGGGCGAGCGTGTCGAGCCGCCGCGGCCAGGGCGCGGCGATGGCGTCGGGCCGGTTGGAGAGAATGCGGCCGAGCCGGTCTTCGTCGAGTGTCCGCAGCCAGCCGAGCAGGTGATCATCCATCGGTCAGCACTCTCAGGGGTCGCGCGCGGGACTCACCGTGAGCCATGAGCATCCACGGTAGTGCAGATCACCCCCGGTCAGGTGAGGACTGCCCAGACGATCTTCCCTTGTGGTGCGAGCGCCGACCAGCCCCAGCGCAGGCTCAGGGATTCGACGATGTGCAGCCCCAGCCCGCCGGCGTCGAGGGGGCCGGGATAGCGCAGCACCGGCACCTCGGAGGCCGGGTCGGTGAACGCGCTGGTGACCAGTGACCCCCGGCGTACCAGTGACATGTGCACGGGCGGGCAGGAGCCGGGATCGGAGACGTGCAGGCCGTGGCGGAGCGCGTTGGTCGCCAGCTCGGAGACGACCAGCTCCATGTTCTCGGTGAGCTCCTCCAGCTTCCAGCCGCTCAGCGCCCCCATGGCGAAGGCGCGTGCCGCGTGCACGGAGGAGGGGGTGGGGGGAAGGACGAACGTGGCGCTCGCGGACGGCCCGGGGGCCAGCAGATCGCGCGCCGCCTCGGGCCACCAACCGACGGGGGGCCACCAGTCGAACGTGGTCCATTGGCCGGAAGCCAGGGTGGGTTGCACATAGATCATTCTGCGGCAAACTCTCGTGCAGGTGCAAGGGCGAATGCACGTGCAGAGGGTGCGTGCAGGCGCTACGGTTTCCCTCAAATGGTCAAACCGGCGGGAAAGGGGATCTTGGCCGCGGTTGATGATCTTTCGACCGTGAAGTGACAGACTAGGTGTCAAGGAAACGACCAAGGAGCAGCGCGTGTCCATTGATCCGCCGGGTTCTGGTTCGACCGTCAGGCGCATCATGCTCGGGGCGAGTCTCAGGCGCCTGCGCGAGGCCAGCGAGCTCACCCGCGACCAGGCCGGATTCCACATCCGGGCGTCCGAGTCCAAGATCAGCCGGATGGAGCTCGGTCGCGTCGGATTCAAGACACGTGATGTCGAGGACCTGCTCACCCTGTACGGCGTCGTCGACGACGCCGAACGCCGTGCTCTGCTGGAGATGGTCCGCGAGGCCAACACCCCCGGGTGGTGGCACAAGTACTCGGCCGTGCTGCCCTCGTGGTTCACCACCTACGTCGGGCTGGAGGAGGCCGCGAGCGTGATCCGCACCTATGAGGTGCAGTTCGTGCCCGGCCTGCTGCAGACGGCCGCCTACGCGCGCGCGGTCTTCCAGCTCGGCAACCCCGATGCCGGCCCCGCGGAGATAGAACGCCGCGTGCATCTGCGCATGCAGCGGCAGGAGCGCTTCACCCAGAAGGACGGGCCGCGCCTGTGGGCCGTCATCGACGAGGCGACGCTCAAGCGGACCATCGGCGGGCGGGACGTCATGGCCGAGCAGCTCCAGCACCTGCTGGAAGTCGCCGCACTGCCCAACATCACCCTCCAGGTGATGCCCTTCAGGTACGGCATGCACGCCGCTGAAGGGGGCGCGTTCAGCATCTTGCGGTTTCCCGAGTCCGATTTGTCGGACGTTGTCTATGTCGAGCAGCTCTGGGGTGCCCTATACCTGGACAAACGTGAGGACATCGACCCGTACCTCACGGCCATGGAGCAGTTATGCGTGGAGAGCACCACGCCCGGGGGCACCGTCGAGCTCGTCGGCGGTCTTCTCAGAAAGATGTAGATGAAGCAGACCTACAACGGCATGCCCGCGACCGACCTGAAGCAGGTCGCCTGGCGTAAGAGCCGCTACAGCAACTCGCAGGGCAACTGCGTGGAGCTCGCCCAGCTTCCTGACGGCGGCGTCGCGGTGCGCAACTCGCGTTTCCCCGACGGTCCGGCCCTGATCTACACCCGTGACGAGATCCGGGCCCTCGTGCTCGGGGTCAAGGACGGGGAGTTCGACGGGCTCCTGGTCTGAGGGGGGCGATCCGAGGGCCGGTCTGAGGGGGCCGGTCCGATGTGTCCGGTCCGACGGGACCGTTCTGATGGGGGTGGCGTAACCGCGTGTTAACCTCCGGCGCGCCCGCTTAACGGCGGCGCGCCGGGGGCGTAACGGTCCCGCCCCGCGGACCGGACAGGATGCGGTCCATGCTCGACCAGATGACCCTCTATCCGATCGCCGACGACGTGCTCTTCGCACCGGGCGGCAAGGTCGTGATCCGCACGTACGGCGTGGCGCCGGCGGAGTCCGGAACCGTCTCCTACCGCACGTGGGTGACCGGCATCCGCGACCAGCCCCGCTACTGGCACTGGGGCCACTTCGAGGACGCGGCGTCCGGCCACCGCCGGGTGCTGGAGTGGCTGACGGGCAGGGGGCCGCAGCCCGCCCAGTCGCTCTCCTGACCCTGCCCGCGTCTCCTCCGGCCGTGTTACGCTCACGCCTGAGCCGAGCAATCGCTTGGTCACGTGAGGTCGAGGAGGCGTGGTGCGCCGGGCCATCTACCTGATCGAAGAGGTCGACTTCCGCCCCATGAACTCCCGGCGGCCCCTGGAGTACCTCACCTGGCTCACCCGCTACAAACGCGAGGACGAGTCCCTCGAACGCCCCACCCTGACCACCGGGACGTCCATCAGGTCCCGCGACATCGACCTCGCGGGCGCCTTCTACGCGGTCGGCATCACCGGCCACCCCCAGTTCAAGGCCGTCACGCTGTGGGAGTGCCACGGCGGCTGGGACGGCGGCTGGCGGCAGATGATGAACATCTACCGCGGCGTGGACGACCGCCTCTTCCTGTCGGACATCGACGACCTGCGCTTCTCCGCCTTCTCCCGCCCGCTCGGCGCCGTGCCGGGCACGCCGTCGCTCGCCGGCGTGGGGCGCGCCGAGTTCTACCTGTTCGAGAGCGCCCGCGTACGGCCCGGCGCCGCGCTCGACTACCTGGAGGCGGTGCGCACCGAGCGGGCGCCCCTGATGGCCGAGCACGGGCACGAGCTGGTCGGCCTGTACGAGGTGCTGTTCTGCGACACCGAGGCGGTCACGATCTGGGGCGTCTCCCTGGACGACCACCTGCGCACGCAGCGCGCCCGCGACGCCGCGCTCGGCCTCGACGACGAGGCGGAGCCCGACGACCGGCTGCTGACCTGGGCCAAGAGGGCCCGCGACCACCTGGACGGGCCGTGGCGCGAGACCCTCCTCGCCCCGTTCCCCGGCAGCCGCCTGGCCCCCTGACGAAGGCTCAGGCCGGGGTGACGGGAGCGTTCCAGGTGACGACGACCGGCTCGCCGTGCTCGAAGCCGAGCCGCGAGTAGGTTCCGGTCTCCAGCTTGAACAGCCGCCCGTCCTCCGGCGGCAGCCGCAGCCACCGGGCCGCGATCACCCTCAGCATGTGACCGTGGGCCACCAGCGCCACCCGGCCCTCCGCGGCCAGGGCCCGGGCGATCACGCGGTCGGCCCGCGCGCCCACCTCGGCCACCGTCTCGCCGGGATGCTCCGCGTCGCCCGGTGTCACGCCGTCACGCCACAGGTACCAGCCGGGCCGCGTCTCGCGGATGGTCGGCGTGGTCACGCCCTCATAGCCGCCGTAGTCCCACTCCCACAGATCCGGGTCCACCTCGTACGAACCGAGCCCGGCCAGCTCGGCGGTGCGCCGGGCGCGTCCCGCCGGCGAGGTGAGCACCAGGTCGAACACGCACTCCTTGACCAGGGGGGCGAGCGCCCGCGCCTGCTCCTCGCCGTTCGGCGTCAGCGGCACGTCGGTACGCCCCGTATGCCTGCCGGTCCGGCTCCACTCGGTCTCACCATGCCTGAGCAGCAACATCTCATCCATGCCTCCCATCATCCGGCACGCTTGACCTCAACTTCACTTGAGGGACCAGTCTGGGGCCATGGACGCGATCACTCTTGCCGCCTACGGTCCCCCCGAGAACCTCCGCCTCGTCACCCAGCCCGACCCCGAGCCCGGCCCCGGCCAGGCGCGCGTGGCGGTGCGCGCCGCGGGCGTGCACTTCATCGAGACCCTGCTGCGGCGCGGCGTGCCGGTCGGCCCGCACCCCGCGCCGGCGCTGCCGGTCGTCCTCGGTGGCGAGGTGGCGGGCGTGGTCGACGCGGTGGGGGAGGGCGTCGATCCGGCCCTGCTGGGCGCCCGCGTGGTGACCGGCGACCTGGAGTCCGGCGGCTACGCGTCATTGGCGGTGGTGGAGGCGGCCTCGCTCCTGCGGCTCCCCGCGCACGTGTCGTACGGGGCGGCGGTGGCCATGGTCACGACCGGCACGACCACGATGGGCCTGCTGGAGCTGGCGCCGGTGACGGAGACGGACGTGGTGCTCGTCATGGCGGCGGCGGGCGGCGTGGGGACGCTGCTCGTGCGGCACGCCCGTCAGGCCGGGGCGGCGGTCGTGGGGGCGGCGGGCGGACCGGCCAAGGCCGAGCGGGGCGCAGCGCTGGGCGCCGCGCTCGCGGTGGACTACCGCGAGCCCGGCTGGGCCGACGTCGTACGGGAGCGGGCCGGCGAAGTGACGGTCGTGTTCGACGGCGTGGGCGGGCGGCTGGGCGAGGAGGCGTTCGGCCTGCTCGCGAAGGGCGGGCGGCACGTGGTGTACGGGCAGGCGGCGGGGGAGTGGTTCCGGCCGGCGGAGGAGGAGCTGGCGGCCCGCGGCGTCACCTCCCACGACGGGATCGGCCACCTGCTGTCCCGGCCGGGCGGCCTCGGCGACCTCGTGGAGTCGGCGCTCGCGGAGGCGGCCGCGGGGCGGCTGGAGCCGGCCGTCCAGGAGTTCCCGCTGCGGGAGGCGGCCGCCGCCCACCGCGCCCTGGAGGAGCGGCGCACGATGGGCAAGGTCGTCCTCACGGTGTGACGCGGCGGTCCGCGGCGCTCACGTCCCGGCGAGCCGGTCGTCACGGGGCGGGGACGTGCCGGACGCGCTCACGTCCCGGCGAGCTCCTCCGCGACGGGGGTGAGGACGCCGAGGTCGCGCTCGTGGTGGACGACGAAGTAGGACAGGTCGTGCTCGTCGCGCCAGTGGCGGAGCCGGTCGGCGATGTCGCGCCGCGTCCCCAGCAGCACCTGCGGCGTCCCCTCCAGTCGCGAGCTGTCGGCGGCGCTCCACGCCTCCTCCGCCCTGCGCTCGCCGGCCTGGAGCACGCTGGTCCCCAGCTCCAGCCGGTCGTAGCGCTCGCCCGCCGCCTCCCGCACGGTCCGCAGCTTGGCGAGGTACGCCTCCGGGCCCCCGTCGCGCTCGTCGGGCCCGCTGCCGTCGCCGCGCACCCGCGTCGTCAGGTGGACGACGTCCGCCTCGCGGGCCGCGAGCCGCAGCATCCGCCGCCCGCCCGCGCCGAGCAGCAACGGCGGGTGCGGGCGGCTGACCGGCTTGGGCCACTGGTCGAGGTCCCGGACGCGGTAGTGGGCGCCGTCGAAGGAGAACGGACCCTCGCCCCACAGCCCCTTCAGTACGGCCAGCGCCTCGGCCAGCCGCTCCACCCGGACCCCGGGCGGCTCCAGCGCCATCCCGGCCGAGGCGTAGTCGCCGGCCATCCAGCCGGTGCCGAGCCCGACCTCCAGCCGGCCGTCCGACAGCAGGTCCAGCGTCGCCGTCTCCTTGGCCAGCACGGCAGGGTGCCGGAAGTCGTTGGCGAGGACCAGCGTCCCCACGCGCAGCCGGCTCGTCGCGCATGCCGCCGCGGTCAGGGCGGCCACGGGGGCGAAGCGGGGGCCGAGCAGGTGGTCGGGCACCAGGAGCACGTCGAACCCCGAGCCCTCCAGCCGCCTGGCCTTCTCGGCCCACTCCTTGCCGGACCCGGCCTGCCGTATCACGGCACCGAACCTGAATCGCCGCACGGTGGGCCTCCCCTCTCGTACCAAGCGCTTGGTGCAGGAGTGTACGCCGCGCGCCCGGGAATCGCCTCCGGCTACTTACCAAGCGCTTGCTTCTGGTGCGAGACTGGCCGCATGGACATCCCGGTGCGCCAAGCGACGGACGACGAGGTGAGGTTCTTCCACCGGCACGGCTGGGTCCGGCTCCCCCGGCTGGTGCCCCCGGACACCGTGGCGGCCCTGCGCGAGCGGGCGGCCGGCTACCTGGAGGCCCGCCGGAGGGAGCACGCCACGCTGGTCGACCAGGCGTTCGGCCAGTCACGCGACATCGCCGAGAGCGACGAGGCGTTCCGCGCGCTCGCCCTCGCCCCGGTGATGGGCCGCAACGCCACCCGCCTGCTCCACGGGGTGCGCGACGTCCGCGTCCAGGTGACCAACCTGCTCGTCAAGGAGCCGGGGGAGCACGGCGCGACCGAGTTCCACCAGGACTTCCCGTGGATGCCGATGGACCGCTCGGCCATGCTCACCGTCTGGCTCGCCCTGGCCGACGTGCCCGCCGACATGGGTTCGCTGCGCTTCTACGCCGGCTCCCACCGGCACGGCGTGCTCGGCCGCAGCTTCACCCGGACCGGCGACGACCAGCTCACCCAGCACCCGTGGCTGAAGGACCTGGAGCTGTCGCCCCCGCTCGACCTCCAGGCGGGGGACGCCACCGTCCACCACGCCCTGACCGTGCACGGGGCGCCCGCCAACCGGCGCGAGAGGGCCCGGCTGTCGTTCACGGTCACGTACTTCGACGCCGACGCCCTCTACACCGGCACGCCGTACCGGCAGACCGACGGGCTCGGCCTGGAGGTCAACCGGCCGTTCGACCATCCGAGGTTCCCGTGCCCGAGACCGTGAGAGGACCCGTCGCCAATCTCGGGGCGACGCTCATGCACGAGCACGTCTTCGGGCTCAGCCCCGAGATCCTCTGGAACTGGCCGGACATCCCCGAGGGCTGGGACCTGGAGACGCGCGCCCGGGAGGCCGCGGCCAAGCTGGACGCCGCCGGGGCCGAGGGCATCGACACGATCGTGGACCTCACCGTGGTCGGGCTCGGCCGGCACGTCCCGGCCGTCCAGCGGGTCGCCGAGCTGACCCGGGTGAACATCGTGGCCGCCACCGGCCTCTACACCTACGACGCGCTGCCGCCGTACTTCGGCAACCGCGGCCCCGGCACGCTGTTCGGCGGGCCCGACCGGCTGGCGGAGTTCTTCGTCCGCGACCTCACCGAAGGCATCGGGCGTACCGGGGTGAAGGCCGCGATCCTCAAGTGCGCCACCGATCAGCCGGGCATGACCAAGGGCTGCGAGCGGGTCTTCCGCGCGGTGGCCGAGGCGCACCTGGAGACGGGCGCGCCCATCACCACGCACTCCCACAGCCCGAGCCGGGGCGGCCTGGAGCAGCAGCGGCTGCTCGCCTCGCTCGGCGTGGACCTCGGCCGGGTCGTCATCGGCCACGCGGGCGACTCCACCGACGTGGCCTACCTTGAGGAGCTGGTCGCGAACGGCTCCTTCATCGGCATGGACCGCTTCGGCATCGGCACCATCAGCCCGTTCGCGGACCGCGTCGCGGTCGTGGCCGCCCTGTGCGGGCGGGGGCACGCGGGCCGCATGGTGCTCGGCCACGACTCGTACTGCTTCAACGACCGCTTCGACGCCGAGGTCGTACGCCGGCGCCACCCCGACTACCACCTGCTGCACGTCTCCCGTGACGTCCTGCCCGAGCTGCGCAGGCGCGGCGTCACCGAGGAGCAGATCCACCAGATGCTCGTCGACAACCCGCGGAGGATCTTCGGATGATCGAGGACTTCGACGTCGCCTCGGACTGGCACGTCGCCTCGCCGTACGCGTTCCTGGCCAGCCTGCGCCGGGAGCGGCCGGTGTTCCACAGCGGGCACCTCGGCGCGTACGTGCTCACCCGCCACGCCGACGTGCGCGCCGCGTACGGCGACCCGCGGCGCTTCTCCTCCAAGGGCTCGCTCACGATCTCCCGCAGCCTCACCCGGGAGACCCGCGAGAAGCTGGGCGAGCACGGCTCGTTCCTGTCGAGCTTCGTGGCCAACGTCGACCCGCCCGACCACACCCGGTTGCGCCGATCGGTGTCGCGGGCGTTCACGCCGCGCGCCGTGTCGGCGATGGAGGAGACGTTCCGGCGGCTGAACGAGGAGCTGGTCGACCGGATCGAGCCCCGGGGCCGCGCCGACTTCGTGACCGACCTCGCGCACGAGCCGTCGATCAAGCTGACCGCCCGCTTCATCGGCGTGCCCGAGGCGGACGAGGCGTTCGTGCAGGCGCACGTGAAGGACTGGTTCCAGCTCTTCCTGTCGCCGCAGCCGCCGGAGCGGCAGCTCGAACTGGCCGACAGCTTCCTCACCTACCTCGGCTACGTGGACCGCCTGGTCGCCGCCCGCGCCGGGCAGCCGCGCGACGACTTCACCTCGCTGATGACCTCGCTCATCGGCACCGAGCTGACCCACCGCGAGGTGGTGGAGCTGATCTCCACGATCCTGCTCGGCGGCAACGACACCGTCCCCAACCAGCTCGGCAACTCCGTCCTGCGGCTGCTGCGCGAGAAGGCGTGGCCGGTCCGGCCCGCCCTGATCCAGAACGCGGCCGAGGAGTGCATGCGGATCGACGGCGCCTCCCTCGGTTCGTTCCGGTACGCCACGACCGACGTCGTCCTGCACGGGGAGACGATCCCGGCCGGGTCGCTGGTGCTGCTGTCGACCGATTCGGCGGCCCACGACGAGACGGTGTTCGCCGACCCGGAGCGGTTCGTGATCGACCGGCCCAACGCGGACGCGCACATGGTGTTCGGGTACGGGATCCACTTCTGCGTCGGGGCCGCGCTCGGCCGGCTCCAGCTCCGCACGGCGCTGGAGGTGCTCGGACGGCGCCTGCCGGGGCTTCGGCTCGCCGCCGGTCAGGAGATCGCCTACCGCCGCTCCATCGTCGGGCGCGGGCTGCCGTCGCTGCTGGTGGAGTGGTGACGGCGGGCCGGCCCCTCGACGGGCCGCGCGGGCCCGGCGGGCGCTTCGACGGGCGGGTGGCGTTGGTGACCGGCGCGGGCTCCGGCATCGGCGCGGCGTGCGCCGCGCGCCTGGCCGCCGCCATCCGGAGCGGTGGCGGCACAGCCACGGCCCTGACCTGCGACGTGTCGGACGAGGAGCAGGTCGCCGCCGCCCTGGCCGAGCTGCTCGCCTCGTACGGGCGGCTGGACGTCGTCCACTCCAACGCGGCGGCGCTCGGCCGGGACGTGTACGGCCGCGACCAGCACCTGGAGACCCTCGACGCGGACGTGTGGGACCGGACCATGGCGGTGAACCTGCGCGGCCCGATGCTGCTGGTCAAGCACGCCGGGCCGCGCATGGCCGACGGGGGCGCCTTCGTCCTCACCTCGTCGGTGTCGGGGCTGACGGGCGACCTGGACCACGCCGCGTACGGGACGTCGAAGGCGGCGCTGAACGGCTTCGTCCGCTACGTGGCCACGACGTACGGGCCGCGCGGCATCCGCTGCAACGCGGTCGCCCCGGCGCTGGTGCTCACGGACGCCGCCCGGCTCGCCCTCGGCCCGGACCGGATGGCCGACAAGGCGGCGGAGCGGCTGCTGCCGTGGGCCTGCACGCCGGGGGACGTGGCGGACCTGGTGGCGTTCCTCGCCTCGGACGAGGCGCGGTGCGTCACGGGCCAGACGGTCGTGATCGACTGCGGGACCCTGGCCCACCGGCCGGAGCACGCCGTCCACCAGTGGCGGCTGGGCGGCGCCCCATGAAGACGCGAAATATCCCATAGGGTCGTGAAATAGGCGACCTTGGGAGGATTTATGGAGCCGGTGGCGGTGGGACTCATCGGGGCCGGGCCCTGGGCGGAGCAGGCGCACGCCCCCATGCTGGCCCGCGGCCCGCACACCCGGCTGGCGGGCGTCTGGGCCCGCCGCCCGGAGGCCGCCGCGCGGCTCGGCGCGCCCGTGTTCGAGCGGGTCGAGGAGCTGTTCGACGCCTGCGAGGCCGTGGCGTTCTGCGTGCCGCCCGCCGTACAGGCCGAGCTGGGGATCAGGGCCGCCAAGGCGGGCAAGGCGCTGCTGCTGGAGAAGCCGCTCGCCGACTCCCTCGACGCCGCCGAGCGGCTGGCCGCCGCCATCGCCGAGACCGGCGTGGCCTCCCAGATGGTGCTGACCCTGCGCTACGCCGCCCGTACCCGGGAGTTCCTGGCCCGCTGCGCCGAGATCGAGCCGTTCGGCGGGCACGCCGCGAACATCTCCGGCGCCCTGCTCGGCGACCACCCGTTCGCGACCCCCTGGCGGCTGGAGCGCGGGGCGCTGCTCGACGTGGGCCCGCACATGGTCGACCTGCTCGACGCCGCGCTCGGCCCCGTCACCGGCGTGCGCGCCCACGGGGACCCGCTCCGCTGGACCGGCCTGCTGCTGGAGCACGAGGGCGGCGCCGTCAGCGAGGCGTCGCTGTGCATGGCCGCCCCCGGCGACACCCCGCCCTCCTCCGTCGCCGTCTACGGCCGCCGGGGCAGCGCGGTCCTGGTGCCGGACGACGGCGACGCCCTGGCCGTCGTCGCCGAGGAGTTCGCCCGGACCGTGCGGCGGGGCGGCGGCCACCCGCTCGACGCCGCCCGCGGCCTGCGGCTCCAGCGGATCATCGCCGAGGCGGAGGCGCAACTACCCGCCCCTTGACTTCGGCTTCATCCGGAGCATTGATAGCGTTTGTCCGACGCGCAGTGTTGCAGCGAAGTCCGGTGCGAGTCCGGCGCTGTCCCGCAACTGTCATAGCCAGGTCGCCTGCCTCTGCGCTGACGTCATCAACCCTCGTGGAAAAGGGTGATCCGTCGCACATCGCGGGTCTCTCGGTTCCGACAGTGTGAAAGGACTACTCGTGAGGCCCGTACGCACGGCCTTCGCGGGCGCGCTGCTGGGAACGCTCGTCCTGGCCGCCTGCGGCCAGACCGCCCCCAACGCCCCCTCGTCCACGCCTCCTACCCAGGCGCCCCCCACCATGGGGACCACCACGGCCGCCTCCTTCCCGGTCACGGTGGAAGCGGCCAACGGCAAGGTCACCCTCGCCAAGAGGCCCGAGCGCATCGTCTCGCTCTCCGCCGCGCACACCGAGACCCTGTACGCCATCGGCGCGGGCCCGCAGGTGATCGCGGTCGACGACCAGTCCGACTTCCCGGCGCAGGCGCCCCGCACCGCTCTGTCCGGGTTCAAGCCGAACGTCGAGGCGATCGCCGCGCAGAAGCCCGACCTCGTCATCGTCTCCAACGACATCGACAAGGTCGTCTCCGAGCTGGGCAAGCTGAACGTCCCCGTCCTGCTGGAGCCCGCCGCCACCAAGCTGGACGAGGCGTACGACGAGATCGCCGACCTCGGCGCCGCCACCGGCAACCAGGAGAAGGCCGACGAGGTGGTCACCGGGATCAAGGCGTCGCTGGACAAGCTCGCCGCGAACGCCCCCAAGGACCACAAGCTCACCTACTACCACGAGCTCGACCAGACGCCCTACGCGGCGACGTCCAGCACGTTCATCGGCCAGATCTACGGCCTGTTCGGCCTGGTCAACATCGCCGACAAGGCGCCCGGCGCGGCCGGCGGCTACCCCAAGCTGTCGAAGGAGTTCGTCGCCCAGGCCGACCCGGACCTGATCTTCCTGGCGGACGTGAAGTGCTGCGGGCAGAGCAAGGACGCCCTGGCCAAGAGGCCCGGCTGGAAGAACCTGTCGGCCATCAAGAACGACCAGGTCGTCCCGCTCGACGACGACGTGGCCTCCCGGTGGGGACCGCGCATCGTGGACCTCGCCGAGACGATCGGCGCCGCGGTGTCCAAGGCGGCCGGCTCGTAGTGTCCCGGCCAGCGCCGCCCCGCCCGCCCGCCGCCCGGCCGCGGCCACCCGGCCCCGCCGCCCCGTCCCGGGCCAGACCGCTGTGGCTGGCCGGGGCGGCGGCGGTGCTGGCCGCATCCATGATCGCCGGGCTGCTCGGCGGGGCCGCCGACATCTCGCCCGGACAGGTGGCGCTCCAGGCGCTCGACTGGCTGCCGCTGGTCCACGTCGACTCCGGCCTCGCCCCCGTCGAGCAGGGCCTGCTGTACGAGATCCGGCTGCCCCGCGTCCTGCTGGCGGGCATCGTGGGCGGGCTGCTGGCCGTGGCCGGCGCCGGCTACCAGGGCGTCTTCCGCAACCCGCTGGCCGACCCGTACCTGCTCGGCGCCGCCGCCGGCGCCGGGCTGACGGCGACGGTCGTGATCGTGCTGTTCCCCACCGGCGCCGGCGCCGTGCCGGTGGCGGCCTTCGCCGGGGCCGTCGGCGGCGTGGTCCTCGCGTACGCGCTGGGCAACACCGCCGGGCGCTCCGGCGGCACCGCGACGCTCGTGCTGGCCGGGGTGGCGGTCACGTCGTTCCTGACCGCGATCCAGACGTTCGTCCAGCAGTTCAAGGTCGAGGAGCTCCAGCGGATCTACTCCTGGATCATGGGCGACGTGGGCGGCGGGTGGGAGCAGGTCCGCCTCGTCCTGCCGTACGCCGCCGTCTCCTCCGTCCTGCTGCTCCTGCACGGGCGGATGCTCGACGTGCTGTCCGTCGGCGACGAGGAGGCGACCAGCCTCGGGGTGCGGGCCGGGCGGGTACGGCTCGCGGTGCTGCTGGCCGCGTCCCTGGCCACGGCGGCGGCCGTCGCGGTGAGCGGGCTGATCGGGTTCGTCGGGATCGTCATCCCGCACGTGGCCCGGCGGCTCGCGGGCGGCTCCTACCGGATCGTGCTGCCCCTGTCGCTGCTGGGCGGCGCCGCGTTCCTCGTGCTCGCCGACGTGGTCGCGCGCACCGTCATCGCCCCGGCCGAGCTGCCCATCGGGGTGGTCACGATGTTCGTGGGCGCGCCGTTCTTCGTCGGCGTGCTGCGCCTGACCCGGCGGGCCGCCACATGACCCGCATGGAGCCCGCCCCTGCCACCGGCCCGGCGCCCGTCCCGGCGACAGGGACGGAGACAGGCCCGGAGACAGGCCCGGCGACGGGGACGGTGATCGGCACGGCCGGGGTGTCGGTGCGGCTCGGCGGCCGGCCGGTCCTCGACCACGTGGACCTGTCCGTACGGCCGGGCGAGTGGCTGGCCGTCGTCGGCCCGAACGGGGCCGGCAAGTCCACCCTGCTCAAGGCCGTCATGGGCCTGCTGCCGCACGAGGGCGAGATCACGCTCGGCGGCAGGCCGTCGCGCGCCCTCCGCCCCCGGGACCGGGCCCGTCTCGTGGCCTACGCCCCCCAGACCCCCGCGCTGCCGCCCGACATGACCGTGTTCGACTACGCCCTGCTGGGCCGCACCCCGTACATCCCGTATCTGGGCCGCGAGAGCCGCCACGACAGGGAGGTCACCGCGTCGGTGCTCGACCGGCTGGACCTGGCCGACTTCGCCGGCCGTCGCGCCGGCGAGCTGTCGGGCGGCGAGCGGCAGCGCGTCGTGCTGGCCCGCGCGCTCGCCCAGGAGGCGCCCGTCCTCCTGCTCGACGAGCCCACCACCGCGCTCGACCTCGGCCACCAGCAGCAGGTGCTGGAGCTGGTGGACCGGCTCCGGCTCGCCGACGGTCTCACCGTCGTCACCACGCTGCACGACCTGACCCTCGCCGGGCAGTACGCCGACACCCTGCTCCTGCTCGCCGGCGGCCGGGTCGCGGCGGCCGGCGGGCCGGCCGAGGTGCTCACCGAGGACCTCGTCGGCCGGCACTTCGGCGCGACCGTGCAGATCCGGCCGGGCCCCGGCGGGCGGCCCGTCGTCCACCTCGTCCGAGGAGGCCGGGAGGCGACGTGAACCTCACCTACCGTGACGAGGACGGGGCGCGGCTGGGGACGCTGCTGTGGGAGTTCGGGCCGGGCTGGCGGATGATCTCCTCGGCGGTGCTCGGCGGGGGCATCGGCCCGCGCTCCTGGGTGCTGAACGCCCAGGTGGTGGCGGGCTACTCCGGCATGGACCCGGCCGGCCACCTGGCCGCGCTCGCGCCCCCCGGGCCCGGGGTGGGCATGATGACGGCCGCCTCGGTCGACCGCCGCGTCACGGCCTCGGACGGCGGGGTCCTGGCGGTGGCCACGGTCGGGCTGCGCGTCCCCACCTGGGCCGCCGCCCCGGAGGGCGCCGCGGACCCCGAGCTGGCCCCGATGCTCACGCGCCCGCCGGTCGGGACGATCAACATCGTGGCCGCGTTACCGGTGGCCATGACGGACGCGGCCCTGGTCAACGCCGTCATGACGGTGACGGAGGCGAAGACGCAGGCCCTCGTGGAGGCGGGCTTCGCGGGCACGGGCACGGCCTCGGACGCGGTGTGCGTCGCCGTACGGGAGGAGGGCCCGGCGGAGCCCTTCGGCGGCCCCCGCTCCACCTGGGGCGCCCGCCTCGCCCGCGCCGTCCACCAGGCGGTCCGGACGGGCGCCGAAGCGTGGCGGCCGCATGACGGAGAGTCGTGGGATTCGGCGAAGGAGCATCCGACCCGTCGCTGATTCGCGACACTGAGCGTATGACGGAGATTGCGACGACCGAAGCGAGTGCCGGGCGCATGATCCTTCCAGGCGTGCCGCCCCTCGCCGTCGACGACGTGCTGCAGTTCCCGGACGACGGAAACCGCCATGAGCTCTTCGGATCTCAGGATCCTGGACGTAGCTGTCGTGTCCGCGGACGCGACGGAAACGGCCTCCGTGACGTTCTCCCCGCGCGAAGTCCGGCTCGCCGTGGACTTGATCAGTCCGAACAACGGGGTGCTCAAGGGGGAGGCCTACGCCGCGGCGGGCATCCCCGTCTATTGGCGCGTCGAGATGAACGACGGCCCCACCGTCTACGTCCACGAGCTGGACGGCAGGACGTACGGGCCGCCGGTGGCGCACAAGGCGGGCACCGTCGCCGAGCTGCACGCCCCGTTCCCCGTCAGCTTCGACCCGGCGGACCTGCTCAGTCGCCGCGGCTGAGCGTGCCGTCAGGGGCGACAAGCACGCCGTAGTCCTCGGCGGCGCCGCCCAAGGACACGCGGCCCGCCCTCAGGTCCTCCTCCACGGCCGTGAGCTCCCGCTCCAGCGGCGGGCCGATCCCGCCGCCCCCCGTCGTCTCCACCACGAACGCCTCCCCGGCGCCGAACCGGACGTTGTTCACCTTCGACGCCAGCCGCTCCAGCGTCCCGTCCAGGTGGCGCTTGTAGAAGCCCCCGACGCGCCCCGGCAGCCCGCCGTCCCGGCCCGGCGGGGCGAGGCGGAGCCGGTCGCCGCGGGTCGTCACGTGGCAGTCCGCCAGGAACCGGTACACCGTGCGCGACCCCAGCCCGCCCCTGAACCGGCCGGGCCCGCCCGAGTCGGGGATGGTCTCGATCGACTCCACCACCAGCGGGCAGCGGCTCTCCACCGGCTCCACCTGGGGCACCGAGTTGCGGCCGATCCCGAAGTGCACGCCCGTCGCGTCCGGCCCGTCGAGCCCCCGCCGCGCGCCGACCCCGCCGAAGTCGTAGGCCAGGTGGATCCAGTACGGCGCCCCCACGGCCGCGATCGAGAACGGCTGCAGGATCCCGCTCGCCGCGATCGCCCGCTCCGGCACCGCGTCGGAAAGCGCCTGGAAGACGGCCTCCATGGCGGCGTAGATGGGCACGTACCGGCCGCCGCACGGGTACGGGGCGCGGGCGTCGAGCAGCGAGCCGGGCGGCAACCGCACGTCGACGGCGCGCAGGCAGCCGTCGTTCATGGGGATGGCCGGGTCCAGGAAGCAGCGCACCGCGAAGACGGCGGCGGCGAGCGACTGCGAGGCGGACGCGTTGATCGCGGCCGGCACCTGCGGGTCCGTCCCCGCGAAGTCCACCACCGCGCCCGCGCCGGCTCCCCCTGACGGGTGGAGGGTGAGGGCGACCCGGATGTGGTGCGGGGTGAGGGTGTCGATGCCGTCGTCGTCGATCGGGTACGACGCCGCGAACCGGCCCGCCGGCAGCTCCGCCAGCGCCGCGCGGGTGCGGGCCTCGGTGTGGTCGAGGTACGCGTCGACGCCCTCGGCCAGGCCCGTCTCGCCGTACTCCTCGACGAGCGCGCCGAGCCGGGCGGCGGCCACCGTCGTGCCGGCGATCAGCGCCCGCACGTCCCCCATGACCTTGTCCGGGGTACGGCTGTTGGCGCGCAGGATCGCCTCGACCGTGGGCTCGATCCCGGCGGCGGTCGCCAGGCGGACGGGCGGGAGCTGGAGCCCTTCGAGGAAGATGTCGGTGGCCAGCGGCGCCATGCCGCCCGCCGACAGCCCGCCCAGGTCCGAGACGTGGATCATGGCGGCGGTGAAGTACGCGGGCCGGCCGCCGACGAAGACGGGCCGGTAGACCAGCAGGTCGTTGGTGTGGACGCCGCCCCGGTAGGCGTCGTTGAGCACGTACACGTCGCCGGGCCGCATCGCGGCGAGCGGGACGTCCGCGACCAGCTCGGGCAGGGCGACCTTGAGCGCCATGCTGTTCATGAGGGTCGTGGCCATGGACTGGGCGATCAGCCGCCCGCCGGCGTCCAGGAGGGCGGCGGAGGCGTCGGAGCCCTCGACGATGAACGTCGAGTAGGCCGAGCGGACCACGACGATGCTCGCCTCCTCGGCGGCCACCACGAGGGCGTTGCGCAGGACGTCCGCGGTGAGCGTGTCAGGCACCCGGAGCCTCCTCGGACGCGGCGACGAGGTGGACGGCCCGGCCGGGGCCGAGCAGGGCGGTCCAGCCGGGCGGCACGACGATGGTGGACTCGGCGTCCTCGACGATCGCCGGGCCGGGCAGGCGGGGGAGGAGGCCGAGGGTGGCGCGCGTGTGCACGGGCGTGCCGGCGTAGCCGCCCAGCTCGGCGAAGTACGCGAGCCTGCTCCGCGGCGATCCCCCGGGCGGGGGTTCGGCGGGCGGCTCCGCGGGCGGCTCCGGCGGGGCCGCGAGCGTGACGCGGACCCGGTAGCCGACCAGCTCGACCTCCCCGCGCTGCTCGATCCCGTACACCTGGGCGTACCGGGAGAAGAAGCGGGCCTCCACCGCCTCCCGCGACGGCTCCCACGCGACCGTCAGGTCGTGCGACTGCCCGAGGAAGCGCGCGTCCACCGACCGCTCGACCCGCACGCCCGGCTCGCCCGGCGACACGCCGAGGTCGGCCGCCGCCGCGGAGGCCAGCGCGGCGAGGATCGCCTCCGGGTCCCCGGCGTCGAGCCGCGTCAGCACCCGGTCGGTCGACAGCTCGCCCCGCAGCAGTCCCGCGGCCGAGGCGACCCCGCAGTGCTCGGGCACCACGACCCGCCCGATCCCGAACCGCCCGGCCACCCGCGCCGCGTGCATCGGCCCGGCGCCGCCGAAGGCCACCAGCGCGAACCCGCGCGGGTCGATCCCCCTCTGCACGGTCACCACGTGCACGGCCGCGGCCATGGCGGCGCTGACGATCGCGTGCACGGCGTGGGCGGCCTCGGCCCGCGACACGCCGAGGGGCTCGGCGAGCCGGTCGAGGGCCTTGCCGGCGAGCGGCGGCGACAGGGGGATGGAGGCGGAGCCCAGGTAGCCGAGGACGAGGTTCGCGTCGGTGACGGTCGGCTCGCCGCCGCCGAGGCCGTAGCAGGCGGGACCGGGGGAGGAGCCCGCCGAGTGGGGGCCGACGCGCAGCGCTCCGGCGGCGTCGATCCAGGCGACGCTGCCGCCGCCCGCCCCGACCTCGGCCAGGTCGATGGCGGGCGTCCTGATCGGCACGCCGGTCCCGGCGCGCCGCCCGCCGAAGCTGCCCTTGCCGCCGACGTGGAACTCGTGGGTGATCTCCGGCCGGCCGCCGCGCACGACGCATGCCTTGGCGGTGGTGCCGCCCATGTCGAACGAGATCACGTCGGCGATGCCGGTGGACCTGCCCGTGGAGGCGGCGGCGAGCACCCCGGCGGCGGGACCGGACTCGATGGTGGCCACGGCCCGCCGGGCGGCCAGGCGGGCCGACATGACGCCGCCGCCCGACTCCATGACGTGGACGGGCGCGCGCACGCCCAGCGCGGCCAGGGCGTCCTCCAGCCGGGACAGGTACGACGCCATAAACGGCCCGACATAGGCCGACATGATGGTCGTCGTGGCCCGTTCGTACTCGCGGATCTCCGGCCACACCTCCGAGGAGGCCACCACGTTCGGCACCAGCTCGCGCAGGATCGCCGCCACGCGCCGCTCGTGGGCGGGCTCGGCGTAGGAGTGCAGCAGGCACACGGCGGCCGAGGTGATGCCCCGGCGGGCGATCTCCGCGGCGGCCAGCCGCACGGAGCCCTCGTCGAGCGGGGTCAGCACCTGTCCCCGCGCGGAGATCCGCTCGGTCACCTCGAAGCAGTCGCCGGGCTCGACGGGCGGCGGAGGGGGTGTGAACCGCAGGTCGTACCGGTCCTCCTCGACCCGGGCGTAGCGGCCGAGCGGCACGACCGAGCGGAACCCCCGGGTGGTGACGAAGGCGACCCGCACGCCCTTGCGCTCCAGCACCGCGTTGGTGGCCAGGGTGGTCGCGTGGACCACGCGCGTCACGAGCGCCGGGTCGAGGCCGGAGAGCACGCGCGTAACGCCGGTGACGATCCCCGCGATGGGGTCGTCGTGGGTGCTCAAACACTTGGCCACCGTGACCGTGCCAGAGGGACGGCGCAGCACCACGTCGGTGAAGGTGCCACCGACGTCCACGCCGATCGCGAAGCCCATCCCGGTACGGTAGACAACAAGCAAGCGCTTGTCTATCCGCGGCCCTCTTGACTTACGGCAGGTGATTGGGACGCTGTTTACAATCCTGCGAAACGGAGCGGCGATGGCTCGTCTCACAGCTCTGGCCGGCGGCGCCGCTGTGGCGCTGACGGCGCTGTTCCTCCCGCTTTCCCCTCTCTCCCTCCCGGCCGCGGCGCACGAGCATCCCAGCGGCGTCACCGACCTCGTCACCCCCGCCGTGGTCCGCGTCGAGGCCACCGCGCACATCGACATAACGCTCCTCGACCACATACGGGACCTGGTCCACGTGGAACGGTCCTACAAGGTCCCCATCGGCGTGGGCACCGGAACCGTGGTCAACCCCGAGGGGGCCATCGTCACGCTCACCCGCGTGGTCAAGAGCGAGCAGGACCTCGCGGTCTACGCGGCCAACAAGATCTTCGCCGAGCACCACAAGGTGAAGATCCCGGCCGACTTCGAGCGCCACAAGCTCAAGGACGACGTGCTCGACCACCACCTCCAGCAGTGCTACCCGCCGCTGACCTCCAAGGCCACCTGCATCTTCGCCATCAGGACCGACATCACGGTCTTCCCGAACGTCTCCCCGGCCGACCCCAAGGGGCTCAAGGCGGACCTGGTCAGGGCGGGCTCCGGCCCCGACACCCCGGCCGTGCTCCAGACGTCCGGCAGGGTCGTGGGCAGCGTCGGCCTGCCCACCGCGCCGCTCGCCGACCGGGTGCCCGAGTCGGCGGGCTCGCCCACCAACGTGGCCGGCTTCCTCGGCCGCCCCGGCCCCACCGTGCAGAACACCGTCGAGATCGCCCACCTGGCCAAGGGCGGCGGCGCGGGCGAGAACGGCAGGCCGTTCGCCGACCCGGAGAAGAAGGTGGACGAGCCGGTGAAGCTGGCCGGCCTGGCCGACCGCGGGCTGCGCGGCGCGCCCGTCATCGGCGACAAGGACGGCCACGTCGTCGGCCTGCTCATCGGCGGCGGCAACGCGGCCAGGATGATCGGCATCAGGGAGGTCACGGCGGCCCTGGCCAAGGCGGGGGTCGCCCCGCGCCGGGGTGCGATCGACTCGACGTTCGAGGCGGCGCTGACCCGCTACCACACCAAGTACTACACGGAGGCCGCGCCCGGCTTCCAGCGCGTGCTGGAGCTCTACCCGGGCAACGTGGTGGCCGCCGCGCTGCTCAAGGACTCCCTGGCCAAACGGGGCGGGCCCGAGGACCGCGGCGTCAGGCCGGTCGCCGTGCCGCCGCGCGCCTCCACCCCGCTGTGGCCGTTCATCGTGGCCGCCGCGGTGCTGTTCCTGGCCGCGGCGACCGGGGCGTTCCTGCTGTGGCGGCGCCGCCGCGCGCCCGAGCCGAAACCCGAGCCGCCGCCGCTGGTCACCGCGCCCGCACAGCCGCTGGACGAGGGCGCCAGCCAGACCGTGGTCGTCCGGCGCTCGCAGCCGTTCGCGGTGATCCCGCAGCAGAAGCAGGTGCTGACCGCGCAGGAGCCGTCCGTCAAGTACTGCACGGCCTGCGGGATGCGGCTGGGCGCCGCCCACCGGTTCTGCGGCTACTGCGGTCACCCCAGCGAGACGTGATGCAGGTGAACGACAGATCACTCATCGGCCAGGAGGTGGCCGGGTACTACATCGAGGACATCGTCGGCAAGGGCGGCATGGCCGTCGTCTACCTGGCCCTGGACCCCCGGCTGAGCCGGCGCGTGGCGCTCAAGATCCTCAACCCGGTGCTGAGCGTCGACGACCGCTTCCGCCAGCGCTTCATCCTGGAGTCCAGGACGGTCGCCAGCATCGAGCACCCCAACATCATCCCCATCTACGAGGCCAACGCCGACGCCGACGGCGTGCTGTACATCTCGATGCGCTACGTCGACGGGCTCGACCTGCGCCGCCTCATCTACGACCGGGGACCGCTGCCGCTCGCCCAGGCCAGCCAGATCTTCGCGCAGGTGGCCGCCGCGCTCGACGCCGCGCACGCCCACGACCTCATCCACCGCGACGTCAAGCCGGCCAACATCCTGCTGGCCGGCGACCACGTCTACCTGACCGACTTCGGCATCACCAAGCACCGCACGTCGATCTCCGGGCTGACGCAGACCGACCAGTTCATCGGCACCCCCCGGTACATGTCGCCCGAGCAGATCAACAAGGAGCACATCGACGGCAGGTGCGACCAGTACGCGCTGGCCTGCGTCGTGTACGAGGCGCTGTCGGGGCGGCTGCCGTTCCAGCGCGACAACGACATCGCGCTGCTGTGGGCGCACCTGGCCGAGCAGCCCACGCCGCTGGCCCAGGTACGGCCCGAGCTGCCGCCCGAGGTCGACGCCGTGATGGCGCGGGCACTGGCCAAGTCGCCCGAGCAGCGCTACCCGTCCTGCGGGGCGTTCGTGGCCGCGCTGCGCGACGCGATGAGCGGCCACCTGGACGCCCAGCCGCTCGCCCAGTCGCTCGTCCAGCCGCCGGCCGGCCCCGTCCCGGTACGGCGGAGGGAGCCGGCCGCCCAGGGCGGGACGGGCCGGATCGGGAAGCCGGGCCGGCTGCCGATCATCGCGGCCGCGCTCACGGCGGCCGTCGCGGCGCTCGTCCTCGTCGTGCTGCTCGTGGTGAGCCAGCGGGGCGAGTCGTGGGCCCGCTACCGGCCCACCACGGCCGCGCCGGTGAGCTTCGAGTACCCGGCCGACTGGACGGTCCGCACCCACGAGGACCTGTTCGCGGTGGTCTCGCCGCACGCGACGGAGTTCGAGTCGATGTTCGTCTCGGGAGCCGGGGCGGACTGGGCGCCGGTCACCCCGCTCATCACCGAGGAGCCCGACAGCGCCGCCGGCGTGTACGTCCAGGTCTCCGACACCCTCAGCACCACGGCCACCGACACGCAGATGAAGGCCATGCTCGAAGGGCTGCTGCCCGGGAAGATCGACGTGAGCGGGCCGGTCACCGAGCAGGCCGGCACCAGCCCCGCCACCCGCTACACGGGGTCGCTGACCGACCGCGACAGCGGCGTCCGGCTCGGCTTCGTCGGCTACGTCGTCGACCGCAAGCCCAAGCCGATGCTCCTGCTGTACTTCTGCGCCCGCAACACCTGTGACGACGCCGTGCAGGCGCGCGTCCGCCAGAGCGTCCGCCTCTCCTGACCCGCTCCGAACCTGTGATCTTGGAAGCCACTTGCGCGCGGCTTGACCTGGGTGTCCCATCAGCCCGTGGCCGTCTAGTCTCCCGCGTGTGAGCATACGCATCGTCATCGCGGACGACCAGGCGATGATCAGGGCCGGCCTCCGCATGATCCTGGAGGCCGAGCCCGGCATGGACGTGGTGGGCGAGGCCGCCGACGGCCGGGAGGCCGTCGCCGTGGCCCGGCGCACCCGTCCCGACATCGTCCTGATGGACATCTCCATGCCCCGCCTCGACGGGCTGTCGGCGGCCAGGGAGTTGCTCGAAACGCCGTCGCCCCCCAAGATCATCACGTTGACCACCTTCGACAGCGACGAGAACCTGTACGCCGCGCTGCAGGCCGGCACCAGCGGCTTCCTGCTGAAGGTCTCGCCTCCCGAGCAGCTCCTGGAGGCCATCCGCGTCGTCCACGCCGGCGACGCGCTGCTCGACCCCGCGGTGACGAGCCGGGTGATCGCCTCCTTCGCCGGCCGCCGCGAGCCGACGCCCTCGCCGCGGCTGGGCGAGCTGACCCCGCGCGAGCTGGAGGTGCTGCGGCTGCTGGCCCGCGGCATCACCAACGCCGAGATCGCCAGGGAGCTGTTCGTGGGCGAGGCCACGGTCAAGACGCACGTGGCGCGGGTGCTCATGAAGCTGCACCTGCGTGACCGGGCGCAGGCGGTCGTCTTCGCGTACGAGTCGGGGGTGGTGCGTCCGGGAGCCTCCTGAGTCTCAGCATCCGGAAGCCTTTTGTGATGCTTCGGGGGTCTGTGTGTATATTTTCCGTTTGAAAGCGGGAGTTACAGGAGATCTTTCATGCAGGCTTTCCCCAGGGTGCTGTTCGACGAGGCCCACAGCGAGTCGTGGTCCATCCGCCGCGACGTTGCCGAGACCATCAACCCCGCCCATCCCGACGACAGCAGCTACGCCCGCGCGGCCGACCTGCTGCGGCACCTGGGGCACACGGTGACGGCCCACACCGGCGGCCCGCTGACGGCTGGAGCGCTCCAGGACCAGGACGTGCTGGTCATCGCGCATCCGGCGGACGAGCGGTGGGAGCGCACCACCGGCCTCGGCTCCCCGGTGTTCGCCGAGGCCGAGCTCGACGCCGTGCGTGACTTCGTCGCCGGCGGCGGCGGCCTCGTCGTGCTCGCCGAGGAGGAGCAGGACAAGTACGGCAGCAACCTCGCCGACCTGCTCGCCCGCTTCGGCGTCGGGGTCGGTCACACCACCGTGCGCGACCCGAGGAACGCCCACCGCGGCGTGGCCACCTGGGTCGTCGCCGCCCCGGCCACCGGCGACGGCCTGCTCGCCGGCGTCAAGAGCGCCTGCTTCTACCGCTCCGGCGTCCTCACCGCCGATCCGGACGCCACCGTCCTGTTCGCCACCTCGCCGGACGCCGCCCCCGCCGAAGCCCCGCTCGCCGTCGCCCTGACCCACGGCGAGGGCCGCGTGGTCGTCTTCGCCGACTCCGACCTGTTCGGCGACGACTCCCTCGACGACCACGACCACCGGCGGCTCTGGAGCAACGTCGTCACCTGGGCCGCCCGCGTCCCCGCCGGCGCTTCCTCGGCCGCCGGCCGCGACGAGGTCAAGGCCGGGCTGTTCGCCGGGCTGAAGGCCGCCGTCGAGGAGCTGCGGCCCCTCCAGGTGAAGGACGGCTCGGTCCCGGAGGACAAGGAGCGGGCCAAGGAGCTGGTCGGCGTCATCGCCGCCCGCGTGGCCGAGCTCGCCCCGCACTTCCCGCACGACGCCGCCTACCTCCAGGCCGTCCAGGACGACCTGGCCGCCTGGTCCCGCCAGGACCTCGGGGTCCCCGACTTCCTCGCCTCGCTGGAGCTCTTCCACCCCGACACCCAGCGGACCGACGGCCTGGAGCACCTCGTGGTGTTCCCCATGTACACCCAGAACGGCAACCCGAACCGCAACCTCGAAGCGGTCTGGCTGCGCACCATCTGGCCCGGCTGGCTGGCCGAGCTGGAGGCCGGCGGCTACGACAACCCGATGTTCGTGCCCATCGCCTTCGAGGACTTCACCTCCGGCTACGACACCCACTCGGCCGTGCTCTTCCCCGAGACCGTCGCCGTGCGGCAGGCCCCGGCCCGCTTCACCTGGGGCGGCATCTTCGCCGACCGCGAGGCCGCCCGGTTCCGGCGCGTGTCGGGCGCGGCGACCACCACGCTCCGGCTCGACCTGCCGCCGGACGCCGCCCGGCTGCTCGCCTCGCAGCAGCTCGCCCAGGACACCTTCGTCATGTGGGACCTCATCCACGACCGCACCCACAGCCACGGCGACCTGCCGTTCGACCCCTTCATGATCAAGCAGCGCATGCCGTACTGGCTGTACTCGCTGGAGGAGCTGCGCTGCGACCTGACCGCGTTCGGCGAGGCGGTCAAGCTGGAGGCGCGGGGCGTGCCGCACGCCCGCTACGTCCAGCACGCCATCCTGTTCGACCGGCTCTTCCGCTTCCCGATCACCGGCGAACGGGTGCGCAACTACGACGGGCTCGGCGGCCAGCTCCTGTTCGCCTACCTGCACCGCAACGACATCGTCCGCTGGACCGACAACCGGCTCACCGTCGACTGGGACCGGGTCGCCGACGGCGTCGCCGACCTGCGCGGCGAGGTCGAGAAGCTCTACCGCGACAGCATCGACCGCTCCAAGCTGGCCCACTGGCTGGCCGCCTACGAGCTGGTCAGCGCCTACGTCGAGCCGCACCCCGCCTCGACCTGGGCCAAGGGCGTCCAGGCCCTGCCCGAGGAGCAGAAGGCCAAGGTGGACGCGGTGCTGCCCGACGAGTTCCCCCTGAGCATGTTCTACGAGGCGCTGCGCCGTAAGCTGACCGACGTGGTCGAGTCGACGAAGGGGATCCGGGGATGATCGTCGTGGTGACCGGGGCCGGCGGCCCCACCGGTCAGGCCGTGGCCGGCCACTTCCGCGCCGGCGGGCACACCGTGATCGCCGTGGACCGCGACGAGGTCGACCTGCTCGACCGCGACGCCGTCCACGCCTTCGCGGCGCGCGTGGAGAAGGAGCACGGCCTCGTCGACGGCGTCGTCCACCTCGTCGGCGGCTGGCGCGGCTCCAAGAGCTTCGCCGAGACCGACCTCGGCGACTGGGACGCCCTGCACGATCTGCTGATCCGCACGCTCCAGCACGTCTCGCTGGCGTTCGAGCCGCTGCTGCGCAGGAGCGCCAACGGCCGGTTCGTGGTCGTCTCCGCCCAGGCGGCGCAGCGGCCCACCGCGGGCGGCGCCGCCTACGCCGCGGCCAAGGCCGCCGCCGAGGCGTGGACCCTCTCCCTGGCCGACGCGCTGCGCGACACCCGCTCCGCGGCCGTCATCCTCGTCGTCAAGGCGCTGGTCAACGACGCCATGCGCGCGGCCAAGCCGGAGGCGCGCTTCGCCGGGTTCACCGACGTGCGCGACCTCGCCCAGGCCGTCGACGGGCTCTACGACCGGCCCGCCACGGAGATCAACGGAACCCGACAGGACCTCACGACGTGACACCACGGCACGACCCCTCGCTCAAGGGCTTCGCCAGCGACAACTACGCCGGCGTCCACCCCGAGATCCTCCAGGCCATCGCCGAGGCCAACGGCGGTCACCAGATCTCCTACGGCGACGACGTCTACACCGAGGCGCTGGGCCAGGTCTTCCGCCGGCACTTCGGCGAGACAGCCCGCGCGTGGCCGGTCTTCAACGGCACCGCCGCCAACGTCGTCTCGCTGCGCTCCATGCTCGCCCCCTGGGAGGCGGTCGTCTGCGCCGAGACGGCCCACATCAACACCGACGAGGGCGGCGCCCCCGAGGTGGTCGCGGGCATCAAACTGCTCACGGTCCCCACGCCCGACGGCAAGCTCACGCCCGAGCTGATCGACCGGCAGGCGTGGGGCTTCGGCGACGTCCACCGCGCCCAGCCACGCGTGGTGTCCATCTCCAACACCACGGAGCTGGGCACCGTCTACACGCCGCAGGAGATCGCCGCGATCTGCGCCCACGCCCACGAGCGCGGCCTGCTCGTCCACCTCGACGGCTCCCGCCTGACGAACGCCGCCGCCGCGCTCGACGTGCCCATGCGGGCGCTGACCACCGACGCGGGCGTCGACGTGCTCTCCTTCGGCGGCACCAAGATCGGCATGCTGTACGGCGAGGCTGTCGTGGTGCTCGATCCCGAGGCGGCCCGGGGCGTCGACTACCTGCGCAAGACGCTCATGCAGCTGTCGTCGAAGATGCGGTTCGTCTCCGCCCAGTTCGAGGCGCTGCTGTCGGGCGACCTGTGGCTGCGCAACGCCCGCCAGGCCAACGCCATGGGCCGGCGGCTGGACGAGGCGGTCCGCGGCCTGCCGGGCGTGCGGGTGCCGCGGCCCGTCGAGGCCAACGCCGTCTTCGCGATCCTGCCCCGCGACGTCACCGAGCGCCTGCAGAAGCGCTTCCGCTTCTACACCTGGAACGAGGCGACGGGCGAGGTGCGCTGGATGTGCGCCTTCGACACCACCGAGGCCGACGTGGACGCCTTCGCGGCGGCCCTTGCCGAGGAGCTCGGCGTCGGGCCCGGCGAGGAACCCGGCGAGGGCTAGCGCGCGCGGAGGGCGAGGCGGGCGGCCTGCCAGCCGCCCATCCCGTGGGTGCCCGCCCCCGGCGGTGTCGCCGCCGAGCACAGGAACACCCCCGGCAGCGGGGTGCGCCACGGCGCCGGCGACCAGACCGGCCGCCGGGCGAACTGGCCGAGGCTCGCCAGTCCGCCGCCGATGTCGCCGCCCACCAGGTTGGCGTCGAACGACTCCAGCGCCGCCGGCCCCATGGCGTGCCGGGCCAGCACCCGGTCCCGGAACCCCGGGGCGTACCTCTCGATCTGCGCCTCGATCGCGGCCGTCATGTCCACGGCCGAGCCGTTGGGCACGTGGCAGTAACCCCACAGCGTGTGGCCGCCGCGGGTGGGGTCGGCCGCGTACGGCTGGACGAGCAGCACGTACGGGCGCGGCGAGTGGCGTCCGCGCGCCGTCTCGGCCTCGCTCAGCGTGATCTCCTCCAGCGTGCCGCCCAGGTGGACGGTGCCGGCCGAGGCGACGGCCGGGTCGCGCCACGGCACCGGCCCGTCGAGCGCCCAGTCCAGCTTGAACACCCCCGGCCCGTAGCGGTAGCGCCGCAGCCGCCGCCGGTAGGCCGGGGGCAGCTCCGCCATCTCCAGGAACTGCCGGGGCGTCACGTCGAGCACGACCGTCTCGGCGTCGAGCTCCGCGAGCTCGCCCGGGTGGCGTCCCCGATGCCCGGCGCCCGCCTCCCCGCCCAGCTCGCGCAGTCTGGCCACCAGGGCGTCGGCCAGCGCCTGCGACCCGCCCCTGACCAGCGGCCAGCCCACCGTGTGCGCCAGCGCGCCGAGCATCAGGCCGTACGCGCCGCTGAGCGGCGCGCGCAGGTCCAGCAGCGAGTGCGCGGCCATCCCGGCGAACACGGCCCGGCCCTCGGTGGTGCGGAACCCCCGCCGCGCGAACGCCGTGGCGGGCGTCAGGCCGGCGAGCCCGAACCCGGCCGCCGACGCGAACGCCCGGGGACCGCCGCGCCACGGCCCGAGCGGCCTCAGCAGCAGGTCGGTGAGCGGCAGGCCGGCGCGCGCGACCGCGCCCACGCTCGCCCGCCAGGCCGCGCCGTCCACGCCCAGCCCTTCGGCGGTGCGGCGGGCGTCGCGGTGCACCAGCACCGCGGGCCGGTCGTCGAGGGGGTGGGCGGCGGCCACGGGCGGGTGCGCGAACTCCACCATCCGCTCCACGCCCAGCTCCCGGAACGCGGGCGAGGCCAGGGCCAGCGCCATGACCGTCGCCCCCACGTCGTGGACGCGGCCCGGCAGCGTCAGCTCCTCCGAGCGCAGCCCGCCGCCGAACCGCTCGGCCGCCTCCAGCAGCACCACCTCGCGCCCGGCCGCGGCGAGCATGACGGCCGCTACGAGCCCGTTGGGACCCGACCCGACGACGACCGCCCGGCCGCTCACCCGAGCCCGCTCACGTCGCGGCATCCGGGACCCGCCCCGGCCGGCCGGGGGATCACTTGAGGATGCTGGGGAGGGGCTGGGCGCCGCGGGCCCTGAGCAGGTCGGTCATGAGCTTGATCTCGCCCGTCTGACCCTTGACGATCTTGTCGGCCATGCCGGCGACCTCCTCCCGGTCGGACAGCCGCAGCAGCCCCTGGGCCATCTGCACGCCGCCCTCGTGGTGGCGGATCATGAGCTGGAGGAACTGCACCTCGGCCTCCTTGCCCCGGAGGGACTTGAGCCGGGTCAGCTCCTCGGGGGTGGCCATCCCGGGCATCACGCCGGGCTGGGCCGCCGTGCCGCCGCCGTGGCCGTGGCCGTTCATCCACGCCATCGGCCGCAGGTCGGTGGCCTGGTCGAGCCCCCACTGCTGGAGCCAGCCGAGGAACATCCCCCGCTGGTTGGACTGGGTGGTGATGATGTCGTAGGCCAGGTTGCGGATCTCCCGCGACTGGCTCTCGTCCCTGATCGTGAAGGCCATGTCGACGGCCTGCGCGTGGTGGGCGGCCATGTCGCGGGCGAACCCGGCCTCGGGGGAGGCGTCGGCCGGCGCGCCGCCCCGGCCGACCAGGAGGAAGAGCGCAGCGACGGCGACGATCAGGACGGCGCAGCCGGCGAGCAGGGTGCTCCGCGCGGACCGGGCGGGCCTTGCTGGGGTTTCGGGGTTGTCCATGGCGTGTCCAGCGTACCCATCCCGGCGGCCTGATCCCCGCCTTCCGGCCGCACGTGCACCGGGCGTCAGGTGGCTTAAGTCCGCCTTATTCTCCCCATACGATTCCAGGGCATAGGGTGGCCCGGAGTTGGCACGCCGATGGAGGACGGATGAAGGAGAAGGCGCAGGCCCGGCGCGAG
This sequence comes from Nonomuraea sp. 3-1Str, assembly GCF_031570565.1. Classification (NCBI taxonomy): domain Bacteria; kingdom Bacillati; phylum Actinomycetota; class Actinomycetes; order Streptosporangiales; family Streptosporangiaceae; genus Nonomuraea; species Nonomuraea sp. 3-1Str. Next base: position 84,520 of record NZ_JALHBK010000035.1, read on the forward strand.
CATCTGGAGAAGATGCGCGCCGAGCAGAAGCGCAAGGAGCGGCGCGCGGCGTTCCTCATGTGGGGCGCGGGCGGGCTCGTCGTCGTGCTGCTCGTGGGCGTCGTCGGCTTCTACCTGGTCAAGCAGGCCAAGGAGACCTCGCTCGACGCGGTGTCCAACTACTCCTACGAGGCGGGCCAGCACGTGTGGACCCCGGTGACGTACAAGGAGACCCCGCCCGTCGGTGGCCAGCACAACAACTACTGGCAGGCGTGCGACATCTACGACAAGCCCATCCACAGTGAGCACGCCGTCCACTCGATGGAGCACGGCGCCGTGTGGATCACCTACCGGCCGGACCTGCCCAAGCAGCAGGTGGACAAGCTCCGCGGCGTGGCCTCCAGCACGGGCCAGAAGGACTTCATGCTGGTGAGCCCGTACCCCAACCTGCCGTCGCCGATCGTGGCGTCCTCCTGGGGCCACCAGCTCAAGCTGGACAACCCCGACGACCCGAAGCTGCCCGCGTTCATCAAGAAGTTCCAGAACGGCAAGGACACCCCGGAGCCGGGCGCCATCTGCGGCGGCCCCGACGCGATCACCTCGACGGCCGACCAGGCCCCGCTGCCGCCGGAGCCGAAGGGCGACCAGCAGCAGCCGATGGAGACCCTCGCCCCGACCGCCAGCCCCACCCAGAGCGGCAAGTAGCGGCCCGGCGCCCGCTCACGACGTGAGCGGGCCGCCGCGCCATGTGGGCGGCGGCCGCTCGCCCACGGCCACCTCGTAGGCGGCCCGCGCGAGCAGGCGGGTGGAGTCGAGCGTCGGCAGCGGGGAGACGTCCGGCGTCACGAGCAGCGGGATCTCCGTGCAGACCAGCGCGACCGCGTCGCAGCCTCTCGCGGCGAGCCGCTCGACGACCCGGACGTACTCCCGGCGGGAGGCGTCCGTGAAGATTCCGTTGACCAGCTCCTCGAAGATGATCCGGTTCACCGTCTCGCGGTCGGCGGGACCGGGGACCTCGGCGGTGAGGCCGCGGGCGGCCAGCGCCCGCGGGTAGACGGTCCCGTCCATGGTGTACCTGGTGCCGAGCACGCCCACGCGTCGCCGCCCCTCCGCGGCGGCCCGGTCCGCCACGATCTCGGCGATGTGCAGGCCGGGCAGCGCCAGGTCCGGGCCCGGGTGTTCGAGGGCCAGATGGGCGGTGTTGTCCGGGCAGGCGAAGAAGGCGGCGCCCGCCCTGGCGAGGCGGTCCACGCTCACGGCCAGGGTCCGGCGGACGGCCGCGTGGTCGCCGGCGTCCCAGGCGGGCATGCTGCGGCCCATGGCGATGTAGTCGAGGGTCACGTCCGGGTGCTCGTTGCGCCCGGTGCGGCGGAAGCCCTCCTGACAGTACTCCAGGAAGCAGAGCGCCGCGCCCTCCGTGCTGTGCGCGAGGATGCCGGCATGGGGCATGCTGATCCCTCCAGGTGTTCGGTGTGCCGAACGGTTGTATCGTCAGAGTGGACCAGCCGTCCGGCGTTCGTCAAACCGAACGACCGTCCTGGAGGAGCGAACGGAGCGAACGACTGTGGGAAGCGGCACCGCCGGTGAGCCCGGCCTGATCGCGGTGATCGCCGCCTCGCTCCGCCGCGAGCGCGAGCGGGCCGGCCTGTCCCTGAGCGAGCTGGCCAAGCGGGCCGGCGTCGCCAAGTCCACCCTGTCGCAGATCGAGTCCGGCGCGGGCAACCCCGGCGTCGAGACGCTCTGGGCGCTGGCCACCGCGCTCGGCGTGCCGTTCAGCCGGCTCGTCGACCCGCCCCGGCCCGCCACCCGCGTGGTCAGGGCGGGGGAGGGGCCCGCCACCCACTCCGAGGTCGCCGGCTACGCGGCCACCCTGCTCGCCTCCTGCCCGCCGAACGCCCGCCGCGACCTGTACCGGGTCGTGGCCCGGCCGGGGGAGCCCCGCCTGTCCACGCCGCACCCGCCCGGCACGGTCGAGCACGTGGTCCTGGCCGCCGGCCGGGCTCTGGCCGGCCCGGCGGAGGAGCCGGTGGAGCTGCGGCCGGGCGACTACGTGACCTACCCGGGCGACGTGCCCCACATCTTCGACGCCCTCGCCCCGGACACCAGCGCGGTCTTCGTCATGGAGCACATCTGAATCCCCGGCGGGCTAGGCGGGACGGCCGAGGACGTCCTCCGGCGGCGTCCACGCCAGGCCGTGGGCCTCGGCGACCGGGCGGCTCGTCAGGTGACCGTCATGGGTGCTCAGCCCGCGCCCCAGCTCCGCGTCCAGGCGCATGGCCTGCCGCCAGCCCAGGTCGGCGATGGCCAGCGCGTACGGCAGCGTCACGTTCGTCAGCGCGTACGTCGAGGTGTGCGGCACGGCGCCCGGCATGTTGGCCACGCAGTAGAACACCGACTCGTGCACCCGGTACGTCGGGTCGGCGTGCGTGGTGGGGCGCGAGTCCTCGAAGCAGCCGCCCTGGTCGATGGAGACGTCCACCAGCACCGAGCCCGGCTTCATGCGGCTGACCAGGTCGTTGGTCACCAGCTTGGGCGCCCGCGCCCCCGGCACCAGCACCGCGCCGATGACGAGGTCCGCCTCCAGGACCGCGCGCTCGACCTCCAGCGTGTTGGAGGCGATCGTCTGGCAGTGACCCTGGTAGATGAGGTCCGCCTGGCGCAGCTTGTCGATGTTGCGGTCGAGCAGCACGACCTCGGCCTGCATGCCGAGCGCGATGGCCGCCGCGTTCATGCCGGACACCCCGGCGCCGATCACGACGACGTTCGCGGCGCGCACACCGGACACGCCGCCCATGAGCACGCCCCGCCCGCCGCCGCTGCGCATCAGGTGGTAGGCGCCCACCTGCGGCGCGAGCCGGCCCGCCACCTCGGACATGGGCGCGAGCAGCGGCAGCGCCCCGCCCGTCGTCTGCACGGTCTCGTACGCCACCCCGGTGACGCCCGAGTCGAGCATCGCCGTGGTGCAGTCGTGCGAGGCCGCCAGGTGCAGGTACGTGAACAGCACCTGCCCCTTGCGCATCCGGTGGTACTCCTCGGCCACCGGCTCCTTCACCTTGAGCACGAGGTCACCCTCGTCCCACACCTCGTCCGCCGTGTCGACGATCACGGCCCCCGCCGCCTTGAAGTACATGTCCGGGATGGCGGAGCCGACGCCCGCCTCCCGCTCGACGAAGACCTGATGGCCGTTGCGCACCAGCTCGTGGACGCCCGCCGGGGTGAGCGCCACGCGGTACTCGTTGTCCTTGACCTCGCGGGGAACGCCGACCTTCATGACCCCACCCTCGTTTCGTCAGCCGGGCTGAATCGCTACCATTCACTCCTTATTCCTCCATTTCTCCGCTTCTCTCAGGACGGCGTGGAGGAATATCCGGTTGATTACCTTGGTGCCGCTCCTCCTCGATAGGCTCACCGGCAGCCCGTACGTCAGGATGGGGTCGTCGAGGATGGACAAGCCGGAGGAGCCGCCACCAGCGGCCCCGGAGGAGCCACAGGCCAGCAGGCTCACCACCATCGTGTTGATCGTCTCGCTCGTCCTCGTGGTGGTGATCGCGGGCGTGCTCGGCACCGTGGCCGTCCTCATGACGAGGAGCCCCGACGCGCCGCTGCTCGGCGGCGTGCCGCCCCAGCGCCTGCCGACGCCCATCCACTTCGCCCCGATCCGTGAGCAGAAGCCCGCGCCGTGCCCCGGCGCGGAGGCCGCGCTCGACGAGCGGCAGACCACGTGCTACCTGCTGGAGGACGGCGTCACGGTCGAGGCCGTGCAGCGGATCGAGCCGGTGCGGGAGAAGGACGGCACGTACTCCGTGCGCGTGGCGATCGCCCCGAAGTACAAGGAGAAGGTGGTCGCGCTCATCGACGAGATGGTGCCCGACCAGCGGCAGATCGCCGTCGTGCTGGTGCCCCGGACCGTCGTGGCCGCGCCCGTCGTCACCCAGAGCATGGACGGTGACAGCCTGAGCATCGCGGGCTTCACCAAGGAGGAGGCCGAGGCCCTGGCCACCCGCCTGCTCGGCAGCCCGCCCGCGACGGGCCAGCCCTCACCGGGTCAGCCGGACATGGGCCAGCCGGGCACCGGCCAGCCGGGGACCGATCAGCCGGGGACAGGGCAGCAGCCGGGGACCGGAGAGCAGCCGGGCACCGGACAGCAGACGGGAACGGGCCAGCCGCTGCCCGGCGCCACGAACCCGGTCACCCAGGGCACCTCCGGCACCGGACTCACCGACACCACGGGCACCCAGACCACGGGCACCCGGACCACGGGCACCCAGACCGGCCGCCGCGCTCCCGACCGCAGGTACACCAGTTGCAAGGAGGCCGTGGCCGCCGGCCGCGGCCCGTACACCAAGGGCACGCACGAGGAGTACTCCTGGTACGTCGACGTGGACGGCAACGGCGTGGCCTGCAACTCCGGCGACATCCGCTAGGCCGCCCACCCCCGCAGGGCCTCGATCGCGTAGTACGCCAGGAAGATCACCGACACCACCCACAGCAGCCACGGGATCTCCGCGAACTTCCCGCGCGCCGCCTTGATCAGCGTGTACGAGATCACCCCCGCGCCCACCCCGTTCGTGATCGAGTACGTGAACGGCATCAGCGCGATCGTCAGGAACGCCGGGATGGCCATCTCCAAGTCGTCCCACGGCACGTTCTTGCTCTGCATCATCATCAGCGCCCCGACCAGCACCAGCGCCGGGGCCGCCGCCGCCGCGGGCACCACCCCGGCCAGCGGCGTGAACAGCAGCGTCAGCCCCATCAGCGCCCCGGTCACCACGGCGGCCAGGCCGGTCCGCGCGCCCTCGCCCACACCGGCCGCCGACTCGACGAACACCGTGTTGGCCGACGAGCTCGTCGCCCCGCCGATCACGCCGGCGATCCCGTCCACCGTGAGGATCCGCCCGAGCCTCGGCACCCGCCCCTGCTCGTCCACCATCCCGGCCTCGTCGCTCACGCCGATGATCGTGCCCATCGCGTCGAAGAACCCCGACAGCACCAGCGTGAACAGCACCACGGCCGCCGTCAGCACCCCCGCGCGGGCGAACCCGCCGAACACGTCCACCTGCCCGACCAGCCCGAAGTCGGGCGGCGCGACCAGCCTCTCGGGCACCCGCGGCTGCACCACGCCCCACGAGCGGGGCTCCACCCGGGCCACCGCGTCCACGATCACCGCCAGGACCGCGGTGACGACGATGCTGATGAGGATCGCCGCCGGCATCCTGCGGACATACAGGACGATCATCAGCAGCAGCCCGAAGGAGAACAGCGTGACCGGCCACCCCGTCAGGTGACCGGTCGAGCCGAGCTGCACCGGCGTCCCCGAGCCCGCTGTCACGAAGCCCGCGTCCACCAGCCCGATCAGCGCGATGAACATCCCGATCCCCACGCTGATCGCGTGCTTGAGCGCGAGCGGGATGGCGTTCATGATGAGCGCGCGCAGGCCCGTGACCGCCATCACGATGATGATCACGCCTTCGAGCACCACCAGGCCCATGGCCTGCGCCCACGTCATGTACGGCGCGGCCTGGTAGGCCACGACCGCGTTCAGCCCGAGCCCGGCGGCCAGGCCGAACGGGGCGTTGCCGACGAAGGCCATCAGCAGCGTGCTGAGGGCTGACGCCAGCGCGGTGGCCGTGGTGAGCTGCACGATCGTCAGCTTCGCGCCGGTCACGTCATGGGCGCCGGCGAGGATGATGGGGTTGAGCAGGACGATGTACGCCATCGCCATGAACGTCGTGAGACCGCCGCGCACCTCACGCCCGACGGTCGTCTCCCGTCCCGTCAGCTCGAACACCCTGTCGAGCACGGACCTCCCCCTTCGCCATGAGGGGGACTGCCGGTGCCCTTACCCGGCGAAAGAGCCGATCATGCCTGCTCGTGCCGGCCGCCGCCCACCAGGGCGACGAACTCCTCCAGCCCGATCCGGCCGTCGCCGTCGCTGTCGGCCGCGGCGATGAACGCCTCGACCTCCTCATCGGTCACGCCCTGACCGCCCAGCGCCTGGTTGACCTGCCGGATCTCGGCCGCGGTCAGCAGTCCGTCGCCGTCGCTGTCGAACCGCTCGAACTCCGCCTTGGCCGCTTCACGCGCGTCCGCCATCGGATACCCTCCCCGTCGTCGGCCCCCTGACCCCGGCGGGAGTCGCCTTGCCGCCGGTGGGAGCCTGTCGTCAGACCGCGTCGTCGGACCGGTCCCAGAACAAGGCGATATCTTCGGGTCTGATTGGAACACGCGTCAACTTTCGCCCCGTCGCCGCGCGCACCGCCGCGGCGACGGCGGGCGTGGACGACAGCGTCGGAGGCTCGCCCGCGCCGCGCAGCCCGTACGGCGCCGCCGGGTCCGGGTTCTCCAGCACGCGCAGCCGCATGGGCGGCATGTCCAGGATCGTGGGGATGAGGTAGTCGGTGAACGACGGGTTCAGCACCCGGCCGTCGCGCACCTGGATCTCCTCCATCAGCGCCAGCCCGAGCCCCTGCGCCGAGCCGCCGTGGATCTGGCCCTCCAGCGCCTGCGGGTTGAGGACGCGGCCCACGTCCTGCACGGCCGCCAGCTCGACCACCTTGACCAGGCCCAGCTCCACGTCCACGTCCACGACGGCCCGGTGGACGCACAGCGCGAGCTGCGTGTGCGAGTCGCCCTGTCCCGTCTCCGGGTGCATCGGGTACGTCGGCCGGTGCCGGTACTCGCGGGTCTCCTCGATGGGGCCGAACTTCTCCAGCGCCTCCCGCGCGGGCAGCCCCTCGAACCGGGCGCGCACGGCCTCGCACGCGGCCTTGACCGCGCCGCCCGTCACGTACGACTGGCGGGAGGCCGACGACGAGCCGGCCGAGCCCACCGTGGTGTCGGCCGTCGCCACGGTCACGTGCTCGACGCCCAGCTCGGTCCGCGCGATCTGGGACTGGATCGTCACCAGTCCCTGGCCGACCTCGGCGGCGGCGGTGTGCACGGTCACGTGCGGCTCCCCGCCGACCAGCTCGGCCCGCACCCGGGCCGTCGAGTAGTCGTCGAAGCCCTCGGAGAAGCAGATGTTCTTGATGCCGACGCCGTAGCCGATGCCTCGCCGTACCGACTCGCCGTGGGTGGTCTGGGAGACGCCGCCCGGCAGCATCCGCAGGTCGGAACCGGAGCGCTCCGGTGGGAGGGGCCCGGGGAGGGGCATCGCCTCCAGCTCGCGCAGCATCTCGGCCAGCGGCGCCGGCGAGTCGATCACCTGCCCGGTGATGAGCGACGACCCCTGGGAGACCGCGTTGCGCACCCGGATCTCCACCGGCGACAGGCCGCACGCCTCGGCCAGCCGGTCCATCTGCGACTCGTACGCGTAACACGCCTGCACCGCGCCGAACCCGCGCATCGCTCCGCACGGCGGGTTGTTGGTGTAGACGCCCGTCGCGTCCACCCGCACGTTCGGCACCTCGTACGGCCCGGCGCCCAGCGAGGCGGCGTTGCCCACGACGGCGGGGGAGGAGGAGCAGTAGGCGCCCCCGTCGAGCAGGATGTCGGCCTTGACGTAGACCAGGCGGCCGTCGCGGGTGGCGCCGTGCTCGTAGCGCAGGCGGGCGGGATGCCGGTGGACGTGGCCGAAGAACGACTCCTCCCGCCCGTACACGATCTTGACGGGCCGGTCCAGCCGCAGCGCCAGCATGCAGGCGTGGACCTGCATCGACAGGTCCTCGCGGGCCCCGAACGCGCCGCCGACCCCCGACAGCGTCAGCCGCACCTTCTCCGGCGGCAGGCCGAGACAGGGCGCGAGCTGGTCGCGGTCCACGTGCAGCCACTGGGTGGCGATGTAGAGGTCGACGCCCCCGTCCTCGGCCGGCACCGCCAGCCCCGACTCCGGGCCCAGGAACGCCTGGTCCTGCATGCCGACCTCGTACTCGCCGGTCACCACGACCTCGGCCTCGAAGGTGTCGCCCACCCGCACCGGCTGGTGCCGTACGACGTCGCGGGACTCGCGCGGGTCCGTCACCGCGGGCCGCACCTCGTAGTCGACCACGATGGCCGCCGCGGCCCGCCGGGCGGTCTCCGGATGGTCGGCCGCCACCAGCGCCACCGGCTCACCCTGGTAGCGCACCTGGTCGACGGCCAGCACCGGCTGGTCCTTGACGTCGAGGCCGTAGAACTTCTCGCCCGGCACGTCCTCGTGGGTGAGCGCGGCCAGCACGCCCGGCATCGCCAGTGCCGGGCCCACGTCGATCGACCGGATCCACGCCGACGGGTGCGGGCTGCGCAGCGTCACGCCCCACACCATGCCGTCGATCCACAGGTCGGAGGCGTAGGCGAACTCGCCCGTCACCTTCAGCGTCGCGTCGGGACGCGGAGCGCTGGCGCCGACGCCCCCGGTCCGGGGGCCGGCCAGGGTTCCGGCTCGCGTCTCCGTCTCGGTCATCCTTCGAGTAGAGCACCGCCGCCGCGGCTCCTCCAATGCGCGGCGAGTGAAATCCCGGTCCGCATGCCACGGTGCGGACTTGTATATTCCTCCAAGTGCGCATCGGTGAGCTGCTGGCGGCGGAGGAGCTGCGGCTCCGGCTGCTCACCGGCGACCCCGGCGTCGAGTTCCGCGGCGTGCACATCACCGACCTGCCCGCGCCGGGCCGCTACCTGTCGGGCGGCGAGCTGGTGCTGACCGGGCTCATGTGGCGGCGCGGCCCCGCCGACTCGGCGCGGTTCGTCGCGGCGCTGGTGGCGGCCGGGGCGGCGGCCCTCGGCGCGGGCCTGGCCCGGCTCGGCCACGTCCCCGACGACGTGGTGGCCGCCTGCGCCGTCTACGTGTACGGCCGGCTCCAGGTGGCCATCGCCAACATGAAGGACTGCGGGCGCAAGGTGCCGGGCGAGATCTCCCAGCGGGCCGACGCCCTGAAGGACTTCATCGCCCACTCCACCATG
>NZ_JALHBK010000036.1:0-89102 GCF_031570565.1 Nonomuraea sp. 3-1Str
TACGGCGGTTATGGCGGGAAGGAAACACCCGGTTACATTCCGAACCCGGAAGTTAAGCTTCCCAGCGCCGATGGTACTGCACTCGGGAGGGTGTGGGAGAGTAGGTCACCGCCGGACAATCTTTGATAGGAGAGGGCTCCACCCGGAGCTTCTCGGGCCAGTGATGGTTCCGGGAGGCGGAGGGTGGGGCCCTTTCTTGCGTTGTACGCGTCCTGAGGGGTGCGCGTCCTGAGGTGTACGGGTCCTGAGGTGTACGGGTGCGGTTGTAGCACGGGGCATATCGTCGGTCGGCCATGGGGGCTGTACCGGGCAGTTACGTTGGGGAGGCCTGTGCGTCGTGCTGGTGTTGGTTGAGCCGGCATTCCGTTGGCTCAGTGTCTCTGTTGGACTGGCATTCACGTGGGGCCGGCATTGGGGCGTTCACGAATAGGCGTGGCCTGCACCGAGTCGGGGGATGGTGATGACCGCTTCCCGTAACCCAACTGATCGTTTCCCAACTGTTCGGCGCCTTCAGGTACCGACAGCGCTCTGCGCGCGGCACACATCGGCGTCGAACCGGGAGGTCGTGCACCGTGGGGTTCAGGGCCCATCGGTCCAGATGTACCAAGGGCCCTTGAGATGCTCGTACCAGACCTCGTTCGGGCCCGGTACCCGATCCGGGATGTAGGCGAAGCCGTAGCTCTTCCATCCCCAGGTGAATGAGGTGACCATGAACTGCGCTCCTCCCGGGATCTTCTCCGTGTAGCCCACCTGATACAGGCCCCGCCACCGATCACGGCCATCGTCGTCGTCGCGCACCGACATGGCGTAGCGCTCCAGGCTCGATTCCGACAAGGCGAAGCGCATGTGCAGGGGTGCGTCGACCGTGACCAGCAGCACGGTGCCCAGCACCAGTACGAGTGGGACGAACATCCAGGGCGCCCGCCCCCGCGCGCCTTCACCTAGCAGCGCGGACCAAATGATGGCGAGCGCCAGCCAGTACAGCGCCAGCAGCGATGCCCAGTAGGACAGGCCGGGAGCGCTCAGCTCAAAGAGCGTCAGAAGCGAGGCGAGCCCGATGGCGCCGGTGAAAAGCAGGGCGAGGGGTTTGCGAGCGAGGCGCATGGGGCGATCTTTCCCTATGCCGGGGCCAAGCACATCGGGCCCGGCTGACCTGAAGATCGGGAACGTGTGGCCGAGCGTCGGCGCGACCATAGACCCCTGAAACGACAAGATCCCGCCTGATCGTGATGATCAGACGGGATCCCGGGGACTGTGCGAAGAATCTGAGAATGGAGCCGTCTGAGGGGCGGCACAGACGGGGGCGAGCGCGAGGTGTCGCGCCCGCCCCCAGGGCCCGGGTGTCCCGTCGTTACTTGGGCATGATCAGCAGGGCGTCGCCGACCCCGCGCTCCACCCCGTCCGACGGGTGGTTGACCACCTTGTCGCCCACCACCATGGCCGTGGAGCCGCCGCCGTCCAGGTTGATGGCCTCCTTGGCGCCGAGCCAGCGCATGAACCGGGCCGCCTCGATGAAGTTGGCCCCCACCGAGGCCCCCGGCTGGCGGCCGTCGATGACGGCCACGATGAGGCTGCCGTTGCGGGTCGTGCCGAGCAGGGTGCGCGGGTGCCGGCGGAGGATCATGTTGAGCGAGTCGTGACCGTTGAGCTTGGCCGTGATCTTGGTCTTGCCGTTGCGGACCAGGCCCACGCTGCCGGCGATGACGCTCACGTCCGGGGTCAGCTTGATGGCCGAGCGCTTGCGCAGGTCGACGACCTTGGTGTCGATCCTGAGCGTGGTGCCGTCGGTGGCGTGCGCGGCGAGCCAGTCGGTGGCGACGCCGGTGCCGTGCAGCACCCGCGTGCCGCGCGCCACGTCGGCGCCCGGCGCTCGGGTGCCGACGACCTTGCCGGTGGCGTCGATCACCACGTCGACGCCGTCGTCGGCCGGGGTCTTGGCGCCGAACTCCTCGGTGTAGAGGACCAGCTCGTCCGCGGCGGCGGCCCGGTTGAGGCCGTTGACCGGGCTCTTGGAGCCGTCCTGCGCGATGGCCGTCACCGTGGTGCTGACCTCGGTGATGCGGGCCGTGCGGCCCTTGAGGACGACGGCGGAGCGGCCGGGCACGGCCTCGCTCAGCAGCTTGCCCGCCACCACCGACGCGCCGACCGGCTCGCCCTGGAGGTTCTTGGCGGTGTGGATGTTGAAGAAGCCGCCGTTGACGGCCGCGACCGCGTGCGCGGCCTTGGCCATGGCGGAGACCTTCTCGCGGGCGGCGACGCTGGTACCGAGGGAGGAGGCGTACGAGCCGCGGAACGTCCGGGCGTCGATCATCATGACCTTGACGCTCCACGGGCCGGTGGTGTCGTGGCCGTCGTCGCCGACCACCCCGAGCTGACCGGCGACCCCATGCTCGACCGGCTGATCGAGGCCGCCGCCGCCGACCGGGACCTGGAGGCCGTTCGCGCGCTGCGCGCGCTGCTCAGGGACCGCGGCGCGGTGCGCGTGCTGAGTCAGCTCGCCCCGGTCTTCGGCGAGGTCCTCGCCCTGCGGGCGCTGCTGGACGAGAACCCGCTCAACGACGCGACCGCCTGGCTGATCGCCACCGGAACGGGCTTCGCCACGGCCGACCCGATCACCGGCATGAGCAACCGGGCCGTCGCCGCCCTCGACACGGGGGAGGGGGCCGCGCGCCGGATCGAGCTGGCCGAGGCCGAGGCCGCGCGCCTGGCCGCGAAGGGATCCCTCCTCGGCTTCCTGCGCAACATCAGCGCGGTCGGCACCACGGGCCGGATGCTCATCCAGAGCGTCGAGGGCCCCGACGGGGTGGTGCGCCACGTCGTCCAGGCGCCCGGCATGCGGGCGGGCCGGCCCGACCACGACTCGCCCCAGGACCTGCTCGGCGCCTTCAGCAGCGCCGTGCTGGCCCGCAGCCCCTACAGCCGTGCCGTGGCGCTGGCCGTCGCCGACTACGGCCTGCCCCAGGGCGCCGAGCTGGCCCTCATCGGGCACAGCGCGGGCGGCGCCGCCGTCATGAACCTCGCGCAGGACGCGGGATTCTGCGCCCGCTACACCGTCACCCACGCCGTCGCGGTCGGCTCTCCCGTCGACTTCAAGCGGCCCGCCGACCCGCGCACCTGGGTCGCCAGCGTCACCAACCAGCACGACATCGTTCCCACTCTCGACGGGCAGGGCGCGGGCGGCTGCTTCGACCTGCACCCCGACTGGTACGTGGTGGACTACGCCGACCCCACGCACCTGTTCCCGCTCTGCCACAGCGTCGAGCGCTACATCGCCAACCTCGCCGACGACCTCCCCGAGGCCCGTGACCGGATCGACGGGCGCCTCGCGCCCTACCGGGGGGCGGTGGTGCGCACACAGGCGTACCAGCTGTTCGACCGGGCTCCCCGGCCCGAGGGGTTCCCGTTCCTCGCCGTGCCCACCCACACGGTGCCGGGTCCGGAGGGGCCCGTGGAGCTGCCGATCAGGTGCCAGGACGGCAGCGCCCTCACGGCGTACTTCGCCGCGGACGCGGGCGCGGCGGCGGCGCTGCTGAAGGGCACCGGGCTGGCCCCGGCCGTGCGGGTGGCCGGGCGCGCCGTCGTCGCCGTGCACGCCGCCTGGAACCGTCGTACGAGCGTGGGAGCCTACCGCGAGCTGCACCTCGGCGTCGTCGTGCCCGGCCCGTGGCGGTCCCGGCCGGTGCTCGTCTGGCCGGATCTGCCGCGTGGCGCCGACCGGCGGCGCTCGGGTGGCTTCCTGGCCGGCTCCGTGGTGGACGCCGCCGCCGTCTCCGCGCTGGCGCCGCGGTTGTGGGGTGGGGAGCCGTACCTGGCGCCGCTGGAGTTCGAGCTGACCGCGAGGTCGGTGCGCGTCGCCGTCGGCGCTCCCGGGGACCGGCTGCTCACCCTGCGCGGGCGCCTCGGCCCCGGACTGCCCGTGGGCGATCGCGACCTGGTCGGCTACGCGCGGGCGGCGGACACGACGCTGCGCTCGTGCGTGCGCACCCGCGGCGCGGCCCGTCTGCATCCCGTTCCACGGCTGCGGCTGGCCGTCGAGCCGCGCTCGGCCGATCCGCTGGCCCGCCGGCTGCGCGAGCTGGGCCTCGACGGCGCGCGCCCGCTGCTGTGCCTGTCGGCCACCACCCGCCAGACGCTCCGGGACGCCGCCGTCCCGGTGCCGGCCCCCTGACCGGAGGACCGATGCCCGCCGATCCCACGACGCCCGCGGAGAGTCCGGCGCCCCGGAGATCTCCTGTGATCGCCGCCCATGCCGTGGTCCTGGAGTCCGACGCCCGCGCGCTCGCCGAATGCGCCGAGCGCCTGCGCGCGATCGAGGCCGGGCTGAAGGCCGCCGGCGTCGCGCCGCCCTGGCTGTGCCAGGCCGTCGAGGCCCACGTGGCCGCCTGCGCGACGGCCGCCGCCGACCTCGCCACGGCGGCGGCCCGCCTGCGCCGCTACGCCGGGACGGCGCGCCCCTGACGCAGGGGGCGTACCACGGCCCAGACGAGGGCGCCCACCGCGAACCCGTAGACCGCCACCAGCCCGTGCCCGTTGTCCTGCGCGAACCACAGCGCCAGCCCGAGCGCCGGCGCCGCGAGCGCGAGCAACCTCTCCTTGGGGGCGCGGGCGCGCAGCAGCAGGGCGCCGGCCAGGGTCGCGGCGAGGAAGTACGTCGCCCCGGAGCTGCCGGCGAAGTTGCGGGGATCGGTGCTGTCGCTCGCGAGCCCGAGCAGGGCGTCGATGTGCTCCGGCAGGAGCGCGCCGGCCAGGAACAGCGCGAGCATCAGCGGGCCGCTCCAGAACCATGCGGCCAGGACGGCGATGACGGCCAGGGTGACGATGTTCCAGGCCGCTCCGCTGACGCCGCCGTTCTGCATGAAGACCGAGGTGACGCCCCGCCACCAGCCCGTCTTGCTCGGGTCGGCGTCCAGGGCCGCCATCGCCCCGTGCCAGGACGCCTGAATCGCCACCCCGGCCACGGCCACGGCGGTCAGCCCCACGGCGGCCCAGGGGATGGGGCGCCGTCCTGCCGTCTCCGGCCCCACCAGGGTTCGCGCGCAGGTGAACATGAGCACCAGCAGCGCGGCCGTGGTCACGTTGAACAGCAGTACGTCCATCCGGCCGCCTCTTTCAAACAGTGTTTGAATTCTCTGCGCCGACTCTAGCGCTGCCGGCGCCGCGATTCAAACGCTGTTTGAAAAGCACGCTAGGGTGAGCGGCGTGAAGCTGACCACGGATCGGATCGTCGACGCGGGCATGGCCGCCTTCGCCGAAGTGGGCTACCAGGGCCTGTCCATGCGGCAGGTGGCCGAGCGGCTCGACGTGCACGCGGGGAGCCTCTACTACCACGTGCGCAACAAGAGCGCCCTGCTGCGGCTCATGGCGGACCGGGTGGCCCGGCAGGCGTACGACGCCGGCACGGAGGCGCTGGCCGCCCTGCCGGAGGAGGCGGACTGGCGCCGGCGCGTCGAGGTCCAGGTCGTCACGCTGCGCGAGAGCATCAAGCGGCACGCCGGCGGGGCGATCCTGCTCGCCGGCAGCCCCAAGGTGCTCAGCGCGGGGGCGCTGTCCCTGATGGAGCGGCTGCTGCGGACCCTGGCCGACGCCGGCGTGCCGGCCGAGGACCTCATCGTCGTCGCGGACACGCTGCTCAGCCACGTCACCGGGTTCGTGCTGCAGGAGCAGAGCGAGTCGCAGACCCCCGCCATCGGCGAACAGGAGCTCGCCGACCTCCGCGCCCGCTATCCGCTGACCGTCGCCACCGCGCCGATCCACGACCAGGACGAGAGGTTCCTCCGCAGCGTGCGGTTGATCTGCGCCACGGTCCGGGCTCGCCGCGAAGGGTGGGGATGCGAGTGTGCCGCCGTACCTCGAAGCATGCCGGGGGTTGAGCTGCGTCACGAGACGGAGTGAAGTGGCCGGTTGATGCCGTAGGCACCCGAAGGGCGGAGCGGAGCGACGTTTGCCGGCGACTGCACGGCCCCCTACATGATCATGAGAAACCCGGCACCGGGAGGAGTCGTCCCGCGCCGGGTTACTTGTGCGCTCTGGGGGCGGTCAGAGCAGAGGCGCGTCAGCGGACGCGGGCGCAAGTGGCGGGGACGTACCCCTTGTTGACCTCGAAGCCGACTTCGTCGCGCGTGGGCTTGATATTGACCTGGAACCAGTTGCGACCACTTGCTCCGCATTTGGGGGTGTACGAATTGCTGCCGTTGCCGCGGACGAACTGGCAGGAAGTGAGAACGCTTTTAGTCTTGCGCGTCTGCAACACCTGCGCGTTGTTGTGGGCGAACTCTCGGACACCGACGTTGGATCCCGTGATGACGATCTGGCGGCAGGCAGAGGCGGCGGGTGCCTGGCTCTGCGCCTGGGCGCTGGCGGGAACGGTTATGAGAACGAATGCGGCGGCGAGGACCGGCGCGGCGATGGTGGTACGGGTGGTTAACATGGCGCTCCTTGTCTCGGAAAGGAATTGCTTGTGTGTGGGGATGTACGGGGGCGAGCGTGAGCTGGGTTCAAGGGTTTGTGAGAAATATGAGGAAAGTTCGATTTCGAGAAACCGCTGTTTCCGGAAAGGGCAGTACAGAAAGGGGAGGTTTCCGGAAGAGAGTTTTCACAGTGACACGCTGCGTGATGTCGGATTTCCGGAAAGCGCGGTGTCCAGATGGGGAGTCCCCGGCAGGGCGGCTGTGCCGCCGCCCCTGACCGGGCTCACCGGTCGGTACGCGTCCGTGGACGAGTCCCTGTCGGGCGTCGAGAACCTGGTGCTGCCGAGCCGCCTGGGCCGACGATCCGATGCTGTTGTCCGCGCTGGTCAGAAGGCTGGACGGGACCGGTGTCACCGCCGACGAGCTGGGCCTGCGCCAGCCGGTCCAGCGCCTCCCGCCTCGGCATCTCCGCGCCCTGGCGGTAGGCCGCCCGGTACGCCTCCTCGCCCAGCCGTCCGGCGAGGCCGGCGACCACCACGCGCAGCTCCGGGTCGCCCTCGTCGAACCAGCCGCGGATGACCGCGCTCATCCCCAGCGCCGTCGCCGCCCCGGCCGGGTCGTCCTCGAGCGCCAGCAGCCACCCCAGCAGCTCGGCGGCCCAGGCCAGGGCGTTCGCCTGGCCATGGGCGAACACCATGCGGACGACACCGGGCAGCAGCTCACGCGCCGGCCCCGCCGCTCCCTCCGCCAGCCGGTTGGCCATCCTGAACCCGGCGACCGCGTCGCCGGGCAGCCCCTCGGACGGCAGCCGCCGGGCCAGCTCCTCCATCCGGTCCAGGGTTCGGTGGGCCCGCTCCACGTCCTTCGCCAGGCGGTACGCGGTGGCCAGGGAGGACAGCATGTTGGCCTCGATGCGCCGGTGACCGCGCTCCTTGGCCTGGCGCAGGGCGGCATGGATGTCCCGCAGGGCGCCGTCCAGGTCGCCGCTGTTCATCCGCGCCCGCGCGAGCCTGGACCGGGTCCAGTAGAGGTGCATCTCCGTGCCGAGCTCGGAGCCGATCGCGACGGCTCGCTGCGCGGTGGCGACGGCCTGGTCGTGCTCGGCCCGCAGCGAGTGGTCGCGGCTGACACGGAGCAGACTCATCACCAGTCCCCACCGGTCGCCGACCGCCTCGAAGCCGCGCAGCGCCTCCTGCCTGCTCCGGGCGCCGGTGGTCAGGTCGCCCCGCTCCACCCGGATGTGGTCCTGCGTCCACAGCACGCTCGCCCGCACCCATGGGTCTGGAGAGCGCAGCGCCTCCTGGAGCTGGCGTTCCACCAGCTCGGAGCCGTCGGGGACGGACGCCAGCTGCGCCATCCGCAGCATCGGCAGCGCGGGATGGAACGCCGCCACCGCCGCCGGGTCCGCGTCCGGCACCCGCTCGCCGCCGAAGAGGGGGCCGGCGGCGCCCCGCATCACGCCGAAGGCGTCGCGAACGTGGGCGGGCAGCGCGTCGCCGAGCTTGAGCACCTCCTCCACGGACGTCGCGCACTGGCTGGTCATCCCCCTGAGCCCCCAGTACCAGAACAACGACCTGACGAAGCCGGACGCCATGGGCGTGTCCCGGGCGTCCAGGGCCGTCCGCAGCCCGAAGGCCAGGTTGTCGTACTCGGCGTCGAAGACAGCGATCGCGCGGAGCTGGTCCCCGGTGCGCAGCAGCGGCTCGTGCTCCTCGGCCAGCGCCAGGAAGTGGCCGGCGAACCGGGCGGACACGTCATCACCGGACGCGGCCAGCCGGGACGCGGCGTACGCCCTGATCGTCTCCAGCATGCGGTAACGGTCGCCGGCCTGCTGGACGATGGACTTCTCGACCAGGGAGCCGACCACGTACAGCACGTCCTCCGCCGGCAGGGATTCGTCCGGGCAGACCGCCTCCAGCGCCGCCAGGCTCGCACCGCCGGGGAACGCCGACAGCCTGCGCGCCAGCACCCGCTCGGGCTCGTCCAGCAGGTCCCAGCTCCACTCGACCAGGGCCAGCAGCGTGCGCTGGCGCGGCAGCGCGGCCCTGCTGCCCGACGTCAGCAACCGGAACCGGTCGTCCAGCCGGCGGGCGATCTGCTCCACGCCCATCGAGCGCAGCTTCGCCGCCGCCAGCTCCAGGGCCAGCGGCATCCCGTCGAGCCGGCGGCAGATCTCCACCACGGCGTCCACCGTGGACGCGTCGAGCGCGAACCCCGGCCGCACACTCGCGGCGCGGTCGACGAACAGGCGCACCGCCGCCGCCCCGGCCGCCTCCTCCGGCTCCGGCTCTCCCGAGGGCACGTCCAGCGGGCCCAGGTGGCACAGCGACTCCCCGGTGATCGCCAGCGGCTCCCTGCTGGTGGCCAGGATCCTCAGCTGCGGCAATCGCTCCAGCAGCCGATCGGCCAGTGCCGCCACCTCCTCGACCAGGTGCTCGCAGTTGTCCAGCAGCAGTACGGCGTCGCCGACGTCGAGCCGCTCGACCATCCGGTCCGCCGGATCGGCCTGCCGCGGCTGCCCGCTGCCGTACAGGCCGCCGAGCGCGCCGAGCACCGCGTCGGCCAGCTGGTCCGGCTGCCCCACACCGGCCAGGGGCACGAACCACACCCGGCCGCGCCCGCAGGCCCGGTCACGGGACACCGCCTCCAGCGACAGCCTCGTCTTGCCGGCCCCTCCGGGCCCGACGATCGTCACCAGCCGGAAGGCGGCCATCAGCCCAGCGAGCCGGTCGAGCTCGTCCTCCCTGCCGACGAAGCTGGTGAGCTGCGCCGGCAGCCGGCTCGCCGCCGCCTCGGGCCGCACCACCGGCCGGTCCAGCTCGCCGCGCAGCAACGCCAGATGGACCTCCTGCAGCTCGGGCGACGGATCGCCGCCGAGCTCCTCGCCCAGCCTGCCGCGGATCTCCTCGTACCCCGCCAGGGCGTCCGACTGACGTCCCGCCGCTGACAGGGCCCGCATCCGCAGCTCCGCCGTACGCTCGCGCAGAGGGTGCGCGGCGGCCACCGCGCCGAGGTCCGCCGGCACCTCGGCGTGCCGGCCCAGCCGCACCTCCGCGTCGCAGCGGTCCTCCAGGGCCGCGACCCGCAGCTCGTCCAGCCGCGTGGCGGCGTTGCGGGCGAACGGGGCCTCCAGCACATCCGCCAGCGCCGCGCCCCGCCACAGGTCCAGGGCGGCGCCGGACAGGGCGGCGGCCTCCTGGAGCCGGCCCGCGGCCAGCTCCCTCCGGCCCTGCCCGGCCAGCTCCTCGAACCGGTGCGCGTCCACGTCCTCGGCCCGTACGGGCAGCCGGTAGCCTCCCGCCACCAGCTCCACCGTCCCCACCCCCACCAGGGCCCTGCGCAGCCGGGACACCAGCCCCTGCAACGCCGCCGACGCCCCGGCGGGCGCCTCGGCGCCCCACAGATCGTCGATGAGCGAGTCGGCGGACACGGGCCGGCCCGCCTCCAGAGCCAGCCGGGCCAGCAACATGCGCAACCGGGCACCGGCGATCTCCACCGGCTTCGCGTCGTCGCCGTGGACCTGCACCGGGCCGAGCAAGACAATTCGCACGCGGACAGCCTGCCACGCCGGCCGGAGTTGCATCCCGTACCCAGGTACAGGGTTACCGTCGAGCACAGACACGTTCACGGCCACTGGAGGCATCCATGGAATGGGCGCCGGCGGAATGCACTCTGCCGACCGAGGAACGCCCGCTGCGCGTGGCGGAGTTCGACGAGCTGTTCGCGACGGCCCTGCGGGGGCTGGAGCGGATCGGACCTACGCACCTGCGGCTCGCACTGGACGGCGGACCCCAGGTGGAGGAGACCACGCGCGGCCTGACCGCCAGGGAGACGAGCTGCTGCTCCTTCTTCACCTTCTCTCTCACCACCGGCTCTCCCACCACCGGCTCCCTCACCGCTGACGGCGCGCGGCTGGTCCTGGACGTGAAGGTGCCCTCCGCCCATGCCGGCGTGCTCGACGGCCTCCAGGCTCGCGCGCTCCGTAGTGCCCCGCGGGTCTCGCCGTGAACGGCGGGTGGCTGCGCACCGGTGAGGTCGCCAGGGCCGTAGGGGTCAACGCGCAGACGTTGCGCTACTACCATCGGCGTGGCCTGCTACGAGAGCCGCGCCGGACCTACGGCGGCCATCGGCTGTATCCGCCGGAGACCGTGGTCGCGCTGCGTGCGATCAAGGCGGCCCAGAAGCTCGGCTTCACCCTGGACGAGATCGCCGACCTCGGCATTTCCGGGCACGGTCTGCTGGTGCGGGCGCCGGCGAAGCTCGCGGAGGTCGAGCGGCGGATCGAGGACCTCCGAGCAGTCCGGGAGACGCTGATCCAGGCGGTGAACACCGGATGCGACGATCTGGTGGAGTGCGCCACGAGCCCGCACTGCCCGCTGCCGTTCGCCGAGCGGGATCGGCTTCCCGGCGGCGATCCCCTACAGTCGGATTCGTGACGGTCGCGCGCTCTCTCCTGCTGTTCGTGCTCGCGGCGCTCGCCGAGATCGGCGGGGCCTGGCTGATCTGGCAGGGAGTCAGAGAGCAGCGCGGGCTGCTGTGGATCGGCGCCGGGGTGATCACTCTCGGCCTGTACGGGTTCGTCGCCACGTTGCAGCCGGACGCCCACTTCGGCCGCATCCTCGCCGCCTACGGAGGCGTGTTCGTGGCGGGCTCCCTGCTGTGGGGCGTGGTGGTGGACAAGTTCCGCCCGGACCGCTGGGACGTCATCGGCTCGGCCATCTGTCTCATCGGCGTCCTGGTGATCATGTACGCCCCTCGCGGCTGAGCCTATCCGACAGGCACCTGAAGGTCGGCGAAGTCGGCGATCTTGACCTTCAAGGTGCCGGCCGTCTCGGGCAGCGCGAACAGGCTCCAGAATTCGCGTTGCCGGCCGGGGCCGAACTTCTCGGTGCTCAGGCGTACGCCGGACACGTCAGTGCAGGCGCAGTACGAGTCCACGCTGTCGCCGTCGGCCACCTGGAGGCGAGCGGGCAGATACCGGCGGCGGGCTTCCACGTCGGTCAGCGTGACGTTGAAGGCGGCCTGGTACTTGAACGACATCCAGTCCTTCGCATGGTGGAGCTCGTTGAACCAGGCCTCTTCCGCACCCTGGTTCGTGATCCGGTACGTCAGCAGCCCGAGGCCGCCCGGCAGCTTCCGCAGGCCGGTGATCTCCATGGAGATCGGCTGGCCGTCCGCCTTGCCGGTTCCCGTCAGGCCCGTCGCGCCGGGAGCGGGGGTCGTGGACGGCGCGACGGTCGCGGCCGGCTGGGGCTTGGCGAACGTCACGGTGACGCGGCGGTTGCGGCGTCTGCCCTCATCGGTGTCGTTGCTGTAGAGCGGACGGCGCGACCCGTATCCCTCAGCCTGAAAATCCACGCCCTGCCTCGTGACCACCCTGGACAGCGCCTGGCGCACGGCCTGGGCGCGGCGGGTGGACAAGGGGTCGTTGATGGCGTCGTTGCCGGAGGAGTCCGCGTGCCCTTCCACCTGCACGGTGGCGCCGGACGAGGCGTCGACGAGCTTCGCGGTGCGCGCCAGGATCACTTTCGCCCTGGGCGTGAGCGTGGCCTTGTTCACCGCGAACAGCAGGTCGGAAGAGAGATTGACGTGAAGATCCGTGCCGTCGTCGGCGGTCTCCTCCGACCTGTCGAGCGACTCGGACGGGGCGACCAGGCGGCGGGTGACGGTGGTGACGGGCTCGGCGTCCGGATCGGGGATCGTCATCCCGGGCGGCGTGACCGGTGGGTCGTCGCTGATCGGGACCTCCACCATCGGCGGTCCCACAGGTGTGACGACCGTGGCGGTGGAGGGGTCGCCTGAGGGAGCGGGCATGACCGCGTACAGGCTGATGGACTCACCCGGGTCGATGAAGTAGCCGAGGCCGTCACGGTCCTGATCGCTGCACAGACACGGGAAGTCGGCCGGCTGGTACGGCAGGATCCAGGTGCGCGCCCGCGCGTCGAGCACTCCGATGCCGGAGGCCCATCGGATCTCGCCGAGCGGGCGGGTGTTGTCGCCCAGCTCGCCCGTCCATGGCAGCCGCTTCTCGCTGCCTGTGTTGGTCAGCCTGACCTGGGCGATCAGGTGCTTGCCCTTGACCCGGTTCAGCCCGACGACCTCGACCTTGAGATTCTCGGTCATCGTGCTGGATGTCCGCGCCAGCGCCGGGCGGGTGTCCTGAGCGGCGCTGCTCGCGGCGGTCGAGGACGGCGGAGCGGAGGAAGGCAGCGTTGTCACCGGTGGAGCCGACATGCGCGGCCCGGCCTCGGGGGACTGGGCACAGGCCGAGGCCGCGCACAGAGCGATCAAGGGAATGACGATCCGGGAAGCCATTGTGGAGATATTGCCGCATTCGTATCAAGAGGGCGATTCGGCATCGTCGGCGCTCCCGCCGCCCGAGGCGGACACCAGCTCGGCGATGTAGTCGGAGACCGCGGCGACGGTCGGCTGCCGCCACAGCAGGGTCGTCGGCAGCGAGCATCGGAACCGTTTCTCCAGCCGCCGCCGGACGACCACCGTCAGCACCGAGTCCAGCCCCTGCTCGATCAGCGGACGGTGCGGCGACAGGTCCGTGGGGGCCAGCCGCATCTCCTCGGCGATCTGCGCGCCGACCTCCTCCAGCAGGAACGCGCGCAGCTCCTCAGGCCCCAGGCCGGCGATGGATTCGGCGGGCCGCACGCCGTCGGCGCCGTTCTCGGCGGGGGCCGGCGCGTCGATCACCGGATACCGGAGTCCCGACAGCCAGCCGACGACGGCGCCGGCGCGGTCGGTCACCCGTACCTGCACCGTGTCGGTGCGCTCGGGGTCGAGCCACACCTCGATGTCCACCATGTCCGGTGGCTCCCCGACCGTGACCAGCCGATCCACGTGCGTCACCATGCGAAGCAGCGGGTCGCCGGGGAACGCGCTCGGCGCCACCGACATCGCCGCGTCCAGGACGGGCGCCCACGTGGCGGCCGGCCCGCACCGTACCCGGGCGCGCAGCGCGCCGTGGCCGCGCAGCAGCTCCTCGACCGTCCAGTCGAACCCGGTGCCGGGTACGCCCACGGCGGCGAGCCGCTGCATGACCAGGTCCGGATCCGCCGGCGGGATCAGCCGCGCCGGCTGAGCCGGCGCCTCCCCCGGCGAGGCGGGCACCGTGGCGGTGGCGATCATCTGCCAGGCGGCGTCCGGTTCGCCCGCGGCACGGGCGGCCAGCCGCAGCCCGGTTCCCTGTCGTACGACCTGGACCTCGCGGCGCTCGGCGGTCAGCAGCGGCGCCGACATCGTCACCTCACCGAGCACCTGACCACCGGCGGCGGCGAAGAAGGTCGCCGCGAGCACCGCGGCCGGCACGATCTCCACGCCCTCGATGGCATGGCTGCCGGGATAGGGCCGGGTCTGGTCGTCCACGCCGGTCCGCCAGAGCCGTATGTCGGTGCCCGCGAGATCGACGCCGTCGCCGAGCAGCGTGTGCGTGTCCGGATCGTGGCCGCGACCGGCCATGTCGGGGGCCGACGGCGTCCGCCAGTGCCTGCGGTGCTGCCAGGGGTATGACGGGAGCACGACCGGCCCGCCGGACGGCTGCAGCCGATGCCAGTCCACATCGAGGCCGGCGCAGTGTGCTTCGGCCACGCCGGCCAGCAGGGTGGCCCGGGTGGGACGGTTCCGCCGCAACGACGCGCCGACGAAGACGTCGTGCCCGGCCGTGCTCAGCGTGTCCAGCACCGAGTGGGTGACCACCGGGTGGGGGGAGAGCTCGACGAACGAGCGGTATCCGTCGTCGGCGGCCGCCGCGACCGCGTCCGTCAGGCGCACCGGCCGGCGCAGGTTCGCGGCCCAGTACGCGCCGTCGAAGCCAGGGGCCGCCCGTGGATCGTCCAGCGCCGTCGAGTAGACGCGGATGTCGGGGGCGCCGACGGCGAGGTCGGCCGCGGCGGCGGTCAGGTCGGCCAGGAGCGGATCCATCTGCGGCCCGTGGAACGCCACGTCCGAGGTGACCCGGCGGGCCGGGATCCCCTCCTCGATCCAGCCGGCCAGCACCTCGGCCACGGCGTCCGGATCGCCGGAGACGACCGTCGAGCCGGGTGACGACGCGATCGCGGCGACCACGTCGGTACGGTCGCCCAGCAGCCGCGTCGCCTCGGCGAACGGCAGCTGCACCATGGCCATCGCACCACGGCCGGCGACCTGTCGCAGCAGTCGGGACCGGCGGCAGATCAACCGGGCGCCGTCCAGGCGGCTCAGCGCCCCGGCCGTCACGGCGGCGGCGATCTCACCGACCGAATGACCGATGACCGCGTGCGGACGCACCCCGTACTGACGCCACAGCTCGACGAGGCCGAGCTGCATCGCGAAAATCATGGTCTGGACGCGGTCCACCTCGGTCAGCTCGTCCTCGGTGAGGGCCTCCCGCGGCGAGAAGCCGATCTCGGCGGCGAACACCGGCTCCAGCTCGTCGATCACCGCGGCGAACGCCGGCTCGGTCGCCAGCAGCTCGCGGCCCATGCCGGCCCACTGTGAGCCGTGTCCGGAGAACACGAACACCGGGCCGGGACCGGGATCGACGAGCACCCGCCCGGTGGTCACCGCCTTGTGCGCGGCGCCGGTCGACAGGGCGCGCAGCCGGTCGGCCAGCGCGGCCGGGCTCTCCGCCGCCACCACCGCCCGGTGGGACAGGTGGGCTCGGCGCAGCGCGAGCGTGTGCCCGACGTCGGCCGCCGGCAGGTCGCCGACGACGCCGGCGAGGTTGCCGGCGGCCTGCAGCAACGCCGCCCGCGACGCGGCCGACACCGGATACAGCCGGCCCGCGGGCCCTCCGGCCGGCGGCCCTGCCGGCGGGGCCTGTTCGAGGACGACGTGGGCGATGGTGCCGCCGTAGCCGAAGGCGGAGACCGCGGCCCGGCGCGGATGCGCGGAGCCGGGCCACGGCGTCGGCTTGTCGACCACGCGCAGCCCGGCGCCCGCCCAGTCGACGGCCGGATTGGGCGTGTCGTGCCGGCTCGGCGGGAGCTCGCCGCGTTCGAGCGCCAGGACGGCCTTGACCAGGCCGGCGATGCCGGCGGCACCCTCAAGGTGACCGATGTTGGACTTGGCCGAACCGATCAGGCACGGCTGCTCCGCCGGCCTGCCCTTCCCGTACACGGCGCCCAGCGCGCCGGCTTCCAGGGGGTCGCCTATCGCGGTGCCGGTGCCGTGCGCCTCGACGTAACCGACCGTCTCCGGCTCGACGCCCGCCTGCCGCAGCGCGCGGCGCATGACGTGCTCCTGCGCCTGGCCGCACGGCGCCATGATGCCCGCGGTGCGACCGTCCTGGCTGACCGCGCTGCCACGGATGGTGGCGAGGACCCGGTCGCCGTCCCGTACGGCGTCGGCGAGCCGCTTGAGCACCACGACCGCCGCGCCCTCGCCCCGCCCGTACCCGTCGGCGGCGGCGTCGAACGACTTGCTCCGCCCGTCCGGTGCCAGCGTGCCGGCGGCGTCCAGGGTCAGCGTCTCGCCGGGGGACAGGATCAGGTTGACCCCGCCGGCCAGCGCCACGTCGGTCTCGCCGGCTCGCAGGGCCTGCACGGCCAGATGGACGGCGACCAGCGACGCCGAGCAGGCCGTGTCCACCGCCAGGCTCGGGCCGCGCAGGTCGAGCGCGTACGACACACGGTTGGCCACCGCGCAGGTGGCGGCGCCGATCCCGGTCCACGCCTCGATGTCGGGCAGGTCCTCCAGCAGCCGATGCCCGTAGTCGCCGGTGCAGACGCCCACGTACACGCCCGCGTCCGTGCCGGCCAGTCTGTCCGGCGACACCCCGGCGTGCTCCAGCGCCTCCCACGCGGTCTCCATCACGAGGCGCTGCTGCGGGTCCATCAGCTCCGCCTCGCGCGGCGAGAGCCCGAAGAACTCCGCGTCGAAGTCGGCGGCCCCATCCAGGAAGCTGCCGTGTGCGAGGGTCCGCCGTACCGCCGCCGCGTACGAGGGGCCGCGCTCGGCGTAGTCGCGCCAGCGGTCGGCGGGCGCCGGTCCGCTGGCGTCCCTGCCCTCGCACAGCAGGCTCCAGTACTCGTCCGCCGAACGGACGCCGCCAGGCAGGCGGCAGCCGATCCCGATCAGCGCGATCATTTCGGCCGGTCGATCCATCACACATCGCCTCCCTGGATCCGCGCCCACACGGGCGACTCGAGAAGCGCCACGACGGCGCCCGAGACGGTCACGCACGTGCCGCCGTCGAGGGCGTCTCCCACGCACGCGAGCAGGGAGTTCCACGGATTTCCGCCGACGACCGAGGCCTGTGCATGCGAATACGCCATCAACACCTCTGCTGGGGAAGGAACGAGCCTGCTGGGAGAGCTGTCGCATCGCCGATCAGAGATCGGCGAGATACTTACGGCGGTCTCGCGACCCGAGTGCTGACAGATGTGTCCGTGCGGTCAGCGCCGATGCTAACCGCATGATCCATTCACGGCTAGAGGTGTCATTCTTCGGATGGACCATGCATAATCTTCGAGCGCCGATGATCAACGCTCGCGCGGCGGAGGCAGGTCGGCGGCGCGTCGCTGACGACCAGGTCGACGCGCCGCCGCGCGGTCAGAGACTGATCGCCTCCGGCCCGAACAGCGCCTTGATGTCGGCCGCGAACGACGTCTCGGCGTTGACCGGGAACTCCGGGACGGCGAGCACGGTGGTCTTGCCGCTCGGCCGACGCAGATTGATCCGCAACGGCACGCTGCCCTCGTGCATCTTCAGCACGTTGCGCAGCTCCTCGACCAGCCTGTCGTTGAGACGGTCCTCGCGGATCTGGATGGTCACCGGGTGCCCGGAGTCGCTGGTCACGCTGGAGATGTCGATCGTGGTCAGATCCTGGGCGAAGATGCTGATCGCGCCGTCGCGGTTGTTGATCTGCCCGCCGACCGACGCGACGAGGTCCTCGCGCAGGTACGGCACATAGAGCTCGTACGTCTTCGGGAAGAACAGGCACTCCACCGCGGCGTCCATGTCCTCGACCGTGATGATCGCCCACATGTTGCCGGCCTTGTTGACCCGCTTGTCGACCTTGGTGATCAGACCGCACACCCGGACGTCGCCTCGGTCGTCCCGGCCGCTCTCCAGCAGGTCGGCGATCGTGGTGTCGCGGTTGCGCGCGAGCAGCCGCTCGGTGCCGGCCAGCGGATGGTCGGACACGTACAGGCCGAGCATCTCCCGTTCGAAGTCGAGCTGCGTCTTCTTGTCCCACGCCAGGTCCGGGATGGCGATGGTGAAGCTCTCGCCGTCGCCGGTGTCGGTCAGGCCGCCGAACAGCGAGTCCTGGCCGTGCGCCTCGTTCTTCTTGATGTCGATCACCGAGTCGACGGCCTGCTCGTGGATCATGAGCAGGCCCTTGCGCGGGTGGCCGAGCGAGTCGAACGCGCCCGCCTTGATGAGGGACTCGATGACCCGCTTGTTGCACACCACCAGCGGCACCTTGTCGAGGAAGTCGTTGAAGTCGGCGTAGGCGCCCTTCTCCTTGCGGCCCTTGACGATGCCCTCGACGACGTTCTCGCCGACGTTGCGGACGGCGCCGAGCCCGAAGCGGACCTTGTCGTCGCCGACCGCGACGAAGTCGAGCTGGGAGTCGTTGACGTCGGGCGGCAGCACCTGGATGCCCATCTTGCGGCACTCGGCCAGGTAGACGGCGGCCTTGTCCTTGTCGTCGCCGACGCTGGTCAGCAGGGCGGCCATGTACTCGGCCGGGTAGTTGGCCTTCAGGTAGGCGGTCCAGTAGGCCACCAGTCCGTATCCGGCGGTGTGGGACTTGTTGAAGGCGTAGCCGGAGAAGGGCAGCATGACGTCCCACAGGGCCTGGATCGCCTCGTCGGAGTAGCCGTTGCCGCGCATGCCGGCCTGGAAGTTGACGAACTCCTTGGCCAGGATCTCGGGCTTCTTCTTACCCATGGCGCGGCGCAGCAGGTCGGCGCCGCCGAGGGTGTAGCCGGCCAGCTCCCGGGCGACGGCCATGATCTGCTCTTGGTAGACCAGCAGGTGGAAGGTCGGGCCGAGGATGGGGTCGAGCGCGTCCTTCAGCTCGGGGTGGATGGGCTCGATGTCCTGGCGGCCGTTCTTGCGGTGCGCGTAGTTGGTGTGCGCGTTGGCCGCCATCGGGCCCGGCCGGTACAGCGCGAGCACGGCGGCGATGTCCTCGAACCGGCTCGGCTCCATCAGCTTGAGAAGCTGCCGCATGGGGCCGCCGTCGAGCTGGAACACGCCCAGGGTGTCGCCGCGGGCGAGCAGCTTGTACGTGGTCTCGTCGTCCAGGGGGAGGGTGAGGGTGTCGAGCTTGACGCCCCGGTTCTGCTCGATGATCTTGATGGCGTGGTCGATGATGCCCAGGTTCCGCAGACCCAGGAAGTCCATCTTGACCAGGCCCATTTCCTCACATGAGGGATAGTCGAACCCGGTGATGACCACGCCGTCCTTGTCCCGCTTGTGCATGGGGATCAGGTCCAGCAGGGGATGGGAGGAGAGGATCACCGCGGCGGCGTGGACGCCGGTCCCCCGGATCAGGCCCTCGATGCCGAGACCGGTGTCGATCACCTTCTTGACGTCCGGGTCGTTCTCGTACAGGGCGCGGATCTCCATGCCTTCCACGTAGCGGGGGTGATCCTTGTCGAACAGCTTCGCCAGCGGGACGCCCTTGCCCATGACGTCCGGCGGCATCGCCTTGGTGATCTTGTCACCCACCACGAAGGGGTACCCGAGGATGCGCGAGGCGTCCTTGACGGCGGCCTTGGCCTTGATCGTGCCGAAGGTGTTGACCTGGGCGGTGTACTCGCTGCCGTACTTCTCCGTGACGTAGGCCACCATGCGGTCGCGCTGGCGGTCGTCGAAGTCGAGGTCGACGTCCGGCGGGTTGATCCGCTCGGGGTTCAGGAACCGCTCGAACAGCAGGCCGTGCTCCAGCGGGTCGAGCTCGGTGATGCGGGTGGCGTAGGCGACGATCGAGCCGGTGGCGGACCCTCGGCCGGGGCCGACCGCGATGCCGTTCTCCCGGGCGTATCGGCAGATGTCGGCCACGACGAGGAAGTAGGACGAGAAGCCCATGGGGCCGATGACCTTCATCTCGGTCTCGTAGCGCTCCAGGACCTCGGCCGGCACCGGCGTGCCGTAGCGCATCTCCAGGCCGCGCTCGACCTCCTTGCGCAGCCACGACTCCTGAGTCTCGCCCTCCGGCACGTCCGGGTAGTCCGGCATCCGGTTCACCTCGGCGAACACGTCGCTGTAGTCGCCGACCATCTCGGCGACCAGCAGCGTGTTGTCACACGCCTGAGGCAGCTCGGAGAACAGCTCCCGCATCTCCGCCGCGCTCTTGAGGTAGTAACCCGAGCCGTTGAACCGGAACCGGTTCGGGTCGTCCTTGTTCTTGCCGACGCCCACGCACAGCAGGCTGTCGTGCGCGTCGGCCTGGTCCTCGGTCACGTAGTGGGAGTCGTTGGTGACCAGCAGCGGGATGTCGAGATCCTTGGCCAGGCGCAGCAGGTCGGCCCGCACCTCACGCTCGATGCTGATCCCGTGGTCCATCAGCTCCAGGAAGTAGCTGTCCTTGCCGAACATGTCCTGGTAGGCAGAGGCGACCTTGACGGCCTCGTCGTACTGGCCGAGCCGCAGCCTGGTCTGCACCGCCCCGGACGGGCAGCCGGTGGTGGCGATGATCCCTGAGGAGTGCTGGGAGATCAGATCCATGTCCATGCGCGGCTTGCCGTAGTAGCCCTCGAAGGAGGCGAGCGAGGACAACCGGAACAGGTTGCGCAGGCCATCGGCGTTCTTGGCCCACATGGTCATGTGCGTGAAGCGACCACCGCCGGAGACGTCCTTGCCTCCCTCGCCGTCCGCCACCCCGGTCTCGGCGCGGGCGCCCCAGAACACCTGCTTCTTGTGGAAGCGGTTGTCCGGAGCCACATAGGCTTCGATCCCGATGATGGGCTTGACGCCGCTGCCCTGGGCGACCTTCTGGAACTCGTAGGCGCCGAACATGTTGCCGTGGTCGGACATCGCGATCGCCGGCATCCCGAGCCGCTCGGCCTCGGCGAACAGCGGCCGGATCTTGGCCGCTCCGTCGAGCATGCTGTACTCGGTGTGTACGTGAAGATGCACGAACGAATCGCTCACCTGTTCCCCTTACCTTGCGCCCAGGCCGACTGCACGCATGAGCCTATTCCGTCCTCAGGGGCGGATGGGGCGAGGCGAGCCGGATGAGTGGGCACGGGAGTTCAGCAACCCGGCCGCGCTCCACTCGGGGAGCTCCGCACGGCTCCAGACGTGCTGCGGGCGCCATCCCCTACTGGCACCAGGACGCCTTGAGCCTGGACACGAAGATCTCGGTGACCTTGGGCTCCAGCTGCAACTGGATGGTCTGCCAGTCGCAGAAGTAGATCTTCTTGCCCGTGCTGACTCTCACGTAGCCCGACCATCCCCCCGCGTACAGGTGATCGCCGTAGGAGTTCAGGCCGAAGGACCCCCATGTGGTGATGGTCTTCACACAAATGCTGGTGCCACATTCGTAGTAGTACTTGAGATCGCCGGCCGCCCTCGCCGTGGCCGACGCCGCCGTGGGGGCGGCCACGATGCCGGCCGCGATTCCGATCGCACCGATCGTGCCGAGTGCCTTTGCCGTGACCTTCATGACAAACTCCTTCGTCTCTTCGGCCCCTTTTGCAGTTCCGGGCGCAAGGTGCCGTGAACATGAATCAATGGCTCCTGATCGGGGGCCGCGGCGGTAAGGCTGCCCCAGTCGAATTCCGGCCGCAACGCCTTTTAGCCCTGACTAAAAGGGTTACTCGGCCCTGGCTGAACAGGACCGGCCGCGTGAGAATCATCGGCATGATGCGTGTGCACTTCTCCGACGCCGACCTTCGCCTGATCACGTTCACTCAGGCTCTGAACGCCCTGTGGGAGACGGTGCTGAGCGTGCGCCTGCTCCGCGGCGCGCCGACCGGCAGGAGCTGGTCGCGGCCCGGAGTCCGGCGGCTG
Source organism: Nonomuraea sp. 3-1Str (assembly GCF_031570565.1). Lineage (NCBI taxonomy): Bacteria > Bacillati > Actinomycetota > Actinomycetes > Streptosporangiales > Streptosporangiaceae > Nonomuraea > Nonomuraea sp. 3-1Str. The sequence goes on from NZ_JALHBK010000036.1 coordinate 21,363, forward strand.
CACCGGCAGGTGAGGGGAAGCCTGGTGGAGCGGGCGGGGGTGCTCGCGCCCCTCGTCACCCCGAAGAGTCTCGTGCCCGCGTTCCTGCTCCAGCCGGACGCCGGTGACTTCGCCACCGGTGTGGAGCTGGCCAGTCAGACCCCCAGCTCGTATCTGGCGGTTGATCTGAGCTCGTTGTCGCCCGCCCAGCGGAGCGGGCGGTGGGCGGGGGAGCTGGCTGCCGGCACCGCCGCGGCACGCCAGACCCTCGCCGGTGACCTGCACCGGTACTTCACCTCATCCGTGGAGTCGCTGTGGCCGCACATCCAGGCCGAGGCCGCCGCCGACCGCGCCCTGCGCGCCGAAACCCTGATGCGCGGCGGGGTCGACGCCCTGCTGGCCACGCTCCATCCCGACTGCCGCTGGCAGCCGCCGACCCTGCACATCCCGATCGACGGCGACCACGACATCCCCCTGTGCGGACGCGGGCTGCTGCTCATCCCGTCGTACTTCGCACCCCGCCCCATGGTGCTGTACCGTCCGGACGCCGCCACCGTGCTGGTCTATCCGATCGTCGTCACGGACCGGTCCACCGACCAGGCCGACGTGCTCGGACCCCTGCTCGGCCGTACCCGCGCAGCCGTGCTGGCCACGCTGCGCGACCCGGCCACCACCACGTCCGTGGCCGAACGGGTCGGCATCTCCCTCGGCTCCGCCAGCCAGCACACCGCGATACTGCGCAACGCCGGACTCATCTCGACCACCCGGACGGGCGGCGCCGTACTCCACACCCTGACCCCTCTCGGCCAGGCCCTCCTCCGCGGCGGCCCGAACGTCGGCTCATGACCCGTGGAGCTTCGCCATGCGCCGTACCCTCCTGTCCCTTGCGGGCGTCACCAGGTGCGGGGAGAATCACGGCGGGGCGTCCTGACGGAGACACGATGACGGACTGGTTGACGCGCTCGTTCCAGCAGTACTCCGTTCTCTGGATTCTGCTCTCGTCCCTCGTGGGTGGGATCATCGGCGCAGGAGTGAAGTTCTTCTTCGAGGATTTGCTGCGTCCCTTCTTCGGGGCGAGACGTGCGACAAGCGTCACGGTCCGGAAATATACGACGCCACTGGTCCGCTCCGCCGAGTCGCTGGAGCGCCGCATCAACAATTTCGTGCGGAATATCGGCGAGGACTGGTATGAATCATCGCCGTATTACCGGTTGAGCAGCATATATACTTTCGCGAACTTTCTGGCGTGGGTGCGGAGCATCGAGGAGGAGTTCGGCTTCCTGCCGTACGAATCCTCGCGCTTCGGGAAACGGTTCAACCGACGGCTCTACGGCCCCTTCAAGGCGTTGTCCAGCTTCTCCTACTTCGGCTGGTCGAAAGACTCGGCTGCGGTGGATGCCTCGCAGCTTCCCCGGCTGATGCTGTCGGCCATGGGCGAGGTCGCGCTGGACCAGGAGGGGAAGGCGCCTCTCAGCTTCTCCTCGTTCGCCGTGGCGCACGAACGCGACGCCCAGCTCCGCCGCTGGTTCGCCGATCTGGACGCGTTCCTGCAGCACGCCGCCCAGGGGGACCCCTACGTCGTCGACCGGCTCATCGCCGCCGGCGCCAACCTGCGCGCGCTCATCACGTTCCTCGACCCCGGCGGCGCCCTCGTGCCCCGGCGCCGGATCTCCAACCTGGAGCTGGTTCCGCATGCCGAGGTCGCCGACCAGCTCCGCACGGACTTTCCCGAACTCCTACCCAAGGCGGCCCGGAGTGGCATCTCACGATCTGACAGAGCTGGTCCGGTGGATCAGTGACCTCATCGGCGACACCCCGCTGGGCGCGCCGATGGTGATGGAACGCCCCGGAGGTGTCCAGACCATCCTGATCCAGGGCAGGTATGGCCTCTACGAACTCGTTGAGCACCCCGACGGCCCGATCGCGCTGCACATCGACGCCGGCACCCGCCGCCCGCTCGGCACCTACAACTTCGTGGCGTCCGGCCCTGACCAGGCGGCGGCGGGGTTGATCACCCAGATCGTCGAGGGTCTGGAACCGCTCGACTTCCAGGTCGGCTATCTGGTGTTCGACGAGCGGGGCGTCAACTGGAAGAGATACGTCAGCCCGGCCGGCCACGTGCTCTTCAAGTCCAAGCGCGTGCCCGCCGGGTACGTCCAGGCCGAGATCATCCTGGACGGCCTCGTCGTCGGCCTGCGCCACCACGCGGACGGCCGGGTCGACCAGGTCCAGGAGCTCGCCGCGAGCCGGCTTTGAGCTTCACCGTCCGCCTCGAGGACCCCACTGCGCGCCAGGTCGGTGAGCTGGTCGCGGCGGTCTGGCCCCGTACGGCGGCGCTCGAAGCCGAGCTGCTGCGCCGTGTGAACGTCGGCGGCGAGCCCGGGCGGGTCCTGGACAGTGCGGACGCCTGCGCCCACCTGGCCGGGCTGATCGGAGCCCTCGAACGGGCCGGCACCGAGATCAGCCAGTCGCTCTCGCCGGCGCAGTGGCTGTTCCTGCTGCGTCGCCTGCCGCATGGACATCTGTCCGGAAGGCACCCCACCACCGGACCGGTACGGCACGCGGCGGCCGAGGTGTTGAGCGCTCGATCCACCGCCGCGGCGGCTCCTGCGCGGGGGGAGGACGGTCTGCGCTTCGAGATCACCCCCGCCACGGTCCACGCCCTGACCAGCCTGGTCATCACGGCCTCCGCCGCGGTCACCTACCAGGCCATGTACCGGGCGTGCGCGAAGGGCGCCACTCTCAGATTGTCGGTCGACGGGCGGCACGTCCTCAGGTACGACGACGCCACCGCCCGCGCGGTCGAGCTCTACGACCGGCGGATCAGCGATCCCGCGGACGACCTGTTCACACCGACGGGAGCACGCCTGGTCGTGCGGGCCGAAGACGTGGCGGAAGCGGGCACCGTCATGGGCGCGGTCAGGATGCGCTCCTCCGCGACGGTGGAGGTCGACGCGGACCTGCTGCGCCCGGTCCTCGATCTGCCGCCGATCGTCGACACGGTCGCCATCGACGCCGCGTACGGCGTCGCCTGCTTCCAGCAGGGCACCCTGCGCGCGTTCCAGGAGCTCACCCCCGCCGGTGAACCCTGGTGGGGTGCCGAGCTGTCCGCGGTGCTGGCCTGCATGCGTGCCGCGATGGTTTCGCTCGACAGCCTGGTCTCCGTGCTCCAGCGCGGCTACGCCCTGTACGACCACGCGAGCTTCACCGCCGCCTTCCACGATGCGGACCCCGATGCCTCCTGGCAGACGCTGCTCGACCTGCGCGGGTCGTTCTGGCCGCTCATCCCGGGCCCGGTGATCCGCCTGGTTCCGGACGGCCTCTACGTGGACCTGCTCGCAGCCACCGCCCATCTGCGTCACCTGACCACCGTGGCCCGCCGCGGCGGCGGCCGCCTGGTCAATCTGCGCGCCAGTCACTTCGAACGCGACGTCCAGGAGGTCATCGACGCCTCGGCCTGGCGGCCGGGTGATCGTCTGCGCGCGCTCCGCGGGCGGGCGTTACGCGTCGGCGGGCGTACGGTGACCGACCTGGACGCGGTCGGTGAACGCGACGGCGTGCTGCTGGCGGTGTCGGCCAAGAGCGTCCCCTACAGCCCGGAGTACGACTCCGGCGAGCATGCCGTCATCCGGAACCTGGCCGCCCGCTGCGACTCCTTCGTGGCCGAGTGGGAGTCGCGCCTGGGCACCCTGATCGCCCACCGAAGCGGAGACAACTATGACTTCTCCGGGTATGGCGGAATCCTCGGTCTGGTGTGCCTGCCCTTCGTCCCCTACTGCCACCTCGGCCCGGCCACCGCGGAGGTCAGGCCTGGCCTCCGCGCGGTCTCCTCCGTCGCCGAACTGGCCGGCTGGCTGAACGATGATCTATGACCTGTCGGTTCGAGAAGATCAGCAGGAGACATGGACCGAGCTCGGCGGCTCGGCCACGATGAGGGCATGACGAAGAGCGGATCGGCGCAGCCTCCGAGGGCGGGCGGAGGAGCGGGCTTGCGCCTGGACTGGACGGCAGTGAGCGCTCTGGCCGCTGCGGTCGCCGCCGTGGTCGCGCTCGTCGCCTACCTGATGCCGCCGACCCCGACCCCGACCCCGCCTCTGCCGACCCCGCCTCCGTCCACCCGGTCCGACCCGGTGGTCCCCACCCCGGCCGAGCAGTCATCGTCGCCGGATCCGGTCACCACCCGGCCCGCACCGCCGACCCCGAGCCCGTCACCTGAGTCCCGCAAGCCCCGGCGACCAAAGCCGAGCCCCGAGCGAGCGGATCCGGTCTCCCCCACACCGCTGGCAGCGGTCCGTCCCGGCGGCTGCGATGAGGCGGCGGCGGCGCTGACCGCATACGTGCGCAACGCCGGGACCGTCCGCAGCAGCCAGGCGGCCGCGGCTCAGCAGACGTACAGCGACCTGATGGGCGCGGTCCTCGACGCGCAGGGAGTGGTGGGGGCGAAGATCAGCCGGTTGGCGGCCGAATTCCGGGAGCTGAACTTCCGCTTGACCGGCATGACCGGCGGCGATCCCAACCAGGTGATCGCGGATATCAATACAGACGTCGCGGAGCTCAACAGGCTGTGCGGATCCACCTGACCTGACGTCCCAGCCGGGCTGGCACGCGACGTGGGAACTCGGCGTGCCACGCAGCCCGGACCCCGGATACCTGACGAAAGTCAGGGTGAGGTCCCGCCGATCGTACGCTGTGCGGCGCCCCCGCCGACTTCTAACGTTCGTTTCTCAGCGGACGAAGAGCTCGGGGGAAACTCGATGAGGATACGCACGATCGCGGCGATTGCCGTACTTACCGGTGTGTCACTGGCGGCAGGGGTGACGGCGGCGAGTGCCTCGATGACTGCGCCGAAGACCGGCGAGCTGAGTGCGAGCACGGTCGATGCCTACATGCGTGACTACGTCACACGGACCCGGCTGCCCGGTGCCCTGGTCGCGGTCACCAAGAATGATCAGGTCGTACATGTCGCGGGTTACGGCCACACGGCCGACGGCGAGGCGATCACCAAGGACACGCCGATGCCGCTCGCCTCGATCTCCAAGTCGTTCACGGCACTGGCGGTGCTGCACCTCGCCGACCAGCGCAAGATCAGGCTGGACGCCCCGGTTAGGACGTACCTGCCGGAATTCACCATGGCCGACGCCCGCGCTGAGAAGATCACTGTGCGGCAGTTGCTCCAGCAGACCTCCGGGATGAGCGATCAGACCTTCCCCGAGCTGACGCTGCCCGCGCCGGACACCCTCAAGGACGCCGTCGCGATGCTGCGCACCGCCCCGCTCGCCACCGATCCGGGCACGAAGATGGCCTACCACAACCCCAACTATGCCGTCGCGGCCCGGCTGGTCGAGGTGGTGGCCGGCGTGCCGTTCGCCGACTACATGGCCGCCACCGTGTTCCGTCCGCTCGGCATGACGTCCACCAGGACCGTGAACACCACCAGAGACCTTCCCGGCGAGGGCGCCGGTTACATCCGCGCCTACGGCCGCCTCATAGAGCGCTCCCACCCGAAATGGTTCCTCAATGGCTCTTTCGGCGTCGTCAGCACCGCCGGCGATCTGGCTGAATGGCTGATCACGCAGAACGGTGCCGGCGGCGTCTTCCCCGAGAAGACCGTGAAGACCGCCCAGACCGCGTCCGGTGTGGGCGGCAGCACCTATGGCATGGGATGGCAGAGCGGGAGGACCGCCGGTGGAGCGCCGCAACTCCGGCACACCGGCTGGCTGCTCACCCACAACTCCGCGCAGACCCTCCTGCCCGCCACCGGATATGGCATCGCCGTCGTCACCAACACTGGAATGATCTCCGGTGACGACGCGCTCCTCATCACCGACGGCCTGATCGACATCATCGAGGGCCGCCCCGACGCCGGAGCCGCGCCCTTCACCACGGCCGCGGACCCCTGGCTGGGCGGCCTGACCCTGCTCAACCTCGGACTCGGCTTCCTGGGGGCCTACCGTGCCCGCAGTTGGGCCCGCCGCCGAGCGGGCCGCCCCATGTGGCGCCTCGCCGTACGGATGGTCCCCTACGCGCTGCCGATCGCGCTCTTCGTCGGCCTGGCCGACCTGATCGGCCTCCTGATGAACAGGGTGGGCACGCTGGACCAGATCACCTACGTCTGGCTCGCGCTCTACATCTGGGCCGCCACAGCCGCGCTGGCCGGGGCCGCCGTCATCGTTTCCCGTTCGATCCACACTGTCCGCGCCCGTCGCGCTCATGTACGAACCAGCGTAGGAGTCGGCCCGCACCTCAGCGTCCAAGCGTGAACTCAACAAATCCGTAGTCGTCGCCCGCACACACTGATACCGAACGATCGCCAATGCGTTGCCCTGCGACGCGAAGATGACCATGATCGTCGTGTCGTGTCCGATCACGCTCGGGGAGCGAAAGCGCAATGGTGGGGATCAGGCTCCGTGTTCTCGGTCTGTTGACGGTGTCCGTGCTCGGGCTGACGGCCTGCTCGGGCGGGGGCGAGGACAACGCCTCCACCGGAGCGACCGGTGGGAGCGGCACAGAATCGCAACGTCCGTCACCTGCGTTGCCCTCTTTCAAGGGAAAGACGCTCGACGCCGTCAGTGACGAGTTCCGACGTTCCTGGCCTGCCTATACCAGCGCGTACAGGGCCCTGCCGGACGGTCATCTGTTCGACGGTGAGTCCTACTCCGGTACCTGGATCGTCTGCACACAGGTCGAGGACTCTTCGGCGAAGAAGGTGGAGTTCGGCTTCCTGCCTCCGCAGGTGCCCTGCCCGCCTGACGGCCGCGTCACCCACTGGGCCGTCGTGCCGAACTACGTCGGCAAGACAGGCCACGAGGCGAAACAGGCCGCCTTGCAGCTCGGCTTCCCGTACGTCAGCAGCGAGCCCCTCATGATCGAGGGGTACGACGACAATGCGCACCTCGAACGCACCGTCTGCACCCAGGACCCGCCCGCCGGCCAGAGCATGCGCGAGCACTACGGCACGTCGCTGAGTTTGCGAGTCGCCGACAGCAGGGGGTCCTGCAGCCCGTAGTCGCGGGCGTCCCGCCGCGCATCCGCGTCCAGCCCGTGTTCGCCCGACCGGGGTGCCGGAGGTCGCCTACTGAGGTGGTCTCAGAGCGTCCAGGGCGGCTCGGCCCTCTTCGGCGCGATGCGGGATCAGCAGGAGGGTGTGGGCTCGTTCCAGCCGGGCGCCGATGCCCTCCCACTGGGCGACCGAGGCCGCCAGCGCGTCCTGGTCCGCGTGGAGCCTGCCGCCGGCGCGAGCGAGGCACGCGGAGGCCCAGTAGTTCTCACCGGCTGTCAGGAGCGCGGCCGCAAGCCGTTCCGGGGCGTCGGGCAGCCCGGCGACGACGGCCAGCTCGGCTCCCGCCGCCTGCGCGTACGCCTCATAACGTCCCATGGAGAACGTACCGAAAGCCCGCTCCACCAGGACGGCGGCGTCGCTCAGGTCGCCGGAGTGCAACGCGGCCCGCGCGTCGACGAACGCCCCGAAGGAGGTCAGCCGGGCATGCCCGACCCGCGCATGGTCCACCACCACGCCGGCTCTGTGACGCCAGAGCCGAAAACGGACCCGGTCGTCGAGAAGTCCGTAGGCGAGCGCGACAGCCGACACCGAAGGCAGCAGCCATCCGGCCGGAGGGCGGCCGGCTCGTTCCCAGCCCTCCCACATCCGTTCGCCGTAGCGCAGGGCCGGCCCGAGGTCTCCGGTGAGGACGAGCGCGGGGATCAGCCTGCTGGCCGAGATGTACGGGTGGTCGCCGACGAGGTCGTCGGCCACCATGAGCCGACCGGCAGTGATCGCCGCGGGCAGATCTCCCGCGACGATCGCGTCAGTGCAGGCCACGTGCAGGGTGTCCACGATCTCGATGGCCGAACGCGGGTCGTCGCGGTCCATCTCCGACAGCAGGGCCAGCCGCTCCTCGGTGTACCCCCGGGCTTCGCGATGCCGACCGGCCCGTACGGCGGCGGTCGTCACCGCGTCGAGCCCCGCGCTGATGAGCACGGCGTCGCCCGTCGCCCGTGCGACGGCGAGTGCCCTGGCGGCCAGGGTCGGGTCCGGGTCGAAGGCGGCCGGCCGCTCGGTCCAGGCTGCCGCCGCGGCGAGGGCCGCCGCCACGATCGGGTCGCCGGGGTCTCCGGCCTCGGCGGCCTCCGTGAGATGACGGCGAAGCCGCTCGCCGGGAATGCCTTCGGAGAAGGAGGCGAGAAACCTCGCTGCCGTCTCCACCGCACGGGCCAGGGCCACCGCGCGGCCGTTCCTGTCGCCTGCGGCGTGGGCCTGTGCCGCTGAGGCGAGCAGCAGGTCGAACACGTACTGCCCGGAGATGTTGTCCAGGGAGCAGTCGGCCGCGCTACGCAGGTCCTTGGCCGCTTCGGCGGGACCGGGCGCCCGTTGCGCTGCCTGCAGGTAGTGGCCCTGGGCCTCCGCCAGGAACCGGCGGGCGAAGGTGAGGTGACCCAGCGAGCGGGCCAGATGGTGCCCCGCCCCGCCCGGTCCGGGCGGTGCGGCGGCCAGCGCCGCACGGAGATCGTCCGCGACCCCGTCGAACTCCCGCCGCCAGACCTCGATCGGCGCCGCTGCCCTGGCCCCATGCTGTCTGGCGGCTATCAGCCGCTCCTCTATCGCTGTCGCGGTGCCGGCGGCCCACAGCAGATGGAGTTCCCGAGCCTCGTCGTACTCACCGGCGCCACGTAACAGATCCTCGGCGAAGGCCCTGACGGTCTGCAGGAGCCGCCATCGGCTCGCCGTCCCCGGGGCGCGTACGACGAGACTCTTGTCGACGAGTCGCCCCAGCACATCGCTCACGGCGCCGGGCCGGCGGCCGGCGGTGAGCGCCGTCGCGGCGGCCAGGTCGAAGCCGCCGCAGAACACCGACAGCCGCCGGAACAGCGCCTGCTCTTCGTCGTCGAGCAGGTCGTGACTCCATTCGAGCACCGCGCGCAGCGACCGATGCCGCTGGTCGGCTGCCCGTCCCCCGGTGAGCAGCCTCAGAGTGTCGTCGAGCGCGACCAGCAGTCCGGCAAGCCCCAGGGAGGCGCTGCGGGCCGCGGCGAGCTCGATGGCGAGGGGAATGCCGTCGAGCCGGGCGCAGATCTCCGTCAGCAGGGCCGGGTCGGCGTCGAACTCCGGATCGGCCGCGGTGGCACGGTCGAGGAACAGCGCCTCCGCGTCGGAGGCCAGAGGCAGCGGGCCGATCGGCACCGTACGTTCGCCCGGCACGCCGAGGCGCTCGCGGCTCGTCACCAGGATCCGCGTGCCCGGACAGGCTGCCAGCATTCGCTCCGCGAAACCGGCTGCGGTGTCCAGCACGTGCTCGCAGTTGTCGAGGATGAGCAGCGCCCGATCCCGGCGAAGCCGTTCCATGACGGCATCCTCCAACGGCTGCCTGGCGCGCTCACTGACCCCGAGCACCTTGGCCGCCGCCTGCGTCACGAACCCATCCCGTACGGGAACCAGATCCACGAACGCCCCGCCCGCCGGGTACGAGGAGCAGATCTCCGCCGCGAGGCGGCTCTTGCCCGCGCCGCCCGGCCCCAGCAGGGTGACCAGCCGGGAGGCGCCGAACGCCGCCAGGATCGCCTCGTGTTCCCGCTCGCGCCCGACGAACGAGGTCATCGGGGTGGGAATCCCCGCCTGCGGCGCGTCCGGGATGTCGCGGTCCACACCCGCCTGCGGCACCTGCCGAGCCAGCTCCTGCCGGTCGGCCACGCCGTACTTGCGCAGCAGCGAGGCGACGTGGCTCTCGACCGTGCGGACGGAGATGTGCAGCCTGTTCGCGATCTGCGCGTTCGACAGCCGCTCCGCGACCGCCGCCAGCACCTCGGCCTCGCGCTGGGACACCTTTGCGATCATGCGGACATCATCACGTACGTGCGGGCGCGATGGATCTCTCAGTGGCGAATCGGTGGAGAGCACGGATGCGGGACCAGGGCCGCGGGGAGCACTCTGATCATGTAACCGACAAGGACGAACACGAGGGAGCCGACATGAACAAGGTCATCTCGCAGGACGGCACGGCGATCGCCTACGACCGGATCGGGCAGGGCCCGGCGGTGATCCTCATCGGCGCCGGTCCCAATGACCGGTCGGCGACCGCGCCCCTGGCCGAACTGCTGGCCAAGGACCTGACCGTCTACAACTACGACCGGCGCGGCCGTGGCGACAGCGGCGACACCGCCCCCTACGCGGTGGACCGCGAGTTCGAGGACATCGAGGCGATCATCACCGCGGCGGGCGGTTCGGCACACCTGTACGGCACCTCCGGTGGCGGAATCATCGCCCTGGAGGCCGCCGCCCGCGGGCTCGCCGTCGACAGGCTGGCGGTGTGGGAGGTCCCCTACATCCTGCCCGGCACCCGTACGCCGGTGCCGGCCGACTACCGGGAGCAGCTCGTGGCCCTGCTGGCCGAGGGCCGCAGGGGCGACATGTGCGAGCTGTTCCTCACCGCCGCGGTCGGCATTCCGGCCGAGTACGTGGCCCCGATGCGCGACTTCCCGGGCTGGCCGGCGATGGAGGCCGTGGCCCACACGCTCATCTACGACGCCACCATCACCGGCGACTTCTCCCTGCCCGCCGACCGGCTGACCGGCGTCACGGCGCCCACTCTGGTGATCGACGGCGAGACGATCCCGTGGATCAGCAGCACGGCGCAGGCCGTGGCCGATCTGCTGCCGGACGTACGGCGAGCCACCCTCACCGGTCAACCCCACAACGTGGACCCGGAGGCCATCGCCCCCGTGCTCGCCGCGTTCTTCACCGAGGCCACGGCCTGAGCACGATCGTCGAGCAGCCGTTCGCGTCGGCGTTCGGCGCTCCTCAGGCCGGCAGCGATGGCTGAACTGATCGACCTCGTGTACACCACCGCCGGCGGCATCGTGGGCGCCTCGGTGACCACGTACCTGGCGCGTAACCATGAGCGGCGCCACCTGCGCGCCGACGTGCAGCAGCGGCTCCAACGCGTCGCCGCGGTACGGGCCGGTGTCCGCGACATCGCACCGAGGGGGGCCAGGAACAGGCGACGGATCCGGTACGTGGCGGGCGAACGCCTGCCGGCCGCGGAGCACTTCAGGCTGTCGGTGCAGCTTGAGGACGGCATGGACGCCGAACGCGCGCTGCGCGAAGCGCTCGATGGCCTCGTCGTGAGCGCGTTGTCCGCCGGTGTGCCGCGCAGAGTCCTGGATTTCGCGGGCGGCGGTGAGGAACAGGCGCTCCAGTGCGAGGTCTTACGCCTCATCGACTTCCGCCTCGGCGGCGTCCTGGATGAGGCGGACCTCGACGCGCTCACCGCTGCCGGCGATGACTACCGGGAGGGGACCACCCAGCTCCTCCTCCAGGCGCTCTGGCACCCGTGGCGGAGCCGGCTGCGCATGCGTGCCCGTCTCCGCGCCCTCCGCGCACAGGCCAAGGCCCTGCACCGACGTCAACAGGCTGCCCTGGCCATCCTGGCCAGGCCCGAGCACACGCTCGCTCTCGACCGGGCTCTCGCCCTCGACCCTGGTCAGGCTTGAGTCCGGGAGGGCGGGGACCCCTTCGCCGTGCCGGCTTCGCGGGAATGACGGCCCTCGTGACCCCGGTGGGCGGCCACGGGGCATCAGGGCGCTTCGGGCGCCTCCGAGGGTGATCGGGTCCCGTCGCGGGCTGCCTCATGATCTTCCGGTGGTGGCAGGTAGGGACGGAAGTGGTCGGCGACGAGGTCGGCGACAGCGGTGGCGTCGAGGGTCCCATCGACCTCGATCACGCGGATGCCCAGGCGCCGGGCGGTGCGGAGGGCATCGTCGGCGATGAGGCGGTCTCGTTCGAGCCGGTTGCGTTGGGCCCGGGCGGGGTCGCTGACGTTGTGTCCGAGGGTGGCGGCCCGGGTGAGGGTGCGTAGTTGCCGGTCGCGGAATTCTTCGGTGGGCACCATGACGACCATCTGCCGGGACGAGCCGGCGACGGGTACGACCAGCTCGGGGCGCAGCCCCCAGCCTTCGGCGACGATGGGGCGTCCGGCGACCAGAGCCCGCAGGTCGTCCAGTACCCATGCGAACCGGACGGGGAAGCCGGCCAGCGTTTCGGCGGCCATTTCCTGCGGGGTGGTGTTCACCCAGGTGACATCGGGGTCAGGGTCCTCAGGAGGCTGACCGAGCCGGACACGGCGAGTGATCCGGCGATCGTTGTGGCCACGGGCGTCGTGGTAGTCGTAGTGATAGGCGGTCAGTCCGTATCGCTGGGCCAGCAGCCGGGCCACGGTGGACTTGCCGGCCCACTGCCCCCCGCCGATCCACAGGACCCGGCCGAGTGTGCCGAACGGATCCCATACTCGAGTCTCACCTGCGGACACAGGCCTCCCTGTCGGCTGCCGTCAGCTGATCGCCTGCCGCCATCTTCTCATCAGAATCCCGCTGTCCTGCGGACGCTGCTCGTCGCAGACCTGGGCGTCGGTTCCTTCCGCCCCGTGATCAACACTGATGACCAAGGATCAATTCGGCAGGTTCTCCAGAGTCAGTGACCAGGGGTAGCCGTCGATGCGCTCGGCCCCGGAGCTTGGCGGGTGCGGCTCGAACTGGCCGGGGCCGAGCAGGACGCGGACGCCTTCGGCGCGGAGTTGGTCGACGCTGCGCTGGAACGGGCTGCGTGATGCCAGTGCGGTGTTGACGAAGGGCAGGATCACCACCGGGATGCCAAGCCCGGGTGCTTCGGAGAGCAGGCCGAGTGCGTAGGTGTCGGCGGCGCCTTGGGCGAACTTGTTGATGGTGTTGTAGGTGGCTGGGGCGACGATGATGGCGTCGGCTCTGGGGGACTTGGGTTCGTGGGGTTTGCGGTACTGACTGCGGACGGGGCGGCCGGTCTGCTCCTCCAGTTCGGCGACGTCGATGAAGTCGAGTGCCGACGGGGTGGCGATGATCTGGACGGTCCAGCCGGCATCTCGGGCGAGGGTGACGAGGCAGCCGACATCGGGGGCGGGGCCGGCGGCGCAGACGATGATGTAGAGGACCTTGCCGGGTTGGGTCACGCGATGACTCCCTGGTTTGCCGCGTACTCGCGGGCCGGGCGGGATGATCAGGCTTCCACCTCAGCCACCTACTGATCTGACCGTCCCCCGTCCCGGACGGACGCCGGCCGCACTCCGCAAGCGCAGGCGCGCCCCAGCCGCTGAACAACCGGCGGCGGGGGCGCTTCTAGGAGACGAGCCGATCGGTGGTGGAACGGTTGTCGGCAAGGCTTCGGACGTTGTCAGGACCCCATGTGTACTCGACGACGGGTAGTTCGAATCCCGCGGGGAAGCGTTCCATGAACTCCCTGGTCGGCCGGCCGTCGAGGCGCCGGTAGAAGGCGATCGCGGCGAGGTTGTCGCGCAACACCTCCAGGTAGACCGTCTTGTCAGGGTGTCGCTCGGCGGCCCACCCAAAGGCGTGATGGACGAGTTGGCGGCCGATGCCGGACTGCTTGCGCTCCGGCTCGACGTGCAGGTTGTCGAGCAGGATGCGCCCGTCGGTTTCGACGGCGAGATAGGCGAACCCCAGGAGGGCGTCGCCGTCGGCGGCGACGAGCAGGCAACGGGTGTGATCCTGCTCCGCGGTGACAGTGGCGAGCCGCGTGCTCCACATGGCCTTGCGCTCGTCGAGCATGGGCCCGTTCAGGTAGCTGGCGGGCATGATCTCGGCATAGGCGGTCAGCCAGCTACGAGTGTGGAGCTCTGCGATGGGCTCGGCGTCGTCCTGGGTACCGGCTCTGATGTGCATGGCGTAGAGGTTGGCATAGCCGCTGATAGAGCCGTTAATCGCCGTGTGCGCCGTCTTGAGGCCGAGTGGCCGATCGGAGCGGAGCGGCTTGCGTCGATCCGATCGCAGGTCAGAAGATCTGACCTGCGGTCGCACTGTCCGTAGACGTCCGCGGGATTCCGCCGTCGTTCACCCCCTTGGCTGTAGCTGTGGCTGTACGGCCAAGGCACTGTCAGCTTGGGAAGACTGCCTCGGCAACCTGCGGCCCTCACCGGAGAGCGCTCGTGATCGTGAAGGGTTGGACAGCACCATGCGCGGAGAAGAAGATCTCGGCATGGGAGCCGACATCCACGGATTCATCGAGTGCCGCACATGGACTCCCGGACTCGATGTCGGGGAGACCGCGTGGTGCGCCGCTATCTCGCTAGGGATGTTGGTGGGGAGAGATTACGCTGCCTTAGATTGTCTCTTCGGCGTTCGCAGCTCAGGTCACTGGCGGCCGGTCGCGGCCGGTCGCGGACTTCCTCAGGATGCGTCGGAGAGCACCAAAGCGGGGTTGGCGGAATGGGGAGAAGCTGCCTTCGGTGTCACGTGGTTGAACGGGGATGAGGTCGCCGCGATCGACTGGGATGAACCAGCCCTCCATCCGACCAACGTGGCCCAGTATCGACGGCTTCCTGATCAGAGCCTCGAACTCGTATACCGTTCGGTATGGAGCCGCAGATTCGCTCGGGTAAGTGGCGTGAACACCTTGGCAGTTGATCCTGATCAGATCGCCGTGCTGTGGGACGAAGGCACCGAGTGGAAGGACGGAGACACCGTCTTCCGTGTTGAGCGTGCCACGCGCGGCCATGCCGTACCGCCTGACAGCCTGTGGCACGGGGTATGGACAGTCATGCGCACGCTCGCGCACGTCCACGGAGACGATGCTGTCCGCTTGGTGGCCTGGTTCGAGGAGTAGGCGATCCGGCATGCCGGCGTCGATACCGCGCGGGAGATCTCGCTTGCCTGGGTTCATGCGGTAGGCAACACTGCAGCGTGCACTCCGAAGAGCGAGCCGAACAGCTGGTAGACGAGTTGTTGGGCCGTATATACACGGCATTGCGTGACGGCGGCCTCGACGCCGAACCCGTCCTCGAACTTGCCTGCTCGCTGGAGGAATGGGGTATGAGTACTCCGGCGACGCAGGAGATCCTCGAACGCCCCGCTGCCCATCTGACCGCGGCCGACCTGACCCGCCTGGGCGAGAGCCTTCTCCGTGACGCCAACTTCGAGCCGAGCTTCGCCCTCGAACCCCGTCTGTGGGCGACGCTGGAGCATGCGCTGGAGGTCGTGAAGCGCGACGTTCGCGCCGGAGGGATCACCAGTACGTTTCGCTTGGTCACTCACGACTGGGACAGCAGGGGTCGCGCCTGGGTGGAGTTCCTTGGTGGTTATCACGGCAACGGCATCGACCCCATCGCGGGCAGTAGCGCTCAAGGTGCGCTCGGGGAAGTCGCCGATGCTGTCCAAGAAACGTTCATGGGAATGATTCTGAAGTGTGGCCTGTCTGCGCCACGCACGATCGTGGCCTGCACGCCGGATACGAACATGGGATGGCCGTTTGGCGGTGCACCGGCGATGGGACGCATACCGTCGCGCCGGTCGGTGAACTGCCTTGATCGCGCCAGCGCATGCATGGGGATGGGCGTGGACGTACGGGCGGACGACCATCACCCGGATCGTCGATCGCCACCGACCAACAACGAAGGCCAGACCCCACGTGGCGATTGTAGGGCTGTCCTTGTGCGGCGGCGTGGCGCTGAGGTAGGCGAGCTCGCTCCGTGCGAGGGGCAAGCGACGGGCCGCCGCTTGATCTCTAAGAGAGCGATTCAGCAACGCTACGCCGTCTCCGATGCCTGTCCGATGAGCGCGAGGAGGTCGGCGATAAGGGTGCGGCCGGCGGCGATGGTGGCTCGCGACGTTGTGGTGTGGGGGCTGCCGTCGAGGTCGACCACTACGGCTCCGGCTTGGCGGGCGATGAGGACACCTGCGGCGGTGTCCCAGGGGTTGTTGCTGAGCATGATGAGGGCGTCGGTCTTGCCGTGGGCGAGCCATGCGAGGTCGATGGCGGCGGAGCCGAACATGCGGATGCGTTGTACCCGGGCGGCGAGTTCGTGGGTGAGGGCGAGACGGGGGCGGTTGCGTTCTTCGGCGTTGGTGCCAACGGCGTAGTCGCCGATGGCGACGATGGCGGCGTCCAGGTCGCGGGTGTCGCTGGCGTGGATCGGCGTGCCGTTGGCGTGGGCGCCTGCCCCCTCAGCCGCTGTGTAGCAGGTCGCCAGGAAGGGGAGGTCGATGACGCCCAGGATGGAAGCGGTGTCCTCGATCAGGCCCAGGGAGACGGCGCACAGAGGGAGGCCGTGCAGGAAGTTGGCGGTGCCGTCGACGGGGTCCAGCGCCCAGAGCAGGCCCTTGCCGGCGTGGCTGAGTCCTTCCTCCTCGCCGAGGAACCCGATCTCGGGAGTCTCGCGGGTAAGGAAGTCTCGGACGGCGTCTTCGACGGCGTAGTCCACCTCTGTGGCCATGTCGCGGTCGCCCTTGGCGGTCACCACGCCGGGGGCCTTGGTGCGGATGATGTCGGCGGCGATGGTGGTGGCCTGTTCCGCGATGGGCAGCAGAGAGCGGGCGTCGATGCTCATAGGGGTGTGCTCCGCTCCCACATGTCGGTGAAGACCTGGTCGAAGACGGGGAAGAGGCCGTCTGCGGCGGTGTTGTCCGCGATCACCAGCGTAGGTGAGTCGACTCCGCGGGCCTGTGGCAGGTAGGGCTGGAACAGGCAGCGGCGGCGCGTGCCTGTCTCCAGCAGGCGCTTGAGCCGGTGGTCGGGGTAGCTCTGGCAGATGACGTTGAGGGGCAAGCCGGCGGCGCTGATCTCCTTGGCGGTGTCGAACAGGGCCGCTGGTGGCGGTGGCTGATACCGGGACGCTCTCACCAGCTGCACATGCTTTTGGACATTGAACGGGCGGCCGTCGACGCGGTCGCGCAGCAGCTCTTCGGATAAGCATCGAAACCACGAAGGGCCGGACTCCCAGAGAAAATGGGTTCCGGCCCTCTTGGCGGTAAATGTTGGCTGTACGACCTCGCCAGACAAGATCGAGGAGAGGCGTTCGAGCTGGTAGGGCGCCCGGGGCTCGAACCCGGAACCTACGGATTAAAAGTCCGCAGCTCTGCCAATTGAGCTAACGCCCCATGCACAGCAAGGGTACAGAGACTACCGGCCGGTACGCGACGCCGTTCTCGCCCCATCACAGTAGCGGATCGTGCGCTTGCCCAGATCGGGAAGAGGCTTGTCAGCGGAAGGCGTCGAGCCCGGTGAGCGCCTTGCCCAAGGTCAGCAGGTGCACCTCCTGGGTGCCCTCGTAGGTGAGCACGCTCTCCAGGTTGTTCATGTGCCGGATGACCGGATATTCCAGGGTGATCCCGTTGCCGCCCAGCACCGACCGTGCCTGGCGCGCGATGTCGAGGGCCGCGCGGACGTTCGCCAGCTTGCCGAAGCTGATCTGGACGGGCTTCAGGCGTCCCGCGTCCTTGAGCTCTCCCAGGTGGAACGCCGTCAGCGACGCCTGCGTCATGCCCACGTACATCCACGCGAGCTTCTCCTGGGTGAGCTGGAACGACCCGATCGGCTTGTCGAACTGCACACGCGTCTTCGCGTACTCGACCGCCGACTCCAGGCACGCGCGGGCCGCTCCCACGACCCCCCACAGGATGCCGAAGCGGGCCTCCGACAGACACGAGAGCGGGCCCTTCAGGCCCGTCACCCCGGGCAGTACGGCGGAGCCGGGCAGGCGTACGTCGTCGAAGTACAGGGACGAGGTGACCGACGCCCTCAGGGACAGCTTGCGGTGGATCTCAGGGGCGGAGAAGCCAGGCGTGGAGGTCGGGACGACGAAGCCCCGGATGCCCTCGTCGGTCTGCGCCCACACCACGGCGACGTCCGCGACCGAGCCGTTGGTGATCCACATCTTGGAGCCGTTGAGGATCCAGTCGGACCCGTCGCGCTTGGCGTACGTTCTCATGCCGGCCGGGTCGGAGCCGTGGTCGGGCTCGGTCAGGCCGAAGCAGCCGATGGCCTCGCCCGCCGCCATCCGGGGCAGCCACACCTCCTTCTGCTCGTCGGAGCCGTACCGCCAGATGGGGAACATGGCCAGCGAGCCCTGCACCGACACGAACGACCGCAACCCCGAGTCGCCGGCCTCCAGCTCGCGGCAGGCCACGCCGTACGAGACCGCGTCGGTGCCGGCGCAGCCGTAGCCCTCCAGGTGCATGCCGAGCAGCCCCAGCGAGCCGAGCTCGGGCGCGAGCTCGCGCGCCGGGAACACGCCCTCCTCGAACCAGCCCGCCACGTGCGGCAGGACGCGGTCGGACACGAACGACGCGACCGTGTCGCGGATGAGCCTCTGGTCACCGTTGAGCCGGTCGTCGACGCGCAGCAGGTCGTCCATGGCGATCCTCTCCTCGCACAAGCGCCTTTATGTAAGGGGCTACCAGGGTTTCTACAGGGGAATTCCCGATGTGCCAAAGAGGGCAGCGGGGGCACGCTTGAGACATGAACGAGAACATCAAGCAGTTGCGCAGGACTCACGACGGCAGGATCATCGCGGGCGTCTGCTCCGGTGTCGGGGAGTACCTCGGCATCGACGCCAACCTGGTCCGCATCGCGCTCGCGGTGGCGACGCTCTTCGGCGGGGTGGGGGTCGGCCTGTACGCGATCGGCTGGCTGCTCATGCCCGAGGCGGGCAGGGACACCTCGATCGTCCAGGACCTGCTGAACAAGCAGCAGGCCAAGTCCACCTGGCAGAGCGGCACGACGACCACCCCCGGCACCTGGGACGACGAGCAGAAGCCCCAGCAGTGATCAGGTGGGCGCCGAGGCTCGCACCCGGCGGGACTCGTCGCCGCGGGACTCGGTCCAGACCATGGCCAGCACGGCCGCGCACGTCACTCCCATGACGCCGGACAGTGCGACCACGAGTTCGGGACCGAGTCTCTCGGCGGCCAGACCGCCCACCAGGATCCCGGCGCCCTGCGCGGCCATCAGCCCCGACTGCGCCAGGCCGAACGCCTGCCCACGCCGCTCGGCCGGCACCCGTTGTACGAACGCGGCGTTGGCCGCGAGCTGGTAGGCCCCGCCCACCCCCGACAGGACCCAGGTCGCCAGCACCACGGCCAGAGGCGGCCGCAACGCGCTGACGACCAGCGGCAGACAGCTCAGCACCGCCATCCAGCCCATCAACCGCAGCCGTCGCGACGGCGACACGAACCTGCTGAAGAGGAACGCCCCCAGCACCGTGCCCGTCGGCATCGCGGCCATCAGCAGCCCGGTGACCACCGGGACGGGCAGCCCCTCCGGGGCGAGGGCCGCCGCGTACGGCGCGGCCAGCCCCTCCGGCAGCACGTAGAACCCGCACAGCCAGGCGAACATCACCAGCGTACGCAGCCGCCTGTCGCCGAAGACCAGGCGCGCCCCGGCCCTGGTCATCGCCCACATGGACGGCCGGTCCTCCTCGGCGGCCGCCGCCGGCCGCCGCCGCACGCCGGAGACCAGGATCAGCGCCGAGCCGAGGAACGTGGCGGCGTCCAGCGCCAGCGCGCGGTACGGGCCGAGCGTGGCGATCACCGCGCCGCCCGCGGCGAAGCCGAGCATCTGCACGCCCTGGTTGGTCATGTTCTGCAGCGCCGTGCCCACGACGTACCGGTCGCCCTCCAGCACCTCGGGCAGCAGCGCCGCCCGAGCGGCCGAGAACGGCGCGCTGAGCAGCACCACCAGGAACACCAGCGCGCACAGCACGGAGAACGGCATGCCGGGCAGCGCCATCACGGCCACCAGGGCCGCGCGCAGCAGGTCGCACGCCACCATGACCCCCCGCCGGGCGAACCGGTCGGCGAGGCCGGCCAGCAGCGGGCCGCCGGCGATGGAGGGCAGGTAGGTGAGGGCGTAGACGGCGGCGGTCGCGAGGGGCGAGCCGGTGCGGTCGTAGACGAGGACGGCGAGCGCCACCTGGGCGAGCTGGTCGCCGAGGAGTGACAGGCCCTGGCCGTACCACAGTGCCCGGAACTCGCCGATGGCGATGACCTCGCCGTAGGTGGCTTGGTGCTCTTCAGCACGGCGATGCCGCCCCGGCAGCCGTCGCGTCCGCATGGCCCCCATTGGACTCCGCTGTGCCTGACTCTGAGTATTCAGTACGTCACCTAAGGTGCCTGATCAGGCCCCGTACCGCAAGCAGAAGAGGGCAACCGGCGCCCGGGGGCTCACCAGCCGAGCTCGTGCAGGCGGGCGTCGTCGATGCCGAAGTGGTGGCCCACCTCGTGCACCACCGTGATCCGTACCTCTCGTACGACCTGCTCCTCGGTGTCGCAGATCCGGCAGATCGCATTGCGGTAGATCTCGATGCGGTCGGGAAGAACCGCGGAGTACCAGTCGCCGCGTTCGGTAAGGGGAATTCCGGTGTACAGGCCCAGAAGGTTGGGTTGGGGCGGATCGTCCACCACCGTGACGACGACGTTGTTCATGACGCGGGCCAGCTCGGCGGGGATGGTGTCCAGCGCCTCGGCGACCAGCTCCTCGAACGTTTCCCGCGAAATATCGATCACATGTGCCATTCTGCCTCGCGCCGGGGGTAGGCAAGTAAACGTATGAACGTCGCTCGCATCCTTCGGACAGTCATCGCGTCGAAGGCGTCGAGGGTCGTGGCCGCCCTCATGGTCGCGGCCGTCGGCGCCTGGCTCGGCATCTTCCTCAGCGGCACCGTACGAGCCCAGATCGGGCCCGTGGAGACGGGCATGTCGCTGCGTCCCGCGTGGGGCGGTGAGACGGTCGTGGACGCGAGCCCGCTGGGCACGCTCACGTTCCACACCCACGACGCCCCGCTACGGCTGCGCATCACGTTGGACAACATCGACCAGGAGCGCGCCAAGGCCCTCATCGAGGACCCGCGCCTGACCGACCGGCTGCCCGGCATCATCGAGCGGGACCTGCTGGACGGCGTGCGGGCGCTGGTCATCCGGTCGCTCCTGTGCGCGGGGGCGGGGGCGCTGGTGGCGGTGCTGCTGGTGTTCAGGCGGCCCAAGGTCGCGCTGCTCAGCCTGCTCGCCGCCGCCGTGGGGCTCGCCGGGACGGGCGTGCTCGCCGCGTACACGTTCCGGCCGGACTCGCTGGTCGAGCCGCGGTACTCGGGCCTGATCGCCGCCGCGCCGTCGCTGGTCGGCAGCGCGGAGTCGATCGTGACGAAGTTCGAGTCGTACCGGTCGCAGCTCACCAAGCTGGTCACGAACGTCTCCAAGCTGTACAACACGGTCTCGACCCTGCCGGTGTACGACGGGGACCCGCGTTCCATCCGCGTCCTTCACATCTCGGACATTCATCTCAATCCGATCGCCTGGAACGTCATCCGGTCCCTGAAGGACCAGTTCGCCGTGGACATGATCATCGACACGGGCGACATCTCGGACCACGGCACCAAGCCCGAGAACAAGTTCGTGGAGGAGATCGGCCGCCTCGGCGTCCCCTACGTCTTCATTCGCGGCAACCACGACTCCATGACCACTCAGAAGGCCGTCGCCAAGCAGAAGAACGCCGTCGTCCTGGACGACAGGTCGCAGCAGGTCGGGGGCCTGACCATCTACGGGCTCGGCGACCCCCGCTTCACCCCGGACAAGTCGGTGGCCATCGACTCTGACCCGGCGAAGCTGGAGCAATGGGGACGTGACCACCTTCCCGAGGTCGGCAAGCCGGACCTCGTGGCGGTCCACGACGGCATCATCGGCCGCGGCTTCTCCGGCGCCACGCCCATGGTCCTGGCCGGCCACGCCCACGCCCGCTCCACCACCATGCTGCCCACCGGCACGCGCGTCCTCGTCCAGGGCTCGACCGGCGGCGCCGGCCTGCGCGCCCTCGAACACGCCGAGCCCACCCCCGTACAGGCGTCGGTCCTGTACTTCGACCGCGAGACCAAGCGTCTGCAGGCGTGGGACGACATCACGCTCGGCGGACTGGGGGAGCAGTCGGTCTACATCCAGCGTCACGTGGAGGAGAACCCTGGACGTATGATTTCTCCAGCGCCAACGAACACCCCGACGCCATCGGGGACCGTGACGGGCACGCAGTCGCCGGCCGCCGGCCCGCCACTTTGGCATCAGGGGCAATCGTCCCCTATGCTTCAGAGGTCTCCGACGGAAGGCGACAGGGAATCCTGAGCCCCCATCGTCTAGCGGCCTAGGACACCGCCCTTTCAAGGCGGCGGCACGGGTTCGAATCCCGTTGGGGGCACCGCGAAGCGCCTGGCGCTACCGGGAAACGGATGGTCGAAGGCCACCGAAGAACTGGTAAGCTAAGCGAGTCGCAAGGCAAGAACAGCAAGATACGCAAGACAAGCAAGGTCCTGTAGAGCAGTTTGGAGTGCTCGCCACCCTGTCAAGGTGGAGGTCGCGGGTTCAAGTCCCGTCAGGACCGCTCTGGGTCAGGTAGCTCAGTTGGTACGAGCGTCCGCCTGAAAAGCGGAAGGTCGGCAGTTCGACCCTGCCCCTGACCACCTTTTGAACAGCAAGAACGCCCCGAACGGATCACCGTTCGGGGCTTTTTGATGTTCGCTGACAGCAACAGTGACAGCAACGTCATAGGTGCACGGGGTGAGGGCGGAGTCCGTGGATTCCAGTCAGCCGAAGTTCCTCTTGATCGACGGGGATGGGCAGGTGCTGGGGGCGTGCCTCGATGCCGAGGGCGTCTTCGTTGAGCCGACGAAAAGCGCCGAGTCTGCGACAGTCGAGATCCTGGGATGCCTTCCTGTTCAGCGATTACGTGACTACCTTGAGGGGTCCAAGCGATACCGCCTGAGGAACCCTCTCTGGTTGGAAGGGCTCCGGATGCTCGACGCGGCAGGAGAGCCGCTCGCGGACTTCTGGGTGAGCCAAATCATCGAGTGGCGCCCCTCACAACTCGACCCCGAACGAGTGGACATCATCGCTGAGTGGGGATACGACAGCCCGCAGTCCGGTGCACGGCATATCTGGGAGCGCTGGCGTACGGCCCGGCCTGACCAGATCAACCAGTGGGCGGTGTACGGCTCGGAGGGCAGACGGGAATGGCTGACCGTTGTCGGCCGCAGCAGCTTCCGGCAGACGGGGCCGGCTGATCGTCCGGCAGGGCGTACCTACCACCTCGATGGAGCTCACGTCACCGATGAGACCTCCTTCTACCTCGCTGCCGGGGAAGCCATCAACGGGCCAGGGGGTTATTTCGGTTGGAATCTCGATGCGCTGAATGACTGTCTGTGCGGTGGGTTCGGAGCAACGACACCGTTCACCTTGATCTGGAGCGACTCCCAAGCTGCGCGACAGTCCCTGACAGAGATCTTGGAGGAGATGGACGACGCTCCGACTCTTTTCGAGATCATCCAGACGATCTTTGCGGAGCGCGGGGTGGAGGTCGTGTTGAGGTGATAGCAGCTTCGTACGTCGCCGCCTTGGCCCTGCTCATTGACCACCACTCTTGACGAGCCAAGACGCCCTGACATCGAAGATCACTCCAGGGCGTTTCGCGTCTGTGACAGCAACGCCGCCGCCATTGGGCCCCTTCATGGCGAGCGGATGCCATTCCCACCTTGTTCCAACAGCCTGATCTCTGCGCGTGCCCGTGTGCGGAGGCATTGTCGCACGTTGATGTACATCATCATGTACAGTGATGACATGAAGGTGATGACCATGTCCGAATCGCGGGCCAACTACGCCGCCACCCTCGACGCCGTCATCGACGACCAGGAAGAGGTCCTCATCACCCGCCCCGGCAGAGAAGGGGTCGTCATGGTGTCGCAGCGCGAATACGAATCGATGCGCGAGACGCTCTACCTGATGGCCTCTCCCGTCAACCGCAGACGGTTGTCAGAGGCGGTCGCCCGTCTGGAGTCTGGAGGCGGCGCCGTCCGAGAACTGGCCGATGGGGACGCCACTTCGTGAAGATCCTTTTCGACGAACTCGCCTGGGCGGACTACTGCTACTGGCAGCGAGAAGATCGACGCATTCTCAAAAGGATTAACCAGCTGATCGCCGACATAGCGCGCAACGAGAACGAAGGCATCGGCAAACCGGAGCCGCTGAAGTACGAATGGTCCGGCTACTGGTCCCGGCGCATCACCTCAGAACACCGGCTCGTCTACCGCGTCAATGACGACACGATCATGATCGCTGCCTGTCGCTATCACTATGAGAAGTAGTGTCCGTCCGGTCGGCAACCCCAGCACTTGGCCTCGTTCCAGAGAGCGGAGTGGAGGCTTTGCGCTTCCTGCGGAGCGCCCCTCCTGCGGGAGATGCCTGCCAGCTCATCCGCTAGGGCCCCGCACCCGGTGACCTTGGCGAAGGTGACAGCAGAACGCCAGACGGATGGTCGCCTGCAGGGAGGCGACAGGCATGAACCAGGAGGTATCGGGCCCACGATGCACCTGACATGGGTCGTCGGTTCCGCAGGACGGATCCTCGTGGATCAGACAATCTGATCTTATGAAGGTGATGACTGCCACTGAAGCGTCTCGAAGCTTTGCGGCGGTTCTCGATGCGGTCGAGCATGGAGAAACGATCGTGGTAACTCGCGGCGGGAAGCAGATCGCTGTGATCGGCCCCGCGCCGACAGCGCCGGGACGTACGGTCAAGGCGTTTCTGGCCAGCAGAGCGGGGACGTTGGACGCCGATTTCGAAGCTGACGTAGCAGCGGCCCGCGAGGCGATCGACAACGAGATGAGGGCCACGTGGCCCGACGCCTGATCCTTGAGACCGGTGTGCTCATTGCGGCCGAGCGAGGCAAGGCATCCGTGGACGCGGTGATAGGAGACGTCGATGACGTGGCGATCTCGGCGATCACTGTGGCCGAGTTGCTCGTCGGCGTAGAACTGGCCGATGCGGCACGACAGCCCGATCGGCAGGCCTTCGTGGATCAAGTTCTCGCGTTGATCCCTGTCGAGGAGTACACGACGGACGTCGCCAGAGTCCATGCCCGTCTTATGGCGCATGTCCGACGAGAGGGCAAGTCGCGAGGCGCCTACGATCTGCTGATCGCGGCTACGGCGCGGCCACCGCGAGAACGGTGCTGACGATGGATGCGTCTGCCGCATTCGACGATCTCCCTGGCGTGCGCACTCAGGTAGTTCCTCGCTGAAGTCCTGTGCTTGGAGTGGCGTGGTCCCTGGAGTCGTCTTGCGATCAAGGTTCTACCAGCGGGAGCAGATGGCGAACGCCAGCGACCCGCTGGAAGCCCGACTCGACGACCGGATCGCTCTCGACGCGTCTCGATCGTGACCCCTGTGTTCTCGCCGGATGGCAGCGCAAGGCCCGTCCCCGACAGGTGTAGCGTCTGAACGCGAAGTCGATCACGAAGGGTGCCTGCCATTGCAGCTGCAAGACACACGACTGGACATGTCTCACGGTGAGCGTGTCAGCAGATACAGCGATGTCGCCAGTGCATTGGCCTTGCACAGCGACCGGCAGCTCGGCGAGTTGCTGGAGCAGGCGCAGATTCTGGGGACGGGGATAGGCGGCGCCTCGGCCCTGCTGGCCATGGACGGTGTGCCGGTTTTCGCCAAGCGAGTGCCGCTGACCGACCTGGAACTTCGTGCGGGCAACATGATGTCCACCGCGAACCTGTTCGGGCTGCCTCCGTTTTGCCAGTACGGGATCGGTGGGCCGAGCTTCGGTGCGTGGCGTGAACTCGCGGCCTGCGTCATGACGACCAACTGGGTCCTGGCCGGGCGCAGCGCGGCTTTTCCGCTGCTGTATCACTGGAGGGTGCTGCCGGGGGCGCCGCCGCAGAGCGATCAGCTTGCCGACGTCGAGGCGGTCGTGCGGTACTGGGATGGGTCACCGGCGGTACGGGATCGTCTCCACGCCGTCGCGCAGGCTTCGGTCAGTATCGTGCTTTTTCAGGAGTTCATCCCCTACAGCCTCAATGACTGGCTGGCCACCCAGCTCGCCGCCGGCCAGGACGCTGCGGTAGCGGCAAGCGCCATGGTCGAGTCGTGCCTGCTGAGCGACGTGGCGTTCATGAACGGCCAGGAGCTGATGCACTTCGACAACCACTTCCGCAACGTCCTCACCGATGGTGAACGGCTGTACATCGCCGATCTCGGGCTGGCGACCTCCTCCCGGTTCGACCTGTCCAAGCAGGAGATCGAGTTCTTGCACCGCAACCGGACTCACGACGTCGGTTACGCGCTGATGCGGCTGGTCAACTGGCTCGTCACCGATATCTGCGGAGTGCCGGTGCCACGGAACGGCGTACTGGAACAACGCAACGCGTACATCCGCGCGTGCGCGGACGGCGCGGATCCCGCTGGTGCCCCGCCGACTGTCGCCGCCATGCTCCGCCGGTACGCGCCCGTGGCGGAAGCCATGAACGACTTCTACTGGGACCTGTTCTGGTCCGATCGGCGGACAACGCCGTATCCGAGCGAGAAGATCGAACGCGCATTGAGCGCTATGCGTTGATTTTCATCCGACACGGCTTCTCGCTCCTTCACACATCCCGGCATTCTGGATGACGCCTGCATTTGCGGCCCTGAACGTCCCAGCCCAACCACAGACGTGCTCCTCAACCCGCGTGGCAGGTGGTGAAGGACGAGTCCCATGCACACGTTCACTGCCGGGCCGCCGGGCCGCCGGCGAAAGTCCTATGCTCAGACCTAGCGGGGTCCTTAGAGTCGTCTTGTGATCAAGGTTCTACAAGTGGGAACAGATGGCGAACGCCGTAGCCGGTCGCAGCGCGGACGGGGCCTGCCCGCCCCCCGCGCTCGTCTTCGAGGGCTCCGTCTTGGCGGGCTCCGTCTTCAAGAGCTCCGTCGTCGCCCGTCCCGACCAGCCATGAGCGCCTGATGGGATTCTCCGCCATCTACCTGTTCGACGGGCGACAGTGGACGGAGCACCAGGAGGAGCCGGTGCCGCCCGAGGTCGAGCCGTGGCTGAGGGTCGACATCCATGACAGTGACATCGCGACCGTGGTCTACCGGCCGGCGGGGCGTGGGAGCGGCGTCGCCTACCTGGGGTTCACCCCTCGCACGTACTTCGAGGACGAGGACGCCTCGTCGCCGACCGACGTCGTCCGGGAGGCCACGGGCCTCGCCGACTGGTGGATGCTGCGAAGCCAGGGTGGTGGCGAGGTGGAGCATGCGGTGAAGGCGAGCGAGTTGCTCGGCTACCTCGCCGAAGACCGCGATCCCTGGGAGCTCGACCTGGACGAGGACGAGGAGGACGTCGACGTACTCGACGACGGGGAGGTCTTCGTCGAGGTCAAGACCGCTCGGTTCCTTGAGGCCCTGGACCTGCCCGTCCCTGCGGACCTCCCGGACTGACCGAACTGGCGCATGGACTGCCCCGTACGAACGGGTCTGGACCGTATTGTCCGGGCTCTGGGCGTGCCTTTATGGAGTTCCGGGCAGCGTCGTCAGTATGAATGGTGGAAAACGGTTCAAGCCCATCATCGGCCTCCTCTTTCTGTTCGCGGCCGGATCCTGCGGGAACGCCCCCATCCAGATCAGTGCCGTCGAGACCGCGCCCGCGGGAGGAGCCGCAGCCGCTCTCAGGTCACCCGGGGACCCCAGCGATGATCCCGCCCAGGAATCCGGCGGCATGGGAAGCCTCGAAAAGGCGGCCACCGCGGCCACGAACGCCGTCAAGGGCACCCATGTCCTCTCGGTCCAGTCGGAGAACGGCGGCCAGGTCTGGGAGGTCCAGCTGGCCCGCCCCGACGGCACCGAGCAGTTGATGGAGGTGGACGCGTCAGGGGACGTCGTCTCGAAGCCCCGGACCAAGGACACCGGCAAAGGCGAGAAAACCAGGGTCATGGGCATCATCAAGGACGCCGAGCTCTCCTTCGACGACGTGGTGAAGAAGGTGTCCTCCGCGGTGCCGCACGGCAAGATCACCCACATCAGCCTGGACAGGTACACCGACAAGGTTCTCGTCTGGGATGTCGATGTCCTCACCCCGGACGGTGCCTGGCACGGCCTCAAGATCGACGCCAGGACCGGCACCGTCGACAAGACCGGCTAGCGAGGCTCGGCCGTCAGCGGAGCGGGTCGAACTCGCGCAGGGCGGCGGGCTGCTTGCCGGTGGTGATCTGCTCCGCCAGGAGGCGTCCCGTGGCGGGGCCGTGGGCCAGGCCCCACATGCCGTGCCCGCCGGCCACGTACACGCACGGGGTCCGGGTGGCGCCGATCAGCGGACGGCCGTCGGGGGTGACCGGTCGCGGGCCGACCCAGACGTCGGTGCGTTCGTCCCAGCGCACCCCGTCCAGCAGGGGGCGCGCGGAGGCGATGATCGCCTCCAGCCGGGCCGGGACGGCCGGGGCGTCGGGGTCGCGGAACTCCATGGTGCCCGCCACACGCAGCCCTCCCTGGTACGGCGTGCATGCCACCCGTACGTCCGGCAGGTAGACCGGTCCCGGGACGGGGCGGTCCACGGGCACGGTGAAGGAGTAGCCGCGCCCGGCGCGCACCGGGGAGCGCACTCCCCAGCGGGAGGCCAGGCGCGGCAGCCAGGCGCCGGTGGCCAGCACCACCGCGTCGGCGGACAGCATCGTGCCGTGGCGGGAGACCACGATGGCCTTCCTGTCGTCGCTGCGCACGTCGTCGACCTCGAAGGCGTACACGGTCGCGCCTCGGGCCATCACGGCCCTGCCGAGGGCGTGGACGAAGCGGCCCGGGTCGACGTACCGCTGACCGTCGATCCGTACCCCGGCCCGCAGGGCGTCCGAGGCGAGCGGGACGTGCTCGGCCACCTGGCCGGCGTCCAGGACGGTGTGGTCGACCTGCTGCCCGGCGTCCGCCAGCCTGCGCAGCTCGCGCAGCAGGCCCTGGGCCTGGCGCGGGGTGCGGAAGGCCGCGGTGATCGGTGCCGCCACGGTCGAGACGGCCGGCCCGTCGGCGCCGAGGATCTCGTACGCCTCGATGGACTCCTGGTTGAGCGGCAGGTTGGCGCGCACCGCCCGGCTCCACGACGACCAGCGGCAGTTGGCGGCGAAGCGGGCCAGGAACGCCCACAGCCCCGGGTCGAGGGTCGCGGGGATGTGCAGCGGGGCGGCGGGGTTCAGCAGCGAGCGCAGGCCGTAACGCAGGACGGAAGGCTCGTTCAGCGGGATGGCAAGGCCGGGGGCGATCCATCCGGCGTTGCCCCAGGACGCGCCGGCCGCCACCCCGCCGCGGTCCACCACGTGGACCTCGACGCCGCGTTCCTGCAGGAACCACGCGGTCGACAGGCCCACGATGCCCGCGCCCACCACGATCACCGATCGCGGCCAGTCGCCGATGCGCTCGGTGCCGCCCATGCCCTACCTCCGTACCCCGGAACGAATGCTGCTCTCGACGTCAGCATGGCCCGGAGGCCGCGGTCTGACGTTGTGCGTGGCAGACAATCGGAGCGGCGGCCTTGTGC
This sequence comes from Nonomuraea sp. 3-1Str, assembly GCF_031570565.1. Classification (NCBI taxonomy): domain Bacteria; kingdom Bacillati; phylum Actinomycetota; class Actinomycetes; order Streptosporangiales; family Streptosporangiaceae; genus Nonomuraea; species Nonomuraea sp. 3-1Str. The sequence goes on from NZ_JALHBK010000036.1 coordinate 50,472, forward strand.
GACGGGGACAACGCTCAGGACTCCTCGGCGGCGGCCAGACCGATGATCATGGCCAGGCGCTGGCGGGCGTCGCCGAGGTCCAGCGGGGTGACCTCGCTCATCTTGCGCAGCCGGTTGCGGACGGTGTTGCGGTGGACGCCGAGGCGCTCGGCGGCGACGGCGGGATCGCCCTGCGCCTCCAGCCACGCCCGCAGCGTCGCGACGTACTGGGTCGCGTGCAGGGTGTCGTGCCGGCGCAGGGCGCTGACCGGCCCGCGCGCGGGGGTCCGTCCGGTACGCGCCGCGACGCGCAGGCGCTGGAGCAGGATGTCGTCCCAGGACTCGTCGTAGGCCGGCGGCGTGGTGCGGGGATCGCGCGTCTCGTGCAGGGCCAGGCACTCGTCGGCCTCCTGCCTGCCGGCCGGCAGCTCCGCCGCCTCGGCCGCCGCGCCGATCCCGGCGGCGACGCGTACCTGGGCCGGCAGTGCCGCCTGGAGCGCGGACACCCACTCCCGCGCCGCGTCCGGTTGCTCGCCGGGCAGGATCGTGTAGATCGTGTTGCCCAGCAGGGTGCTGCGTCCCGGCCGGGACCAGCCGAAGCCGGTGGTGGCCCGCTCGAAGGCGAGCAGCAGCGCGGCGTGCCGCTCGGTGGCGATGTACGCGCGGACCGCGATGACGCGCATGGCACCGTGCGGCAGGCCGAGCTGGCTCACCACCGTCGCGGCATCGGCGCTGCCCTCCAGCAGGCGGATGACCAGGTCCGACTCCACCTGCCGCTCCAGGTCGGCGCTCGCCCGGGAGCGCAGGAGGTGCAGCGCCACCGTGCGGGCGCCGTCCGCCAGGGCGGCGCGCCGGGCCCCGGCCAGGGGAGTCGCGCACATCACCCACACCGAGCCCAGCAGCTCGCGTCCCGCTCGGACCGCCACCACCATCCGCCCGGCCAGGCCGTGCTCCGGGTCCGGCTCGACGAACACCGGCTCGTCCACGGCCGCCAGGTGGGCCGTCACCCCCCGGGCGTGGAACAGGTTGCGCAGCCGATCCGGAACCTGCCGGGCCAGGATGGTCTCCACCCGGGCGGGATCGCCCGCCTGCTGCGAACGCGAGTAGGCCAGCACCCGCGAGAGCCGGTCCTCGATGGTCACCGCGCCGCCGACCGCGTCGGCCAGGCTGTCGGCCAGGGCGAACAGGTCCGTGGGGCCGCGCCCCGACTCGGTCTCCCGCCCCTCCAGCACCAGTCCGTAGACCACGCCGGCCAGCTGGCTCCACGAGACGGCCGGGTCGACCAGCATCACCGCCACGCCCTCGCTCGCGCCGGCCAGGGACGCCTCCCGCTCGGCGTCGGCCCCGGCGCGCACCAGCACCACCGCGGCCTGGGCCGCCACCGCCCACCGCACCGCCTCCGTCACCGACGCGGCGCCCACGGCCAGCAGCACATCGCCCGGCACCCGGCTGTCGATGGCGTCGGGCATCGCCACGCTGCGCAACGGCGCCGAGCGCGAGTCGGGCCGGCCGCACAGCCGCACCCCGTATCCGCCCAGCACGTTGACCAAGCGGTCCAGTCTGATCATGAGCTGTTCCCTGTCGGATCGTCGCCCTCCGGGTGCCCCATCGCAGGAGGGCACCCGGCGCGTGGATGCTAGGCGGCCTCGTAGCGGCGCTGGCACTTGATGCAGTAGCGGGCCAACGGCCGGATCTTGAGCCGTTCGAACGGGATGCCCGCCTCGCAGTGGGCGCAGCGGCCGTAGCTGCCGGCCTCCATCCGGCTGAGGGCCTTGCCGAGCTCGGCGATGGCACGGTCGGCGGTGGTCAGGGAGACCAGCAGCTCCTGGTAGGTGTCGTCGGCGCCGTTGCTGTCCTCCGCCTGGGCCTGCAGGCCGAGGAGCTGGCGGGTACGCCGGTCGAGCTGCTCCTGCAGGTCCTGACGGAGCGTCTGCAGCTGCACGGTGCTGAGATGCGGCGTCTCACCGATGGGGGTTTCACCGATGGAGGTTTCACGGATGGGCGTTTCGCGGATGGGTGTTTCGTGGAAGTCGGTCATGTGGAGACTCCTGGTGAGAAGACGGGCGAGTTCGGGGCGGCTCAGCGGCCGCGTGCGGCGATGCCGGCCGCGAGAGCCGGTTGCAGGCACAGGCGGGTCAGGCCACGGATGGTGGCGTGCGCGGGGTGCGGCGCCGCGGTGACCGGCATGCGCAGCGCGGTGTGCAGACGGTGCAGCAACTTCCCCTGCTGGGCGCCGCCGCCGGTGACGAGCAGACCGTTGCCGCGCGCGGTCGCCCGGAGGCAGGCGGGCAGGCGGCGCAGCAGGCCGGCCGTCATCTCGACGACGCCCTCCAGCGCGTACGGGAGCAGGCCGGCGCCGGTCGTGGCACTGAGCTGGAGGGCGGCGGCGTCGGTGATGGCGCCGTCGCGGATGGCGACGATCTCGACGATGCCCGCTCCCACGTCCAGCAGCAGGCACGGCCGGGGATCGGTGACGTCCAGACCGGCGCCGACGGCCGCGGCCAGCGGCTCCTCCACCAGCGTCACCTCGCACGCGGCCGCCTCGGCGACCGCGGCGCGCACCGCCCGGCGGTCACTCGGCGTCGCGGCCACGGGCACGCCCACCATCGCCCGCTCCAGCGGCCGGCCGTCCGGCGGGCGGGCGTCCCGGAGCACCAGGTCGACCAGCCGCAGGCAGGCACCGGGGTCCGCGACCATGCCGTGCCGGATCGGCCGCACCGGACCGGCCGAACCCCATCCGGGAACACCGACCCCGGACGGGACGGCCGACGGGCGGTCGGCGACGACGCATGCACTCGCCGACAGCCACCGGGTACGCGAGGTGCCCAGGTCGAGCGCCACATAGCCCCGGCGGGTGGAAACGGGGGCGGCGGCGTTCATGCCGTCACCTCGTGGCGGCGCGCGAGGGCGCATCCCTCGCACGTGCGCCGGTGGGGGCGCCGCCGCAGCTGCTCGAACGCGATGAACGCCCCGCAGCACTGGCAGGTGCCGTAGAGGCCCCGGTCCATGCGCTCCAGCGCGGCCTCGATGGCGGCGACCCTGCGCCGGGCCGTGCGCCGGCGTACGCGGCCGGCTGACGGGCAGGGCTGCGCGACGGCGTGGGCGAGCTGGTCGTACAGCAGCCCGCGCAGCTCCTCCAGCCGCGCCATGTGCTGCTCGTAGTGCTGCAGATGGGTGTGGACTGATCTGACGTCGGCCATGACGATGATCGGCTCCTTGCTCACACGGAAGAAAGCGCTCACACGGAGGCAGGCGCTCACACGAAAGAAGGTGCTCACACGAAGGGAGGACGGCACGCCCCACGCGGGGGTGCCGGTGGCCGAGCCGGCGCGACGGCGGGAGTCCGGGCACGCATGGCCGGCCCCACGGCGCGCGAGCAGCCGTAAGACAGCAGACGAAGGAGGGGCGGCTAGATCAGTGGAGGGCTGCGCGACCCCGCGGCGCGGTGCGCCAGCTGCTGGGGATCGCGGATCTGGTGCATGTCCGGGCGCGGCGGGAGCAGCAGCGCGAGATGGGCGGCCGCGTCGTGCCGCTCACGGCGCGGCGGCGGCCACAACGACAGCACATGGTGCTCGCGGGCGTTGGCGTTCTGCGGCGGCAGGCTCGTCAGCTGGGCGTCCCATGCGCCCAGGCTCCACGCCTGACCGGGAACGGGCGGCGCCCCGTGGCCCGTGTCGCCGCCGTAGCGGGCGTAGCTGCACACGGACAGCAGCAGGGACAGCAGGACCAGGGCCATCACGCTGCCACGCGCGATGGGCCCGCGTGGTGTCGCCCACGGTCCCGTCATACGGCCGACCATAGCCGAGAGGACCCGAAAGACGAAAAGAGTTAGACGTCCGCTTTTTCGCTGATCGCCGGGTTGTCCCCGTCGCTGTCCCGGGCGGGGTACGGTGGCCGCCAGACGCCCGGAGACACATCCGGCACCACCCGTCCGGTGAGGAGGAGACGTGCGCGGAAGAGTGCCCGCCGTCCTGCTCCTGCTGATGTCGGTGTTCGTGTTCGCCGGTCCCGGAGCTCACGGCGACGCCGATCGGAACGCCCACCAGCACGTACTCCAGTCCGCCTGGTGGAGCGCTCCGGGCATCGCCGGCCACGCGGGGCTGGGTGACCCTGCCCCGCCCGACCTCCACCCGGCACGCGCCACGCCGGTCCTGCCGGTGTGGCTCGCCGTCGCGCCGCCCGTCTGGCAACCGGGCCAGGCCACGCGCCGCGCCTCCTTCACCGCCACCCGGCCCCCCGCCCCACCCCGGCCGGGCCACCGCGTGGCCGGCGCTCGCGCGCCACCCTCCACGACGCGCTGACGTCCTTCTTCCCGACAGCCTGTGGAGGCTTCCATGTCCCGTGCGCCCGTGTGGCGCGCGGTGATCGCGTGTGCCCTCGTGATCACCGCTTTCATCCTCGCTTTCACCATGTCGCCGCGCCTCGGGCTCGACCTGCGCGGCGGCACCCAGCTCGTCTTCGAGACCCGCGACTCGCCCACCGCCAAGGCCGACTCCGACGCCACCGACCGGGCCCTGGACGTGCTCCGGCGCCGCGCCGACGCGCTCGGCGTCGTCGATCCCACCCTGGTCAGGTCGGGCGAGCGGCGGATCATCGTCGAGCTGCCCGGCGTGCTCGACCCGCGCCAAGCGGCCGAGGTCATCGGCAAGACCGCGCAGCTCGCCTTCCACCCGGTCACCGGCCAGGCCGACGCGGGCGACGCCCAAGCCGTTGCCGACGAGTCGGGGCAGCGGCTCTCGCTCGGCGCAGCCGCGATCACCGGCGACGGCGTGACGGACGCCGCCGCCCGCACTGATCCGCAGCAGGGCCCCGGCTGGTTCGTCACGGTCGACTTCCGCGACCCCGCCGCCTGGCAGCGGCTCACCGGCGCCCTCGCCTGCGAGCAGGTCGGCGATCCCAAGCGCCGGCTGGCCATCGTCCTGGACAAGGAGATCATCTCCTCGCCCCAGGTGGACGCGTCCGTACCCTGCCAGGCAGGCATGCAGGGCGGATCCACGCAGATCACCGGCTCGTTCACGCCCGAGGAGGCGCAGAACCTCGCCGTGCTCATCAAGGGCGGGTCGCTGCCCGTCCCCATGGAGCTGATCGAGCAGCGGACCGTCGGCCCCACGCTCGGCTCGCAGGCCATCGAGGCCAGCGCCAAGGCGGGCGTCGCGGGCGTGCTCCTCACGGCGGCGTTCATCGTCGCCGTCTACCGGCTGGTGGGGCTGCTCGCCGCCATCGCCCTCGCCGTCTACGGGCTCCTCTCGTACGCGGCCCTGCTCGCGCTCGGCGCGACGCTCACCCTGCCCGGACTGGCCGGGTTCGTGCTGGCCATCGGCATGGCGGTGGACGCCAACGTGCTGGTGTTCGAGCGGGCCAGGGAGGAGTACGGCCGCTCGCCCCGGCGCGGCCTGGGCGCCGCACTCGACCGGGGCTTCAGGAACGCCTGGAGCGCCATCGCCGACTCCAACATCACCACGCTGCTGGCCGCCGGGCTGCTGTTCTGGCTCGCCTCCGGGCCGGTGCGCGGATTCGGCGTGACCCTGGCCATCGGCGTGCTGGCCTCGCTGATCTCGGCGATGCTCATCACCCGCGTCCTCACCCACCTCCTGATCGGCAGGATGGGCGCCCGGGCGTCGGGGCTGGGCAGCGAGGGCCGGGTACGGGCCTGGGTGAACCGGCGTGACGTGCGGCTCATGGCCCGCGGCAGGCTCTGGCTGGCCGTCGCCGCCGCGCTGGTGGCCGTCGCCGTCGCCGGTCCGGCCGTGCACGGCCTGAACTTCGGTGTGGAGTTCACCGGCGGCCGGATCGTCGAGTTCGCCGCCACCGAGCCGGTGACCGCCGAGACGGCCCGCCGGGCGGTGGCCGAGGCCGGGCACCCGACGGCGACCGTGCAGATCACCGGGCAGAACGCCGGGCAGTCCTCCGGCGACCTCGTCACCGTGCGCGCCGGTCAGATCAGCGCCGACGACGTGGCCGGTATCGAGCGGGCGCTCGACGGCAAGCTCGGCGAGGTGACCAAGCAGCGCGACGAGCTGATCGGCCCCAGCCTGGGCGAGGAGCTGCGCCGCAACGCGGTCATCGCGCTCGGCGTGGCGCTCGCCGCCCAGATGGTCTACCTGGCGGTCAGGTTCAGGTGGACGTTCGGCACGGCGGCGGTGCTCGCCCTGGTGGTCGACACGGCCGCCGTCGTGGGCGTCTTCGCCTGGCTGGGCAAGCCCATCGACGGCGTCTTCCTGGCCGCCATGCTCACCGTCATCGGGTACTCGATCAACGACAAGGTGGTGGTCTTCGACCGGGTGCGCGAGCTGTGGAGCGCGCGGCGGCGGGCGCCGTTCGCCGACGTCGTCAACGACGCGATCCTGCAGACCGTGCCCCGCACGCTCAACACGGGACTCGGCGCGCTGTTCATCCTCGCCGCGCTGGCGGTCTTCGGCGGCGATTCGCTGCGCGACTTCGCCATCGCGCTGCTCATCGGGATCGTGGCCGGAACGGCGTCCTCCTCGTTCGTGGCCGGGCCGCTGGCGATCGAGCTGGAACGGCGCAGCAAGCAGCCGCCACCCGAACCGCCCAAGCCGCGGGTGCGCCGGACCCGCGAGGGACCGGGGGCGGTGGTGTAGAAGCGCGCCGGGAGGGGGCGGGAACGCTTCGGCGCAGGCCGAAGCGTCCTGTCCCTACGCTCCAGAGCATGAGCCCTCGTGCTGACGGTCCGCTGCCCGCCGACGGAGTCGTCAACGGGTGTGCGGCGTGACGCCGCCGGAGATGCTCGCCGTCCTGGGGGCCGGCGTCATCGCCGGGGCCGTCAACACCGTCGTCGGCTCGGGCACGCTGGTGACCTTTCCCGTTCTCCTCGCCGTCGGCCTGCCGCCCGTGACCGCCACCGTCTCGAACGCGCTCGGACTGATCCCCGGCTCGGTCAGCGGGGCCATCGGCTACCGGAGGGAGCTGGCCGGGCAGGGACGGCGGGTCGCGCGGCTCGGCGTCGGCGCCGGGATCGGCGGGCTCGCGGGTGCCATTCTCCTGCTGACCCTGCCCAGCACGGCGTTCGAGAGCGTCGTGCCCGCCCTGGTGGCTCTCGCGCTCATCCTGGTCGTCCTCCAGCCCCGCATCAGCAGGCACGTGCGGCGTCGCCGCGAGGTGACGGGCGAGCCCGGCCACCGCGGCGGTGGCCTGCTGCTGTCGTCGGGGCTGACGCTGGCGAGCGTCTACGGCGGCTACTTCGCCGCCGCCCAGGGCATCATCTACATGGCGCTCATGGGCATGCTCCTCGACGACAGCGCGCAGCGCCTCAACGCCGTCAAGAACGTCCTGGTCGCCGTCGTGAACACCGTCGCCGCCCTCCTCTTCCTCGTCGTCGCGGACTTCGACTGGACGGCCGTCGCGCTCCTCGCCGGCGGTTCCGCCTTGGGCGGCCAGATCGGGGCCACGGCGGGCCGCCGTCTGAAGCCTCCGGTGCTGCGCGTCCTCGTCCTCGGAGTCGGCGTCGTGTCCATCGGGCAGTTGCTGCTCCCGCGCCTGGCGTGATCGAGGGCTCGCTACCCGCGGGCTTCCGTCAGCCGCCGGGGGACGGCCTGAGCAGGCCCGTCTCGTAGGCGGCAGCGACCGCCGCCGCCCGGTCACCGACCTCCAGCTTGGCGAAGACGTGCAGCAGGTGCGTCTTGACCGTCGCCTCCGTGATGAACAGCTGCCCGGCCACCTCACGGTTGGTCGCGCCGCGGGCGATGAGCGCGAGCACCTCCAGCTCCCGGCGGCTCAGCGTCCGCGGCTCCGGCGCGCGGGCCCTCCGCGTCAGCGCTCCGGCCGCGACCGGGGACAGCACCGTCTCCCCACGGGACGCCGCCAGCACGGCGCGGCGCAGGTCGGCCCGCGGGGTGTCCTTGAGCAGGTACCCGGTGGCGCCCCCCTCGATCGCCGGCAGGACGTCGGCGTCGTCGTCGAAGGTGGTCAGGACCAGCACCCGGATGCCGGGCGCCTGCTCGCGCAGACGGCGGATGACCTCAGCCCCGCCCATCTTCGGCATGCGCAGGTCCAGCAGCACGACGTCGGGCCTGGTGCGCAGGGCCACCACGAGCGCCTCGGCCCCGTCGGCGGCCTCGCCGACGACCTCGAAGTCGTCGGAGGCGGCGAAGATCTCACGCAGCCCGTCGCGTACGACGGGATGGTCGTCCACGACGACGATACGGACCGGCACGGCTCACCAGCCCCGGCCGGAGCCGGCGGGGATGGCGGGAACGGTGGCGGAGACGCCGGTTCCCTGGCCGGGGGCCGTCTCGATCGCGAAGGTCCCGGCGAGGCGGGTGACGCGCTGCTGCATCGCGACGAGGCCGAAGCCGCCCCCGTTGAGGGGGTTCGTCTCCTCGGGGACGAAGCCGGACCCGTCGTCGCGCACGTCCAGGGCCACGACATCCTCCATGTACGACAGGGTGAGGCCGACCCGGCCCGCCGAGGCGTGCTTCGCGGCGTTGGCCAGCGCTTCCTGGGCCACCCGGAGCAGGGTGGCCTCCACCTCCGTGTGCAGCGGCCGGGCCTCGCCGGTGACGGTCACCGAGGCGGGCACGCCGCTGCTCCGCGACCATCGCGCGGCGACGTCGTGCAGGGCGGCCGGAAGCTGGGCCTCGTCCAGCGGCGCCGGGCGCAGCGCCTGGACCGACCGCCGGGCCTCGGTCAGGCTCTCCCTGGCCAGGGCGCGTACCGTGTCCAGGCGCGAGCGGGTGGCCGGCACGTCGCCGAGCGCCTCGTCGGCGGCCTCCAACTGGGTGAGGATCCCGGTCAGGCCCTGCGCGAGGGTGTCGTGGATCTCCCTGGCCATCCGCTGCCGCTCCCCGAGCACGCCGGCCTCACGGGCCCGGATCAGGAGCTGGGCCTGCAGGCTCACGTTCTCCTCGGCGAGCGCGGCCAGCTTGGCGCCCGTCTCCCTCAGCTGCGCGATCATCGTCCGGCGCTTCTCGCTCTGGTCGGCGATGGTGTGGATGATCAGGCCGACGGTGGAGGCGACCACGACCCCGACGACGAAGGAGAGGAACAGCTCGCTCGGTGTCCGCCCGGTCTGCGGGCGGGAGGCGATCAGCACCCCGACCGTCACGGCCACCCCTCCGTACGCCCACCAGCCGGGCAGTAGGGCGAAGCACTGGACGAAAACTCCTATGCCGGTCACCGTGAACACGGTGTCGAGCCGGACCAGCGTCCCGACGGTGGCGAGCAGCACGACGAAGTAGACCGTCACGAGCGCCGGCCGTGAGGTCCGGGCGGGGTGCGAGGTCACCATCAGCCAGTGCCAGGCCGCGGCGAACAGCGCCGGCGCCAGCACCTCCGGCCGCCACTCCCGCAGCAGGGCGAAAACCGCCGGGATCAGGACGAGCAGGTACGGCACGGCGGCCTGGACGCGGTCCCAGCGGGAGACGACCGCGTCGCCGGCGATCACCATCGGAAGGTCCTGAGGGCGACGCCGCCGAAGACGGCGAATACCGCGACCATGACGCCCAGGGTAGCCGGGGACACCGGGGCGCCGGCCCATCCGTCGCGGATCGCCTGGACGGCGGGCGCCATGGGGGTCAGGTCGCCGATGGCGCGCATCGGGCCGGACATGGTCTCGCGGGGAATGACGGCGCCGGACAGGAAGACCATCGGGAAGAACACGCTCAGCCCGATCACGGTCGCGGTGCGGCCACTCGGGACGAGCGAGCCGACGAGGAGACCGATGGCGCCGAGGCTCAGCGCGCCCAGCAGCCATGCCAGCAGCACGCTCCCGGGGTCCGCGGGCGCGGTCAGCCCGTAGGCGGTCAGCCCGATGAGCGTCAGCAGGGCCGTGCCGAGCACCGCCAGCAGCATGTGGGCAACCCACTGGGCGCCGAACAGCATCGCGGGCGAGGCCGGCGTGACGCGGAGCCGTTTCAGCACGCGCCGCTCCCGGTACTGGGCCAGCGTGGCGGGAAGGACGACCAGGGCGGCCAGGCCGATGACGAAGACGATGAGCATCGGCACCGTGGCGTCCACGACTGGCACCCCGCCGGGCAGGGGCTTGTTCCCGCCGCGGAGCTTGACCCACAGCATGATCACCGGGAAGGCCAGGGCGAAGAACCCCGACATCGGATCACGCATGATCAGCTTGAGCTCGACCGCGATGACGTGCGTGAAACCTCTCATGCGCTTTCTCCTCCGGCCCTTCCCGTCAGTGCGAAGTAGGCGTTCTCCAGAGAGCCGGCCCCCGCTTCGGCGATCAGCTCGCGCGGGGTCCCCTCGGCGATGACGCGGCCCCGGCCGACGATCGCCATGCGGTCGCAGAGCGCCTCGGCCTCGTCCATGAAGTGGGTGACGAGCACGACGGTGACCCCGCGCTCGCGTATGTCCCGGATCAGGCCCCAGGTGGTGCGGCGGCTGTCGGGGTCCAGGCCGGTCGTGAGCTCGTCGAGGAAGACGACGTCCGGGGCGCCGACCAGGGCCAGGGCGATGAACAGCCGCTGCTTCCAGCCGCCGGACAGATCGGCGAAGCGGGCGTTCCTCCTGTCCGCCAGGCCCCACTCGTCCATGAGGGCCGCCCAGTCGGCCGGCTTGCGGTAGAGGGAGGCGTACATCCGCAGGGCCTCGCCGACCTTGATCGCGTCGGGCAGGGCGGCCTCCTGCAGCTGGGCGCCGATGCGCTGGAGCAACTCGCGCCGGTCGCGGTGCGGGTCCAGGCCCAGGACGCGGAGGGTGCCGCCGTCCGGCCGCCGCAGCCCGGACGCGCACTCCACGATCGTGGTCTTCCCCGCTCCGTTGGGGCCGGCGATCGCGAAGATCTCGCCTCGCTCCACGGTCAGGGAGACGCCGTCCACCGCCGTGCCGCTCCTGAACGTCTTGCGCAGGTCGTTGATCTCGATGACTGCCATGGCAGAAGAGTCGCCGACGTACGACGCCGTGGACATCCACCGATCGGTGGATGGGAGGCGACGGGAAAGGCTCCGTCACATCGGCCGGTTCTCGCGGGTCTACCGTTACGAACCCCGCGAGGAAGGAACGTGACACGGTGGACACCAGGGCCGACGGGCAGGACTGGCTGACGGATCGTTTCGAGGAGCACCGGCCTCAGCTGCGAGCGGTCGCCTACCGGATGCTCGGCTCGGTGAGCGAGGCGGAGGACGCCGTGCAGGACGCCTGGCTACGGCTCAACCGGGCCGACACCAGCGAGGTGGAGAACCTCGGGGCGTGGCTGACTACGGTGGTGGCCCGGGTGTGCCTGAACGCGCTGCGCTCGCGCGAGCATCGGCGCGAGGACCCCCTTGAGGTGCGCGTCCCCGATCCGATCATCAGCTCCGAGGACGGTGCGGACCCGGAGCGCCAGGCGGTGCTGGCCGACTCGGTCGGGCTGGCGATGCTGGTGGTGCTGGAGACGCTGACGCCCGCGGAGCGGCTGGCGTTCGTGCTGCACGACATGTTCGCCGTGCCGTTCGAGGAGATCGCCCCGATGATCGAGCGGTCGCCGGCCGCGGCGCGGCAGCTCGCCAGCAGGGCCCGCCGCCGGGTGCAAGGGCAGGCGCCCTCTCCGGACCCCGACCTCGGCCGCCAGCGGGACGTCGTGAACGCGTTCCTGGCCGCCGCCCGCGACGGCGACTTCGACGCGCTGGTCTCGGTGCTGCACCCGGACGTCGTGCTGCGCTCCGACGGCGGCACCGCGCGGGCCCGCCAGACGGTCCTGATCTCCGGTGCGCGGGCGGTGGCCGCGCAGGCGGTCACGTTCGGCCGGCTCTCGCCGTTCGCGCGGCCGGCGCTGATCAACGGCGCCGCCGGGATCGTCGTCGTCGCTCAGGAGCGGCCGATCTCGGTCATGGCCTTCACCGTCGCGGGCGGGCAGATCGCCGCCGTCGACGTGCTGTCGGACCCGGACCGGCTGAACGCCCTCGACCTGACGGTGCTGGACGACTGACCCGCCCGGAGCTGACAGGGCGGGAGGCGTCCACCCATCCTGGCGAAGTTAGTGATCATCAACCAACCATGGGGGCCGAGATGAGGATCACTGTTTCGGAGCCACCGGCCGCACCGGGCGGCGAGTGGTCGAGCAGGCGCTGGAGGCCGGCCACGACGTGACGGCCGTGGTCCGCGACCCGGCGAGGCTCGCCCCGATACGGTCCCCGCCTGACCGTGCTCCGGGCGGACGTCATGAACCCGGACGACCTCCGTCCGGCCGTCGCGGGACGGGACGCGGTGGTGTCCGCGCTCGGGCCGCAGGGGCGCGCGCCCACCACGATCTGCGCCGACGCACCATCTCCATTGTCAGGGCGACGGCGGCCGAGGGGGCGCGGCGGCTGGTCGTGGTCACCGCCAACGGCATGATCACCGAGGGCGACGGCCCCGTGACCCGCCTGGTGTTCAAGCCCGTTCTCGGCCGGGTGCCGCGCAACCCCTTCGCCGACATGCTCCGCATGGAGGACGTCGTCCGGGCGAGCGGGCTCGACTGGACGATCGTCCGCCCGCCGCCGCTCACCGAGGGGCCGCGTACCGGCTCCTACCGCAGCGCGATCGACCGCGTGCGCGGCGCCTCCGGGTGTCGAGGGCCGACCTGGCCGACTGCATGCTCCGCCGTCTGGACGAGCAAGGGTCGCTCCACGCGGCCCTGGCGATAGGCGGCTGACCGCGTCACAGTGCTCCTGGTACGCCCAGGTCGCGGACCACGTCGGCCAGGGCGCGGATGACGTCGTTCTCCGCCTCGCCCCGCCACGCCAGGCTGGAGGTGAACGGGTCCATGTCGGTGACGGGCAGCCAGACGATGTCGGGCCGGGCCCAGTAGCGGGAGGCGTGGGCGGGGAAGATGTTGACGACCTCGCCGCTGCTGACCAGCGTCAGGACCGCCTCGGCGCTCGTGCCGGCAGGGCCGCGTTCGATGGGGCGTCCGGAGGGGGTGTGGAAGGGGACATAGCCGGCCTCCCAGTAGTCGGGGACCGATACGGCCCCGGAGTGCTGGAAGTCGGCCAGGGCCTCCAGCGTGACGGAAGGCCGTCCGGCCAGCTCGTGACCGGCCGCCACGGCCAGCACCCTGCGCTCGCTGTGGAGTGCCGGCCCCACGGTCAGGTCCGGCTCCTCGATGTGCGACCAGGTCACTAGCACGTCCACCTCGCCCCTGCGCAGCCCGCCGAAGGGATCGACGAACGGGGCGTGCCGGAACTGCAGCTCCCACCTCGGGTGGCGGGCGCGGAAGGCGTCCCAGTAGGGGCGCAGGTCATGCAGGTTGCCGGACATCATGCCGATCCGCAGCGTGGCAGCGGTGCCGGTGGCGGTGGCCCTGGCCCGCCGCATGGTCTCGCGCAGGGCGAGGCGGATCGGCTGGAGGTCGTCGCGGAGCTGGCGGCCGAGGGGGGTCAGCCGCACGGTGCGGCTGGTCCGCTCGAAGAGCAGGCCGCCGAGGCTGCGTTCCTGCTTCTTGATCGCTTGGCTGACGCGGGCCGGGGTGAGGCGCAGCCGCTCGGCCGTGCGCCCGAAGTGCAGCTCCTCGGCCAGCGTCAGGAAGATCTCGATGTCGCGAAGCTCCATGATCCCTCTGGATCGTTAAGTCGGTGTTGATGGTGTGGTGCGAACTTTGTCATTGTTGCGGTTGCGCACGGTATTCCATGCTGGGGGCCTTGTCGGTATCCCTGAAGGAGCATGAACGTGAAGGTCCTCGTCTCCGGCGCCAGTGTCGCCGGGCCTGCTCTGGCGTACTGGCTGAACCGTCATGGTCACGAGGTGACGGTGGTGGAGCGCGCGCCCGTCCTGCGCGACAGCGGGTACGCGGTCGACTTCCGCGGCGCCGCGTTCGACGTCCTGGAGGGGATGGGCATCCTCGACGAGGTGCGCGGCTGCGAGACCGGGATGCGCGGCACCGACCTGGTGGACGAGGAGGGGCGGAAGGTCGGCGAGTTGCCCGTCGAGGCGTTCGCCGGTGACCTGGAGGTGCCGAAGCGGGAGCTGACCCGCATCCTGCACCGCATCACCGAGGCGGACGTCCGGTACGTGTTCGGCGACTCGATCGACCGGATCGAGCAGGACGACACCGGTGTCCACGTCGGGTTCGAGCGGGGCGAGGCCGCCACCTTCGACCTCGTCGTCGGCGCCGACGGCGTGTACTCCACGGTGCGGCGGCTGGCGTTCGGCCCGCACGACCGGTTCGTCCGCCACCTCGGCATGTCCGGAGTGGGCTTCACCACGGCCAACCACCTCGGCCTGGACCACGCGGGACTGCTGCACAGCGCTCCCGGCAGGGCCGTCTACCTGTTCAGCGCGGCCGACGCCGACCGGATGACGGTCAGCCTGTCCTTCGCCACCGACTCGGCGGCGCTCGACCTGCTGGAGCGCGACCGGCAGCAGGAGATCGTCCGGGAGAGGCTGGCGGGCGCGGGCTGGGTGGTGCCGCGCCTGCTGGAGGAGATGGACGGGGCGTCCGACTTCCTCTTCTCCTCCGCGTGCCAGGTGGAGATGGACCTCTGGTCGGACGGCCGGATCGTGCTGGTGGGCGACGCGGCACACTGCGCCGCGCCGACCTCGGGCATGGGCACCTCCCAGGCCCTCATCGGAGCGCACGCGCTGGCGCGGCACCTGGCCGCGTCGGCCGGCGACCACGCCGCCGCCTTCCGCGCGTACGAGGACGAGCTCAGGCCGTACGTCGAGGAGAACCAGAAGCACGGGCGCGAGGCCGTCGCGATGTTCGGCGGCTGAGCCCGCAGCCGAAATCGCCGGAAACGGCGTCCTTTTCTCCGTCCCTTTTCCCGGGCCGCCCGTGCCGCGGGAGAACGAGGCTGGGAAAGGGGATGAGCCTGTGGTTTCCTTGGCCGCGTGCGTGGTGATCTGCTGGATCTCGTTCTGCTCGCCATGGCGGTCGCATTCGGCTTCTCGGGTTATCGGCAGGGATTCATCCTCGGGGTGATGAGCTTCGTCGGTTTCGTCGGCGGATGCGTGTTCGGCGTGTACGTGGCGCCGCCGATCGCCGGCGCCCTGGTCGACGGGGACGTCATGCAGGCGCTGGTCGCGGTGGTGGTCGTGCTGGTGGCGGCCCTGCTGGGCCAGCTCCTCTCGTCCACCCTGGGCGCCGTGGTGCGTTCATATGTACGGCGGCCGCCGGCCAAGGTGGTGGACGCGGTGGGCGGCACAATAGCCGGGGTGCTGTCGGTGCTCGTCATTTCCTGGATGGTGGGCAGCCTGCTGGTCGCCAGCACATTCACGCCGGTCGTGGAGCAGATTCGCGGCTCGTTGTTATTGTCCACCGTGGACGGCGCCATGCCGGACGGCGTGAGAGCCTGGCAGAAACCGTTCAAGAAATTCATTGACCGGTCCGAATTCCCGCCCGTGCTCGACGCCATCCGGGGCGACGTCGTGGACGTGGAGCCGCCCGACCCGGCGGTGCTCGGCGGCGCCGGGCTCCAGCAGGCGCGGGCCGCGATCGTCCAGGTGCGGGGCACGGCGAGCTCCTGCGCCAAGCAGATCGAGGGCACCGGGTTCGTGTTCGCGCCCGACCACGTCATGACGAACGCGCACGTCGTCGCGGGCGTGGACACGGCCCTCCAGGTCATCGACCACACCGGGCAGGCGCGCCCCGCCACGGTGGTGCGCTTCAACCCGCGGCGGGACATCGCGGTGCTGTACGTCCCGAATGCCGGGCTGCCGCTGCTCGCCTTCCACGGTGAGGCGGTCAAGGGCGACGACGCCATCGTGGCCGGCTACCCCCAGGGGCGGGGGTACGCGCCACAGCCGGCCAGGATCGCCGCCCGCCGGGAGGCTCTCAGCCCTGACATCTACCACGAGGGCGACGTGTCACGGGACGTCTACGTGATCCGCGGCACCGTCGAGCAGGGCAACTCCGGAGGGCCGCTGCTCGACACCGGCGGCCGGGTGCTGGGCGTGGTCTTCGGCGTCGTCGTCGGCCAGAAGGACACGGGGTACGTGCTGACCGCCTCGGAGGTGTCCTCCGACGCCCGCCAGTCCGCCACCGTCACCACGCCCGTCAGCACCCGTACCTGCGACTAGCCCGGCTGCACCATCGGGTGCAGCGCGTACCCCGGACGGCCCGTTCAGATCTCAGAGGTCACCGGGCTGTGCGTGGGTGTGATACTTCCGGCGTGTTCGATGGTTCTGGCATGTGAACCCAGCTGACCTCGCCGTCCTGCCACTCGTCGGTGGGGGAGAGGCCGGCGGAGGCGGCCACGGCGGCCGACGCCGCGTGGTCCGGGTGGACGTGCGCGACGATCGTGCGCGCTCCGGCGTCCTGGAGCCAGCCGACGAGCCCGCGCGCGGCCTCGGTGGCGATGCCCCGGCCCTGCCAGCCGGTGCCGACCACCCAGGCGACCTCGGCGACGGACTCCGCGGTGACGGTCGCCTGCACGTACCCGGCGAGACGGCCCTCGTCCCGCACCCCGATCACCCAGTTGAGCCAGGACACGGCGGGGTCGGGCGATCCGGCGGCCAGGCGCGCGTAGCGGGCCCGCAGCGCGTCCTCGTCCAGCGGCTCACCGCCGATGAACGCGTGCAGCGCGGGGTCGGCGAGGACCACGGCCATCTCGGCGGCGTGCTCGACGGCCAGGGGCAGCAGGTCGAGCCGGTGGGTGGCGAAGGGCGCGATCGTGACGGGCGGCATGTGCCCATCTTTCTGCAACGGGATCTTCCTGACTATTGTGATCTCCATTCTCGGAGGGGGAAAGCGGTTGATGGCAGACGGGCCCGAGATCTCACTGGGCAGCGGGTACGTGCTCATGGACGAGATCGGCGCCGGTGGGATGGGCACCGTGTGGCGGGCGCGGCACCGGGACTCCGGCGAGGTGGTGGCGGTCAAGCTGCTGCGCGACGGCCTCAGCGCCGACCAGGACCTGGTGCTGCGGTTCGTCCAGGAACGTCAGGTGATGCGCAGCCTACGTCACCCCAACATCGTCACGATCCGCGACTTCGTCGTCGAGGGTGAGCGGCTCGCGCTCGTGATGGACCTCGTCGAGGGCGGTGATCTGCGCACGCTGGTCCAGCGGCGCGGCACGCTGCCCCCGGCCGAGGCGGCCGGGCTGCTGGCGCAGACGGCCGGAGCCCTGGCCGCCGCCCACGACCTCGGGATCGTCCACCGCGACGTCAAACCCGGCAACGTCCTGCTCGACCGGGCCACCGGACAGGTACGGCTGACGGACTTCGGGGTGGCCCGCATCCTCCACGGCCCCGGCCTCACCCAGACCAGCGCCGTCATCGGCACGCCCGTCTACATGGCGCCCGAGGTGGCCGACGGCGGTGCCGCGACGCCTGCCGTGGACGTGTACGCCCTCGGGCTGATCCTGTACGAGCTGCTCGCCGGGCGGCCGCCGTTCGTGGGCGACCACCCGATGGTGCTGATCCGGCAGCACGCCATGGCCGTGCCCCGGCGGCTGCCCGGGATGCCGGACACGCTGTGGGCGCTCGTCTCGGCGTGCGCCGCCAAGGACCCGGCCGCCCGGCCGCCGGCCGGAGCGGTGGCGGCGGCGCTCCGGGACGCCGGGCCGGCGCTGGCGGGCGTGCCCGCGCTTCCGGCGGTCTCGCGCTCCGATGCCCCCTCGGTCACCTCGGAGCCCCTCGCCCCGTCGCCCTTGTCGCCTGGCGCCCCGCCCGCGACGGGTCACGTCCGGCCCGCCGTGACCACCGGACCATCCGGTCCCCGCCGGCCCCATGCGCCCACCGAGCCCACGCACGGTCCGGGAGCGCCCACGGGCCGGTCGCGGCGGCGGATGACCGTGCTCGGCGCCGTCACCGTCGCCCTGGCCGCCAGCGCCGCCGTCGTCGCGGTCGTGGCCCCCTGGCGCGCCCCGGCGTCCGGAACGTCCCACGACCCCGCGTCCCGGCAACCGCTGGCCGTACAGTCGCTGCCCGTGGGGTCCACGCCGCACACCCCCGTCTCCACCCCCGGCACCGGGAAGAGCGGCGAGCCGAAGAAGGGCGAGACGCACCCGGTGCGGGACCGCACGACCGTGCCCGCGGAGCCGCCGTCCACCGAGCCGAAAAGGAAGACGGCCGACAAGCCGGACACCGGGCCGACCAGGACCAGCGAGCGCGTGCGGTCGCCCGAGCCGGACGACTCCAAGACCGCGACCGAGGTCAAGCCCGACGACGGCACCGACAAGACCGACACCACGAGCCGGGGCACGACGCCCGAATGGCAGTGCCGCCCCTGGGTCTCCGCGGGGCCCGGCACGAGCGCGTTGATGTCGCCGTGCATCGCCGTGGTGGGCGACACGATCCTCATGAAGGGCAAGCTCAAGAAGGCCGCGGGCGACGGGAACATCCACGTGCAGCTCTACAACACCGAAGCCGAGCACGTCGCGTCCCAGCCGCTCATCTGCGTGGACGTCCCACCGGCGGCCAACGGCGTCGCCATGTGCGGCCCGGTCAAGGTCCACGTGGCCAGGGTCGGGGAGCTGCACGACGTGCGACAGCGGTGGAAGCCGACCGGCGCGCGCGACTGGGGCGGCGGCAAGGAGAGTCCCACCGTCACCTGGTAGCGGCTCACCCGGTGGCGCCGGCCCGGCGGAAGACTGGGATGATCAGGTCATGTCCACGGCCTTCGCGATCATCTCCCTGCTGTTCAACGGGCTCATGGCCGGGCTCTTCTACGCCTTCTCCACCACGGTCATGCCCGCCCTCGACGCCGTCGAGCCGGCTCAGGCCACGGCGGCCATGCGGAGCGTCAACCGGACGATTCTCAACCCGTGGTTCCTGCCGGTGTTCCTGCTGGCGCCGGCGGCGTCGCTGGCCGCGGGGGTGTTCCTGCTCGCGGGCGGGAGCGCGGCGGCGGGGATCCTGTGCCTGGCGGCCGCGGCCGTCTACGGGCTCGGCACGCTGGCGACGACGGCCGCGCTCAACGTGCCGATGAACAACGCGCTGGAGGCCGGCGACATGGACTGGGCGGCGTACTCGCCGCGCTGGACGCGCTGGAACCACGTGCGCAGCCTGTCCTGCGCCGCCGCTCTCGTGCTCACCGGCGTTGCGCTCCTCCTGGCCTGAATCAGCTCCTGGCCTGGAAAGTCAAAGTTCGTCTCACGAACTGTGTGGCGCTTTGATGTTATCCTGGCCGAGTGGTTAAAGATGACGATGGCCAGATAGGGGTTGTGGCCGGGCTGGTGCGGTCCACGTTCCTGGTGAATGCCGTGTACGCCGAGTCGGCCCGGGAGTACGGCCTCACCTCGCAGCAGGGTCAGTTGCTGTGCGTGCTGATGCCGCAGCCGTACGGCATGAGCGAGCTGGGCGCGATGCTGGGCCTGGCGAAGTCGAGCCTGACCGGCCTGGTGGACCGCACCGAGCGCAACGGCCTGGTCGAGCGCAGGCCGGACCCGCAGGACTCGCGCGCGGTGCGGGTCGCGCTGACCCGGCGCGGGGACAGGCTCGCGAGGGACTTCTACGTCGAGACCTGCCGGCGCGTCGAGCGGCTGACGGAAGGGCTCGGCGCCGCCGAACGCGACACGCTCGCCGGCCTGCTCGCCCGGATCGTGCTGGACAACAAGGTCCCGGTCGTCTTCCGGGAGCCCGGCGAAGGGTCCCTCGCCGAGCACTGAGAACGCCCCGCAGCTCCCGAGACGAGTTGCAGTTCGTGTGACGAACTATTATTGTTCGTGTCACGAACTGAAACTCGTTTTTGCATGTGGGGGAGTGAATCATGCGTCGTACAGTCGCGGTCATCGGCGGCGGTTACGGGGGCTCGGCGGTCGCCAAGGCGCTGGAGTCCGAGGCGGGCGTCATCCTTGTCGATCCCCGGGAGGCGCAGGTGACCGTCGTCGACCCGGCCGAGCGGCTGCTGCCCGCCTTCCAGCCGGAGCTGCGCCAGGACCTGCACCGCCAGCTCGACGAGCTGGACATCCGGCTACGGCTGGGCACCGGCCTGACCGCGCCGCCGGCGACCGAGCCAGGCCAGGCCGCACCTTCACCGTCACCACCACCGGCGGCGACGACATCACCGCCGACATCTGGTTCCGCGCCCACGGCGTGCGCGTCAACAGCGACTACCTCGCCGACGGCCGGCTGACGACCCGCACGCCGCGGGGACAGGTCCCTGTCACCGAGACCCTCAACATCCACGGGTACGAGCACGTCTACGCCATCGGCGACATCACCGACGTCCCCGAGGCGAAGATGGCCGGGTACGCGATGCAGCACGCCGAGGTCGTGGCGCGGAACATCATCGCCCAGCTGCGCGGCGAGCGGCCCACGGCCACCTACCGGGCCGCGGCCGACCCCATGATCCTGCTCCCGCTCGGACCGCGCGGCGGCGCCGGCCAGCTGCCCACACCCGACGGTCCCGCCGTCGTCCCCGCCACGACCGTCTCGGAGTACAAGGGCGCCGACCTGTTCACCGGCCGCTTCACCGAGCAGTTCAGCGCGGCCTGAAGGACCGGAAGACGTGCGACACACCCGCCCGGGCCGCCCGAGGCCCGCGCCTGGTGACCACTGAACATGCTTGACGGAAAGGCGGAACACCCATGGACAGGAAAGTCCTCTTCGGCTTCGGCGCGCACAGCGGCATCGGGGAGCTGACCGAGCTGCTGCGCATGGCCCAGGAGGCCGACCGCGACGGGCTCGACCTCTTCTCGCTGTCGGACCACCCCTACATCGGCGAGCGCCTCGACGCCTACGCCGCGCTCGGCTTCATCCTGGGACGCACGGAGCGCATCACGGGCTTCGCCAACGTCACCAACCTGCCGACCCGGCCTCCGGCCATGCTGGCGCGGAGCGTGACGTCGCTGTCGGCGCTGTCGGGCGGCCGCGTCGTGCTCGGCATGGGCGCGGGCGGGCTGTGGGAGCGCATCGCCGCCATGGGGGTGCCGCAGCTGTCACCGGGCGATGCCGTGGACGCCTTCGAGGAGGCGATCACCCTGGTCAAGCTGCTGTCGGGCGGTGGCCCCCCGGTCACCTACCAGGGCCGCCACTACCAGGTGAACCAGATCGAGCCGGCTCCCGTGGCCGCGCCGCCCGTGTGGACCGGATCGGTGGGCCGCAAGTCCCTGGCCGCCACCGGGCGGGTGGCCGACGGCTGGATCCCCGGCCACGCGGCGGACTGGCTCAGCGAGCGGTACCGGGCGTCCCGGCCGGTCATCGACGAAGCGGCGGCGGCCGTGGGCCGCGACCCGGGCGAGATCCGCACGGTCTTCAACTTCCCCGGGCGCATCACCGACCGGCCGCTGCCCGCCACGCGTGACCGAGACGGCCGCTGGATCGGCGGCTCCGCCGAGCAGTGGGTGGAGGAACTGACCGGGGCCGTGCTGGAGCACGGCGCGTCGGGCTTCATGCTCTTCTCGGCCGGCCACGCCGGGCCGGACCCTCTCCTGCTCGGCCGCTGGGCCAGGGAGGTCGTCCCCGCCGTACGGGAGGCGGTCGCCAAAGCCTGAGCACGTTCCGGAGAGGCCGAGGCACGATCGGTACGGCGGCGGCCGTACCGATCTCGTCAGGAATGTCCCTACATGTTGATCATGTGGCCGGCCAGGCCGTGGATCGCCTCCTTGACCGCCTCGCCGAGCGTCGGGTGGGCGTGGACGTTGCGCGCGACCTCGTGCACCGTCAGGTCCCACTGCTGGGCCAGGGTGAGCTCCGGCAGCAGCTCGGTCACCTCGGGCCCGATGAGGTGGGCGCCGAGCAGCTCGCCGTACTTGCCGTCGCTGATGACCTTGACGAAGCCGCCGCTGTCACCGAGGCCGTGGGCCTTGCCGTTGGCGGTGAACGGGAACTTGGCCACCTTCACGTCGTAGCCCAGGTCACGGGCCTGCGTCTCGGTGTAGCCGAAGCTCGCCACCTGCGGCTGGCAGTAGGTCGCCCGGGGGATCATCACGTAGTCGAGCTCCATGGTCTCCGCGCCGCCGATGGTCTCGGCCGCGATGATGCCCATGGACTCGGCGGCGTGGGCCAGCATCAGCTTGGCCGTGACGTCGCCGATGGCGAAGATGTGCGGCACGCTCGTCCGGCAGCGGCCGTCGACCGCGATGGCGCCCCGGTCGGTGAGGGCCACGCCGGTCTTCTCCAGGCCGTAGCCGTCGACCCGCGGCTGGAAGCCGATCGCCTGCATCACCTTGTCGGCCTCCAGCACCTCCTGCCGGCCGTCGCGCGTCACGGTGACCTTGACCGAGGAGCCGTTGTCGTCGATGGCGTCCACCCGCGTGGAGGTGAGGATCTCGATGCCGAGCCGCTTGTAGCGCTTGGCCAGCTCCGCCGACACCTCCTCGTCCTCCAGGGGGACCACCCGGTCGAGGAACTCCACGATCGTCACCTTGACGCCGTAGTTGTGCAGCACGTACGCGAACTCCACGCCGATCGCGCCCGCGCCCGCGATGATGATGCTGCCCGGCAGCTCGCCGGTCATGATCTGCTCTTCGTACGTCACCACGCGCTCCGACAGCGACGTGCCGGGGATCAGCCGGGTGGTGGCGCCGGCGGCGATGATGCAATGGTCGAACGTGATCGTCTCGCCGTTCACCTGGATCGAGTTGGGGTCCAGGAAGGTGCCGCGACCGTCGTACTCCGTGATGGCGTTCTTCTTCATCAGGTAGTGGACGCCCTTGACCCGGCCGTCCGCCACCTTGCGGCTGCGCGTGAAGGCGGCGCCGTAGTCGAAGGAGACCTCGCCGCTGATGCCGAAGGTCTTGGCCTCGTTGTGGAAGATGTGAGCCAGCTCCGCGTTGCGCAGCAGCGCCTTGGAGGGGATGCAGCCCACGTTCAGGCAGACGCCACCCCAGTACTTCTCCTCGATGACCGCTGCGCGCAGCCCGAGCTGGGCGGCGCGGACCGCGGCCGTGTACCCTCCGGGACCCGCGCCGAGAACGACGACGTCATAGTGAGTGCTCATGAGTCGGACCATACCGTCCACCCAGGTCTACCCCTGACCCTCGCCCCTGCCCCAGTGATACGGAGCCTGTCGGCGGCTTGGATCGTACCCATGACCGACTTCCCCGGCCGCTGGGCCGAAGGCGTGAGCCTGGTTCTCGCGCCCGTCCTCATGCTCGCCGGCGTGCTGCTCCGCGTCGAGTACGACGGCTTCTTCCCCGCCCAGCTCGCCGCCTTCGCCGACGCCCCCACCCTGATGTCCGCCTCGTACGGGTGCTTCGCCCTCGGGAGCGTCCTGCTCTGGCCCGGTGTGCTCGGGCTGGTCCGGCGCTCGCCCGCCTCCCGCCTGGTGCTCTGCGGCGGGGTGATGGTGCTGTGCGGCCTGTTCGCCCGCGCCTTCCACGCCGGGGTGAGCCACCTGGCCCTCCAGCTCGTGGACGTCCAGGGCCTGGCCTCCGCGCAGCGGGCCGTGGCCGACGCCTACGGCGCGTTCCACGTCTTCCAGCCGTTCAACATGGCGGTGCTCTTCGGCTGGGCCGTGCTGGCTGCCGGCCTGTGGCGGGCCGGGACGCTGGGGCTCGTGCCGAGCGTCGCCCTCGGGCTGATGACGGCGCTGCCGATCGGGGTGCTCAAGGGGACCGGCCCGATGTCGGTCCTGGCCGTCGCCGGGCTGTGCGTGGCGCTGGTCCCGTACGGGGTGAGGGTTCTGCGTGCGGGGCCCGCGCCCCGGTGGTGGGCCGTCCCGCTGGCGCTCGCGCTCGGGGCCGGGGCCGTGGTGCTGGGCAGCATGGGATGACGGGCTCCGGGCTTCAGCGCAGGCCGGCGAACCAGCGCCCCAGCTCCTCCCAGCAGTCGGCCAGGGCGAAGCCGCTGGAGCGGGCGACCCGCGCGATGTCGTCGGCCGACACCACCGCCCACCCGAACCACTCGCCCACGGTGCTCCCGCGGCGCAGCCGCACCCGCTCGACCCGGCTGGCCACGCCCGGCGGCTCCACCTCGACGATGACCTCGCCGCCGGGCCGTACCAGCTCCCTGACCCTGCGCAGCAGGACGTTCGGGTGGCCGCCGATGCCGATGTTGCCGTCGGCGAGCAGTGCCGTCTCCCACCGGCCGCTGCCGGGCAGCTCGTCGAACACGCTGCGCAGCAGGGCGAAGCCGCCCGCCCGGCGGGTCAGTCGTACGGCGTGGGGCGTGATGTCGATGCCCAGGGCCGCGACGCCGCGGCGGTTGAGCGCGACGGTGAGCCGCCCGGGGCCGGACCCGATGTCCAGGGTCGGGCCGGCGCACCGGCGCAGCATGGCCTCGTCGCCGTCCATGGGCGCCAGCCAGCGGGCGGCCTCCAGGACGGCGCGGGCCCCGTCGACGTGCTCGATCTCGACGGGGGCGCCGCCGAGGGCGTCGGCGTAGATCTCTCCCATCATCGCAGCGCGCCCGCCTCGGTGGCCCGTGCCTCGGTGACCCGTGCCTCGGGGGAGCCCGCCAGCCCGCGCAGCGTCGCGGCGAACCGGGAGGCCGGTGTCTCCGCGGCCACCCGGAAGGCGTCGGCCGCGGTGTCCACGTCGGTCAGCTCGGGCAGGCGCCGCACCGCCAGCCCGGCCCGGGAGAGCCGTTCGAGCTGCGCGGCCCCGGTGTACGGCCGCGACATGGGCACGCCCAGCAGCAGCCCCGGATCGGGCCGCCGCAACCCCAGCAGCCAGAACCCCCCGTCGGCGGCCGGGCCGAACACCGCGTCACACTCCGTCAGCGCCTCCGCCGCGTCGCGCAGCAGGCCGGGGGTCACCTGCGGGGTGTCCATGCCGATGAGCACCACCGGCTCCGGCCGGAGCCGCCGGCAGTCGGCGAAGGCGGCGGCCAGCCGCTCGTCCAGACCGGTCCCGCGCTGGGGGATCACCACGAAGCCGGGCGGCAGCCAGCTCCCGGGCAGCCCGTCCAGGGCCAGCACCCGCTGACCGGCGGGAGTGGCGGCGACGGTCCGCAGGGTGTCCTCGATCGCCGCCTCGGCGAGGAGCGCGGCCTGGGCCGGGCTCAGCGGCGGGGTGAGGCGGGTCTTGACCCGCCCGGCCACCGGCTCCTTGGCGATGGTCACGATGGTGGTCATGCCGCCTCCAGGGCGATCTTCATGTGACCGACCGTAGAGCTCGCGACCCGGGGCAACCCTTACGAGGTCGTGACGGGCGACGTCCGCCCTTCCGTCAGACCTCCACCTTGTACGGCAGGGACAGCTCGTCCGCCGGCACCCCGCGGATGCCCCAGTTGACCTTGGGCATCTCGACGATGGTGATCTCCACGTCATCGGCGGGGTACGGGCACCTGTCGTAGATCGCCCGGATGAGCGCCCGCTTGGCCTCGTCGCTGCGCCCCGTGAAGCAGAGCACCTCGATGATCAGGTAGCCGTCGCCGCGCTGCGGGCAGATGAGGTCGTCCGCGTCCAGCAGCAGGAACCGGTGGAACCTCTTCTCCTCCGGCAGCCCCCACGCCTCCACCAGGCAGGAGTGGACGAGGTCGGACACCTCGCGCTGCCGTCCCGCCCACACGTCCCTGCGCCCGTAAAGCTTCACCTGTGCCATGTGCGGCACTATAGGGGAATGATCCGGTTGCTCCTGGCTGACGACGAGGCCATGATCCGGGCCGGGGTGCGGGCCATCCTCGCCACCGATCCGACGCTCGCCGTGGTGGCCGAGGCGGGGGACGGCCGCGAGGCGGTGGACCTGGCCATCAGCCACCACCCGGACGTGGCCCTCCTGGACATCCGCATGCCCAGGCTCGACGGGCTGGGCGCCGCCGCCGAGATCCGCCGGGCGGCGCCGGGGACGGCCGTGGTGATGCTCACCACGTTCGGCGAGGACGACTACATCGCCAAGGCCATCGACGTGGGCGCCAGCGGCTTCCTGCTCAAGTCGGGCGACCCGCGGGAGCTGATCGCCGGCGTCCACGCCGTCGCGGGCGGCGCCGCGTACCTGTCGCCCAAGGTCGCCCAGCGCGTCATCACCCAGCTCGCCGCCGGGCGCGTGTCACGCGGCGCGGCGGCCCGCGACCGGGTCGAGGCGCTGACCGAGCGGGAGCGCGAGGTGCTCGCCCTGCTCGGCGCCGGCCTGTCCAACGCGGAGATCGCCAGACGGCTGCACATCGTGGAGGGCACGGTGAAGGCGTACGTCAGCGCCATCCTCACCCGTCTCGACGTGCGCAACCGGGTGCAG
Organism: Nonomuraea sp. 3-1Str; assembly: GCF_031570565.1. Classification (NCBI taxonomy): domain Bacteria; kingdom Bacillati; phylum Actinomycetota; class Actinomycetes; order Streptosporangiales; family Streptosporangiaceae; genus Nonomuraea; species Nonomuraea sp. 3-1Str. The sequence continues at coordinate 76,379 of NZ_JALHBK010000036.1, forward strand.
GCCGCGATCATCGCCCACGAGGCCGGCTTGGTAGCCTGACGCGTGATGTATCGCCTCGTGTTCACGCAGGTCTTGCGGCGTTTCGACGCCGAGGCCGTGCACCACCTCACCGTCCGCGCCCTCGCGTTGCTGTCGGCGCTGCCGCTGGTCAAGCGGCTGCTCCACAGGGCCCTGGCGCCCCACGACCCGGCGCTGCGTGTCAGCGCGTTCGGCGTCCACTTCCCCGGCCCGCTCGGGCTCGCCGCGGGCTTCGACAAGGACGCCGCGTGCGCCGAGGGGGCCGCCGCGCTCGGGTTCGGCCACGTGGAGGTCGGCACGATCACCGCGCACGGCCAGCCCGGCAACCCGCGGCCCCGCCTGTTCCGGCTGGTGGCCGAGCGGGCGGTCGTCAACCGCATGGGCTTCAACAACGCCGGCGCCGCGTCCGCCGCCCGCCGCCTGCGCCGCGTCCGCGGGGTGCCCGTGGTGGTCGGCGTCAACATCGGCAAGACCAAGGTGGTGCCGGAGTCCGAGGCGGCGGCCGACTACGTCGCCGGCGCCAAGGAGCTCGCGCCCCTGGCCGACTACCTCGTGGTCAACGTCAGCTCGCCCAACACGCCGGGGCTGCGCGACCTCCAGGCCGTCTCGCTGCTGCGCCCGCTGCTCACCGCGGTCAAGGAGGTCGCCGACGGCACGCCCCGCCGTACCCCGCTGCTCGTGAAGATCGCGCCCGACCTCGCCGACGAGGACGTGGACGCGGTCGCCGACCTGGCCCTGGAGCTGGGGCTGGACGGCATCATCGCGACCAACACCACGATCAGGCACAGCGGCGAGACGGGCGGGCTGTCCGGCCGGCCGCTCAAGGCGCGCTCGCTGGAGGTGCTGCGGCGGCTGCGGGCCCGCGTCGGCGACCGGCTCACGCTGGTCTCCGTCGGGGGGGTCGAGGACGTGGACGACGTCTGGGAGCGGCTGCTGGCCGGGGCCACGCTCGTGCAGGGGTACACCGGCTGGGTGTACGGCGGGCCGCTGTGGGCCTCGCACATCCACCGGCAGCTCTCGCGCCGGATCCGCCGCCACGGCCTCACCTCCGTCACCGAGGTCATCGGCCGCACCGCCCCTGGCTCGGCCACGGCCCCCGGTCCGGGCACCCGCACCGGCACCCGCACCGGCTCCTGACCGCCGGGCCGCCCGGACGCCCGTGTCGGCGGGACCTCTGTGAGAGCCGGGGGCGCGGGCGGCCCTAGGGTTGGACGGTGAGGATCTCGCTGGCAGACGACGTCGTCATGCGCCCCGTCGCCGAGGACGACGCGCAGGCGCTCACCGACGCCTACGTACGCAACCGCGACCACCTGCGGCGCTGGGAGCCGCGCAGGCCGGACACCTTCTTCACCCTGACCGGCCAGAGCGAGCGGCTGGAGGCGCAGCTCCAGCAGTGCCGCGACGGCCGGCTCATGCCGTGGGTGCTGGCGGACGGCGACCGGATCGTCGGCTGCATGAACGTGTCCGGCATCGTGTACGGCGCCTTCCACAGCGCCAACCTGGGCTACTGGCTCGACGCCGGCTACACCGGCCGCGGCCTGGCCACCAGGGCCGTGGCGGCGGTGTGCCGCGACGCCGACGAGCGGCTGGGCCTGCACCGCGTGGAGGCGGCCACGCTGCTGGACAACGTGGCCTCCCAGCGGGTGCTGGAGAAGGCCGGCTTCGAGCCGTACGGCGTCGCCCCGAACTTCATCCACATCGACGGCCAGTGGCGCGACCACCGCGTCTACCAGCGCATACTCAACGACCGCACGCCCACGCTGTGACCCCGGCGCTGTGACCCCGGGGCTGTGACCTAGACGCTGGGCCGCGTGGACTCCGCGTCGTGGGTCATGCGGTCGAGCCGCTCCATGACGTCCGCCACCCGCGTGGCGCTCGCCCGGTGCGGCCGGCGCCGCTGCCACGGCCGCGGCCCGTCCAGCGGACGGTACTCGACCCCGAGGGCGTCCAGCCGCCCCAGGTGCGCCCGCAGCCGGTCGGGGAAGTCCGGGCCCGCCTCGCCGCCCCAGACGACCTCGGCCAGGGCGCACGCCCGCGGCCAGGCCCGGTAGTCGAGCACGCGGGCGTCGGGGATGCGCTCGGTCCAGAGCTGGGCCTGCGCGCCGAGGACCCGCGACCGCTCCTCGTCCGTCCAGTCGGCGGGCGCCGGGACGAACGCCGCCACGTCCGCCACCGTGATCTCGTCGCCGATCGCCACCGGCTCGTCCGGCGACGCCGACTCGGCGTAGTCGAAGTACAGCGGGAACACCGGCGTGGCCACCACGTCGTGGCCCGCCGCGGCGGCGCGGCGGCCGACGCCCATGCCGCGCCACGGCATGACGACCGTGTCGGGCCGCAGCTCCCCGCTGACGAACGCCTCGTCCCACACCACCGCCCGCGAGCCCCGCTCGGCCAGGGCGTCGGCCAGCCGCCGCAGGAACCACGCCTGCAGCGCCGGCATCGAGTCCAGCCCCAGCGACCGCCGGTAGGCGTCGATCTCGGGCGAGGCCGCCCAGTGGTCGAGCACCACCTCGTCGCCGCCGATGTGGAAGAACGGCGTCGCGCCCAGGGCGCCGGCCAGCTCGTCGAAGATCGCGGTCAGGAACTCCACGGTCGGCGGCAGCGGCGACAGGATCGCGGGGGAGATGCCCCAGCGGTCCAGCACCTCGTACCGCTCACCGGTGGCCCCCAGCGACGGGTAGGCCGCCAGGATGGCCGAGGCGTGGCCGGGCACGTCGATCTCCGGCACCACCACGACCTCGCGCGCCCGCGCGTAGGCCGCGATCTCGGCCAGGTCGGCCAGGCTGTAGTGGCCGCCGTGCGGGACGCCGTCGTAGGACTCGGGCTCGCCCCGCTGGTGGCTCGCGGTCCGCGGCCGGTGCGAGGCCACCTCGTGCAGCAGCGGGTACGCCCTGCTCTCCACCCGCCAGCCCTGGTCGTCCACGAGATGCAGGTGCAGCCGGTTGAGCTTGTGCGCGGCCATCAGGTCCACCAGGCGCAGCACCTCGCGCTTGGGGAAGAAGTGCCGGGCCACGTCCAGGTGGAGTCCCCGCCAGGCGAACCGCGGCTCGTCCTCGACCCGCACCCCCGGGACGCTCCACCCGCCCTCGTGGCCGGGCCCGGCCGGCGCCCGGTAGGAGGAGTCGGGCAGGAGCTGGTGGAGGGTCTGCGCGGCGTAGAAGGCCCCGGCCCGCCCGCCCGCCGTGATCTCCACCCCGCGCGACCCGGTGACCAGCCGGTACGCCTCCGGCCCGAGAGCCGGGTCGAGCCGTACGTCGATGTCACCGGAGTCGCCGGGCCGCAGGTCGAGCCCGGGGAGCGCGAGGCGCACGGCGTCGACCGGCGCGGCCGGCCCGGAGACGACGGACCCGGGGGTCACCTCGAAGGAACCGGACAGGTGGCGGATCAGGCGGGGAAGAGGAATCACGGTTGCAAATAGTGCTGCATGCCGTTCGCCAGCGCCAGGGCGATCCGCTGCCGGAACGCCGGGTCGCGGAACTTGGCCGCCTCGGCGGCGTTGCGCATGTTGCCGCACTCGATGAAGATCTTCGGCACGGTCGAGAGGTTCAGGCCGCCGAGGTCGGAGCGGAAGTCCAGCGCCTTGCTGCCGATGTAGGTGGAGTAGGGCAGACCGGTGCCCTGCCGGAAGGAGTCGCGGACCGCCACGCCCAGCTTGCGCGAGTCGCCGATGACCGGGTCGACCGGCCCGCCGATCTTCTTCGGCATGATCACGTGGAAGCCGTGGTTGGCGGGCGCGGACCCGTCGCCGTGGATGGAGATCGCGGCGTCGGCCTTGGCGCGGTTGCCGATCGCGGCCCGCTGGGTGATGCACGGGCCCACGCTGTCGTTGTCGGACCTGGTCAGCTTGACCGTGGCGCCCCGGCTCTTGAGGATCTTGACGAGCCGGTTGGAGACGTCCCAGGTGAACGCCGCCTCGGTGTAGCCGTCGTTGGTGGACGTGCCGGTGGTGTCGCACGCCTTCCACTGCGTCAGCACGTTGACCTTGCGGTTCACGGCCTTCGGGTCGCGGTAGTTGCCGCCGTTGTGGCCCGGGTCGACGACCACGACCTTGCCGGCGAGCGGCTTGGCCCCGCCGGTCTCACCGGTCCGGCCCGCACCCGGCCCCGCCGTGGGGGTCCCCGTGGAGGCCGCCGTGGAGCCTGCCGTGGACGCGGTCGCCGACCGCGCCTGCCCGGCGGGGACGCCGGAGGCCGGGACGCCGGCCGTGGCGGCCGTGCCGCACGCGGAGGCGATCAGGCCGCAGGCGGCGAGAAGGGTGACGGGAAGAGCACGCATACGCTCCAACTTACGTCACGACGCGCGCCGGCCCGGCGCGTTCGCCGCCGAAGGCATCGGTCCGCGCCCGTGCCCGATCCGTCCACGGCTGTCACCAGACGCGCTCGGCGACCTCCTGGCGCTGGAGGAGGAGGGCGGCGAGCTCCCGGGCGTCCTCGGCGTCGAGGCCGAGCACGACGCGGGGCCGCCCCCACGGGTGGTCGAGGGAGTGGGCGACGTACCCGGCCACGGACTCGGCGCCGTTGTCCCCGGCACGGCCCCGGCTCGCCCGCCACTGCGCCCAGGCGCGTTCGAGCTCGGACGCGGCGCGCTGGGCGCAGGAAACCAGTTCTGGATCACGCATGACTGTCCCCCGGATCAGATTCGCGACCGCACCATGTACGGCCGCGTATCGCATGACCTGACGAGTAAACCTCCAGGAGGCCGGGATGCCGGGTGTGTTGACCGAGCCTTTGACCGCTCTTAGGCGGGGCCCGTGCTGCGCCGTACGACGAGCTCGGGGGTGACCTGGCGCAGCCGCGCGACCTTGCCGGGCTCTCCGATGCGGTCGCTGAGCAGTGCCGCCGCCGAGCGCCCCATGGCACGGCGCGGCTGGTCGACCGAGGTGAGGGAGATGTGGTGCGAGGCGGACAGTTGGGTGTTGTCGTAACCGACGACCGACAGGTCGCCGGGCACGGCGAGGCCCAGCTCCGCGGCGGCCGAGAGCACGCCGAGGGCCACCGCGTCGGTGGCGGCGAAGATCGCCGTGGGCCTGGGGTCGCGGGTCAGCAGCGCGAGCGCGGCCTTGCGCCCGCCGTCCTCGGTCGAGTCCGCGGCCTCGACCATGATGTACGGCGCCAGCGCGTGCCGCCGCATGGCCACGAGGTAGCCCTCGCAGCGGGTCGGCCGGGCGCCCTCGATGTGGGCGATCCGCTTGTGGCCGAGCTCGACCAGGTGGTCGATGGCCAGGCGGGCGCCGAGCTGGTCGTCGTCGACCACGATGTCGACGCCGCCGAGGTCGATGTCACGTTCCCCCACGACGACCGTGGGGGTGTAGCTGGTGGCCTCCATCAGCGTCTCGCTGGTCGGCGCGATGCCTAACAGCACCAGCCCGTCGACCCTCAGCTCCAGGAAGGCCTCCACGGCCTCGTCCTCGAACGCGGGGTCCCACTGGCTGTTGCCGATGAGCATGCGCAGGCCGTCGCCGTGCAGGCTCTCCTGGAGGCCGTCGAGGACCTCGGCGTAGAGGGGGTTGTGCAGGTCGGCGACGAGCGCGCCGACCAGGTGGGTACGGCCCTCGACCAGGCTGCGCGCGACCGCGTTGGGCCGGTAGCCGAGCTCGCGGGCCGCCTGGAGCACGGCCTGCCGCCGGTGCTCGCTCACGTGCGGTGAGCCGCGGAGCACGAGCGACACCAGCGATTTGGAGACGCCGGCGCGCTCGGCGACGTTCCGGATGGTGGGTCTTGGCCGGGGTAGCTCCCGGAGGTCGTTGATGGTTGAAGACTTGACGGGTGGTCCTGACATGGGTCTCCCCCGCGATGCGAAGTTGGGCACCTGTCTCACCAAACGATCGAGTTCCCCGCAGGGTACGGCCTGGGGTTAGGGAAGCCTCATATTGACCATGACGACACCTGTCCGCTATGGCCGCATCTGGTCGGATACTGTGCTCCCTGTGGCAGAGCTCCCTGTGACAGAGACGCCGCGGCCGGCGCGGCGCAGGCTGAGCGTCGACCGTCGCCGCGAGGAGCTGATAACGGCCGCCCTGGAGCTGTTCAGCAGGCGCGACGCCGAGCACGTCTCGATCGACGACGTCGCCTCGGCGGCGGGAGCGTCGCGGGCGCTGGTCTACCACTACTTCGGCGGCAAGCAGGAGCTCTACGTGGCCGCGCTGAGGAGCGCCGCGGAGCTGCTGGAGTCGCGACTGCGGCCGCAGGGGAGCGGCCGGCCGCTGGAGGAGCTGGCCGCGGGGATCGCGCGCTACTTCGACTTCGTGGAGCAGCACGCGGCCGGCTACGCGGCCCTGCTCCGTGGCGGCCCGGCGAACCGCGCGGGCGAGGTCGGCGAGATCGTCGACGGCGTGCGCGGGCGGCTGTTCCTGCTGATCCAGCGGCAGATGCGCGTGGCGGAGCCGAGCCCGGTGCTACGGGCGACGCTGCGCTCGTGGATCGCCTCGGTGGAGACGGCGGGGCTCGACTGGCTGGAGAACCGCGACATCGAGCGCGCGGAGCTGGAGCGGCTCCTCGTGGAGGACATGGTGGCCCTGCTGGGTGTCGCCGCCCGCCGCGACGGCGAGGCCGCCCGGCTGCTTCACGCGCTGACGGGAGACCAGCCGGGGTAGGCCGGGCCCGAAGGGGCCGGGGGACATGTGCCGCGCCGGCCGGTGGACCGGCCGGGAAGTACGGCCGGAAGAGTGGCGCCGGGCGGGCGGCGCCAACTTCCCAGAGCGACGTCCGTCGTCACAGTGGTGGACCGGACCGCCGGCCAGGCCCACCGTTCAACCCCCCTGAGGTCCGTGACGACCTCGGCACTACTCCGAGCGCTGCTGCGGAATCCCCGCCAGAAGCGCCCGAACCTCGGTCTCCCGGTAACGCCGGTGTCCTCCGAGGGTGCGGATCGACGTCAACTTGCCCGCCTTGGCCCACCGGGTGACGGTCTTGGGGTCGACCCTGAACATGGTCGCGACCTCGGCGGGCGTGAGCAGCGGCTCGGCCTCGGGTGTACGAGCTGACATTTGTGCGGCCTCTCCTCCGTGTGGACCGGCTCAGCGATCCTGTGACTGCCTTTGCGCGTGTCACGGATGTCCCCCTATGGCCCAAAGCGTGCGGCTTTTCTGGCCCATATGCGGCATCACCCGAAGTGACCATACCGCCACGCAGAGCGATTGGCGAGCCCTTCTTTGACCCAACTGCCCGCCCCCATGGCGATGTCACGCTCGGTGATTCTAGCGACACGTTTCGTGGTATCGCAGTGAAAACGGCAAACTGCTCAGTTCGCAGAAGCGAGTAGCCGCTAGTCATGACCCACTCATGCAGGTCAGACGGTTGTATTGGGGTTCAGTTGGCAGATTCCAGAAGTTGCATTGACTTCCAGCGCAGGTTGACCCTCTGGTACATGGCGTAGGCAAGCTCTTCTTGACCCGTGTCCAGGCCCGTGAGCGCCGCCGACAGCTCCGCCACCGACTGGTCCGCCTGCAGCGCGTCGTCGTCCATGAGGTGCACCAGGCCGCCGTAGTCGAGCTCGACCAGCGAGTGCGGGTGGAACTCCTCCAGCCAGCGGGCCACGTCCTCCACGTCGAGGTGGGCCGACACCTCGCCCAGGTGCCGCCGCAGCACCTGCAGAGCCCTGGCCGCGCGCCTGCGGGCCTGCGCCATGGAGGTGACGTAGATGAGGTTGCGCCCCGTGGCCGTGGTCACGTCCTGTCCCGGGGCCGAGCCGCCGAGCACCAGCCAGCGCTCGTTGCCGTCGAACGGCACGAACCACGACGACGGAACGTGCCAGGCCGTCGTGCGGATGTGGGTGCGCAGGGCGGAGGAGCCGGCCGCCCGCTTGTACCGGTCGAAGTCGTCGGCCGTCTGGTCGGAGATCGCCTTGGGGACGAGACGGTCCATCAGCTTGGCCGGGGTGGCGCCGCGCAGCCGTGAGAACGCCATCCAGGAGCGCAGCCGTGTCTGCCAGGGGCAGACGTAGAGACGGTCCTCCACTCGCCGCAGATAGGCGTTGGGACTCTCCTGGGCGGGAACCGGGTGAGGCGGCCTGCCGAGCAGACGCCTGATCGACTCGCCGTGCTCCGCGTTCAGGGCGTTGGCGCGGCGCGGACGGTCACGCGAGTCGGCGTACTCGGCCCATGCCTTCTGCTCGGGCTCGGGGAATGCGGTCAACGGCTCGTAGACGCGGAGATACGCGGCATAGGGCAGCACGGAGGCATCGTGTCATGAAGACAACCTGCTTGCACCGTTGCGGCCACTACCCTGAGAGGTGATCTCCGCCGCGAAGATGCGGTGGACCGGACAGGGAGTCACTACCGTGACCGACGTCTTCGACCCGTCTCACAAGGACGCGCACGAGCAGGTCGTGTTCTGCGCCGACCCGCGCAGCGGCCTGCGCGCCATCATCGCCGTCCACAGCACGGCCCTCGGCCCCGGCCTCGGCGGCACGAGGTTCTATCCGTACGAGAGCGAGCAGGCCGCGCTCGCCGACGTGCTCAACCTCTCCCGCGGCATGTCCTACAAGAACGCGCTGGCCGGGCTCGACCACGGCGGCGGCAAGGCCGTCATCATCGGCGACCCGTCGCGCGACAAGAGCGAGGCGCTGCTGCGCGCCTACGGAAGGTTCGTCGAGTCGCTCGGCGGGCGCTACGTCACCGCCTGCGACGTCGGCACCTACAGCGAGGACATGGACATCGTCTCGCGGGAGTCGCGCTTCGTGACCGGCCGCACGCTCGCCCAGGGCGGCGCCGGCGACTCCTCCATCCTCACCGCCTTCGGCGTCTTCCAGGGCATGCGGGCCTCGGCCGAGCGGGTGTACGGCGCGCCCACGCTGCGCGGCCGGCGGGTCGGCGTCGAGGGCGTCGGCAAGGTCGGCCACCGCCTGGTGGAGCTGCTGCGCGAGGACGGCGCCGACGTCGTCGTGTGCGACGTGGACGAGCGCGCCGTGGAGCGCGTGCGGCTGCGGCACCCCGAGGTGGACGTCGTCGCCGACGCCGAGGCGCTGACCGGCGCCGACATCGACGTCTTCGCCCCCTGCGCGCTGGGCGGCGCCCTCGACGACGCCACGGTCACGCGGCTGCGGGCGAGCATCGTCTGCGGCGCGGCCAACAACCAGCTCGCCCATCCCGGCGTCGAGAAGCAGCTCGCCGAGCGCGGCATCCTGTACGCGCCCGACTACGTGGTCAACTCCGGCGGCGTCATCCAGGTGGCCGACGAGCTCCGCGGCTTCGACATGGAACGCGCCAGGGCGAAGGCCGCCCAGATCTACGACACGACGCTGAAGATTTTCGCGATCGCGGGCGATGAGGGCGTCCCTCCGGCCGTCGCAGCCGATAGGCTAGCCGAGCGCAGAATGTCGGAAGTCGGGCGGATTCGGGCCATTTGGCTGGGCCACTGACGCCCCGCGCCCATACGACGTACCGAGCTGGGCACAAAACAGGTACGGTAATAGGCGAACGATAGGCTGACGCCCATAGTCAGGTGGCGTCAGCGTGTGGTGCGTTAGCGACGAGGGGTCGGGGACGACCCCACATGAGGGGGTCGAGCCAATGGGGCGCGGCCGAGCAAAGGCCAAGCAGGTCAAGGTTGCTCGCCAGCTGAAGTACAACAGCGGTGGCACGGATCTTGACCGTCTTCGCGATGAACTCGGGGTCGGAGACTCCAGCAGTGACGACGCCGACGACCTCAACGACGAGCTCGCGGATCGCTACTCCGATTACGCGGACGAGTATGTGAGCGGAGACGACGACGATGACCGTACGTCCGGCCGCCGGTAGACGTTCTCCTGGTTGACGTGCTTCTGGTTGACGTGGCCCATCTCCTGGCGTGACCTCCGCGTCGGGTGGGGCCGCGTGTCCATCGAGCAGGGCCCCACGGGCATTCGCCCGTGGGGCTTTCGTCGTGCCGCGCGGCTCACTCGCGGCTCAGCGGTAGCGGGCCTGGCCTGAGCCGGGCACGACCTCGCCGAGCACCCACGCGGGCAGCCCGCGCTCGGCGAGCAGCCGCACCGCCTCGTCTGCGACCTCGGGGGCGACGATCGCCGCCATCCCGACGCCCAGGTTGAACGTGCGGTCCATGTCCTTCCGCGCGATCCCGCCGTGCCCGGCGAGCACCTCGAAGATCGCCGGGGGCGTCCAGGAGGAGCGGTCGAGCAGCGCGTCGAGGTGGCCGGGCAGCGAGCGCGACAGGTTGCCCTCGACACCGCCGCCCGTGATGTGCGCGTACGCGTGCACCTCCACCGCCCCGGCGAGGGCCAGGCAGTCGAGGGAGTAGATCCGGGTCGGCTCCAGCAGCTCCTCGCCGAGCGGCCGGCCGAGCTCGGGCAGCTCCGCGTCCAGCGACAGCCCCGCCTCGCGCACCACGTGACGCACCAGCGAGTAGCCGTTGGAGTGGACGCCCGAGGAGGCGAGGCCGAGCACCACGTCGCCCGCGCGCACCCGCGAGGGCCCGAGCATGGCCGACGCCTCCACGACGCCCGTGCCGGCGCCCGCCAGGTCGTACTCGTCGGCCCCCATCGCGCCGGGGTGCTCGGCCGTCTCGCCGCCCACCAGGGCCGCGCCGGCCAGCCGGCAGCCCTCGGCGATGCCGCCGACGATCTCGGCGACCCGCTCGGGCACCACCTTGCCGCAGGCGATGTAGTCGGTCATGAACAGCGGCTCGGCCCCGCACACCACCAGGTCGTCCAGGACCATGCCGACCAGGTCGATGCCGATCGTGTCGTGCTTGCCGTAGCGCTGGGCGATCATCACCTTGGTGCCCACGCCGTCGGTGGAGGTCGCCAGCAGCGGCCGCCGGTACTTCAGCAGCGCCGAGGCGTCGAACAGCCCGGCGAAGCCGCTGGCGTCGTCCACCACCTCGGGCCTGCGCGAGCGCGCGACCTTGTCCTTCATCAGCGCGACCGCGCGCTCGCCGGCCTCGATGTCGACGCCGGCGGCCTCGTAACTCGTCACGCCTTGCTCTCCAGTACGTACTTGCCGACGTTGTCCTGGTCGATGGGGATGGGGTAGGAGCCGTCGAAGCAGGCACGGCACAGCCGGTCGGCCGGGATCGTGGTGGCGCGGGTCAGCCCCTCCAGCGAGATGTAGCCGAGCGAGTCGGCGCCGAGCGAGTCCCGGATCTCCTCCACCGACAGGGAGCCGGCGATCAGCTCGGCACGGGTGGCGAAGTCGATGCCGTAGAAGCACGGCCACGACACCGGCGGCGAGGAGATGCGCACGTGCACCTCCTTGGCCCCGGCCTCGCGCAGCATCTTGACGATCGCGCGCTGGGTGTTGCCGCGCACGATCGAGTCGTCGACGACGACCAGCCGCTTGCCCCGCACGACCTCGCGCAGCGGGTTGAGCTTGAGCCGGATGCCGAGCTGGCGGATGGTCTGCGACGGCTGGATGAAGGTGCGGCCGACGTAGGAGTTCTTGACCAGGCCCTGGCCGTAGGGGATGCCGCTCTCCTCGGCGTAGCCCACGGCGGCGGGCGTGCCGGACTCGGGCGTGGGGATGACCAGGTCGGCGTCGACCGGGTGCTCGCGGGCCAGCACGCGGCCGATCTCGACGCGGGTCACCTGGACGCCCTGGCCGGCGATCGTGGTGTCGGGGCGGGCGAGGTAGACGTACTCGAACAGGCAGCCCTTGGGCTCGGCCAGCGCGAAGCGGCGCGACCTGACGCCCTGCTCGTCGATCGTGAGCAGCTCGCCGGGCTCGATCTCCCGCACGAACGTGGCGCCGACGATGTCGAGGGCGGCCGTCTCGGAGGCGACCACCCAGCCGCGCTCCAGACGGCCCAGCACCAGCGGGCGGATGCCCTGCGGGTCGCGCGCCGCGTAGAGGGTCGTCTCGTCCATGAACACGAGCGAGTACGCGCCCTTGACCTGCGGCAGCAGCTCCGCGGCCGCGTCCTCGACGGACTTGCTGCGGTCCTGCGCCAGCAGCGAGGCCAGCACCTCGGTGTCGGTGGTGGCCCGCGTCGCGCCAGGGGCCAGGCGCTGGGACAGCTCAGCGGTGTTGATGAGGTTGCCGTTGTGGGCCAGGGCGAGGCCGCCGACCTCGGTGGAGCTCAGCGTGGGCTGCGCGTTCTCCCACACGCTCGACCCGGTCGTCGAGTAGCGGCAGTGGCCGATCGCCAGGTGCCCCCGCAGGGTCCCGAGCACGGACTCGTCGAAGACCTGGGCCACCAGGCCCATGTCCTTGTAGACGAGAATACGGCTGCCCTCGCTGACCGCGATGCCCGCGGACTCCTGGCCGCGATGCTGCAACGCGTACAGCCCGTAGTAGGTGAGTTTGGACACTTCCTCGCCTGGCGCCCACACGCCGAAGACGCCACAGGCGTCTTGCGGAGCTCGATCGGTGGGGTCCAGGTCATGGCCGAGCCGGCCGTCGCCTTTCAGCACGTGCCTCAGTTTAGGTCGGACGCTTCGCTGCTCGTGCACCCGGGGCCCGTTGCGGGGCCGTACCGGTGGTCGTTAAACGCATGGTGTCCCAAGCATGGACGCGGTTTTACCGTGTCACGCCCTTTCTGGGCTGCTCTCCGCGTAAGGGTGAAGTGTCCGGCATGCACACCCGTCGGGAGACGCACACGTGACCACATCGGGGGATCCGAACCAGTCCGGCCAGGGCCAGGACCCGCGCGAGGATGCCGACGACTACCTCGGCTCCGGCGGCCCGTCCCCGGCCGAGGAGTCCGGCGGCGCCGCACCGGCCGGCGCGGGGACGCCGGAGCCGCCGCTCGGGCCCGCGCCACCGGTCGTGCCGCAG